>NZ_JBWLKL010000008.1:0-315029 GCF_059026065.1 Streptomyces sp. A18 | reverse complement strand
CCGTGGGTGAGCTCGTGGCCCGCTCCGAGGCGGACCTGCTCGACATCCGCAACTTCGGTGCGAAGTCGATCGACGAGGTCAAGATGAAGCTCAATGGCATGGGCCTCGCGCTGAAGGACTCGCCTCCCGGGTTCGACCCGACCGCCGCCGCTGACGCCTTTGGCGCCGACGACGACGCGGACGCCGGTTTCGTGGAGACCGAGCAGTACTGATGAACTGCCCGGGGGCGTCCGCCCCCGGGGCCCTGACTCCGGTACCTGATACGGCCGGGGCAGATCACTAGGAGAAACACCATGCCGAAGCCCACCAAGGGTGCCCGTATGGGCGGCAGCGCCGCGCACGAGAAGCTTCTGCTGGCGAACCTCGCCAAGCAGCTCTTCGAGCACGGCCGGATCACGACGACCGAGGCCAAGGCCCGTCGTCTGCGTCCGTACGCGGAGCGTCTGGTCACCAAGGCGAAGAAGGGTGACCTTCACAACCGCCGCCAGGTGCTGTCCGTCATCACCGACAAGAGCATCGTGCACACGCTCTTCACGGAGATCGGCCCGCGCTACGAGAACCGCCCGGGTGGCTACACCCGTATCACCAAGATCGGTAACCGTCGTGGCGACAACGCGCCCATGGCGATCATCGAGCTTGTCGAGGCCCTGACCGTGGCGCAGGCCGCCACCGGTGAGGCCGAGGCGGCGACCAAGCGTGCCGCCAAGGACGCCGAGGTCTCTGAGCCCAAGGTCGACACGACCAAGGGTGACGAGGCTGCCGAGGAGTCGAAGGACGCGTAAGCGTTCTGCCGGGGACTGCGCGTCGTCGGCTGCGGCGATGTCGTGGCTTGTCGCGCAGTTCCCCCCGCCCCTTCAGGGCGTCGCGGGTCCGTCCCCTGTGGGGCGGGCCCGCTTCTTTGTTGCCTGAGAGGATCCACGAGTGAGCGATGAAGTAGAGCCCGGGTTCGTGCGGGTGCGGCTTGACCTGAGTTACGACGGCAAGGACTTTTCCGGCTGGGCCAAGCAACGGCAGGGGCAGCGGACCGTCCAGGGCGAGATCGAGGACGCGCTGCGGACCGTGACGCGGTCGCAGGAGACGTACGAGCTGACCGTCGCCGGGCGGACCGACAGCGGGGTGCACGCGCGGGGGCAGGTCGCTCACGTCGATCTGCCCGAGGGCGTGTGGGCCGAGCACAGCGACAAGCTGCTGCGCAGGCTTGCCGGGCGGCTGCCGCACGACGTGCGGGTGTGGAAGGTGGCCGAGGCCCCCGCCGGTTTCAACGCGCGGTTCGCGGCCGTGTGGCGGCGTTACGCCTATCGCGTGACCGATCACCCGGGTGGTGTCGATCCGCTGCTCCGCAGTCATGTGCTGTGGCACGACTGGGAGTTGGACCTCGATGCCATGAACACGGCGGCCGAGAAGCTCGTCGGCGAGCATGATTTCGCCGCCTACTGCAAGAAGCGCGAGGGCGCCACCACCATCCGTACGCTCCAGGAACTGCGGTGGGAGCGGCGGCCGGACGGGATCCTCGAAGCGACCGTCAGGGCCGATGCCTTCTGCCACAACATGGTGCGGTCGTTGGTCGGCGCCATGTTGTTCGTCGGTGACGGTCACCGGCCCGTGGAGTGGCCCGCGAAGGTGCTCGCCGCCGGGGTGCGGGACTCCGCCGTGCATGTCGTACGGCCGCACGGGCTGACGCTGGAAGAAGTCGGTTACCCCGCCGACGAGTTGCTCGCCGCGCGCAGCAAGGAAGCGCGCAACAAGCGGACGTTGCCCGGCGCCGGGTGCTGCTGAGCCCCGGCCGCCGGACTACTGCGGGGCGTTGGCCGCGGCGGAAGCCTGGGCCTCGCCCCGCCGGTTGATCTGGCCGAAGGCGAAGCGGGCCAGGTCGTCGCCGTACGTGTAGACCTTGCGCTCCTTCTTCGTGACGTCCTTTTCGCTGGTGAAGCCGGTCGTCGTGAAGTAGGCGTAGCGGCCGTAGGCGTTGTACGTGCCCCGGCAGACCGCCGTACGGCAGAAGCTGGGCACGCCCTTGCCGGGCAGCGACAGGACCAGGCCTTCCTTGGCCTGTTCGTTGACCTTGGCGGCCTGGGCCGCCGTGTCGAAGACGGCGACGCCGACCGTGACGGCGATGTCGTCCTTGACGTAGCTGGCGCGGTAGAGCCGCGTGCAGTCGTTCTTGGTGAGAATCGCGCCGAGCTTGGCCTGGGTGACGTCCGCGCACTTCTTCGTGCCGCTGGTGGCGCCCTTCTTGTAGACGCGGTCGCCCGAGGTCAGCGACTTGCCGGGGAAGAGCGTGTCGGCGCTGAGCGGTGCCTTGTCCTTCTTGGCGCTGGAGATGAACTCCTTGGGGTCCGGCGGGGGTGGCGGCGTCGTCTCCTCGAAGGACGGGCCGGGGTTCGTGCTCGCGCCGGGGATGTCCGCGGTCGAGGGCAGCTCGCTGGCCGGTTTGTTCGACGCGGAGCTGTTGTCGCTGTTCGCGGAGACGACCCCGACGGCTACGGCGGCCGCGACCACGACGGTGGCGAGCGCGCCGCCACCGATCATCAGCCATTTGCGGCGCCGGGCGCGCGATTCGGACGCCTCGGCCAGCGCTGCCCAGTCAGGGGTCCGTGAATCCCCTGGACCCCACTGAGGTCCCCCTTGCCCAAAGCTCATGCGCCGCATCTTAGACGGGGAGTTGGGGATGTTGAGCGGGGGTCGGGGGAGGGGCGCGACCTAGCCTGATCCGTATGAATACGGGCAAAGGTGCTGTTAGTGGGTGGTTGTCGCGGCCGGTGACCTGGCACGGCTGGGCGGCGCTCGGGGTCGTGCTGCTCGCCTCCGCCGTCCAGGTGGGGCTGAGGCGCGCGGACGGCGGGATGGACAACGAGATCGTGGTGAAGGCGGCCGAGGCGTGGCTCGACGGGCGTTCGCCCTATGCCGACCGGCACTTCCTCTATCTGCCGGGCGCCGTGCTCGCCGCGGTGCCGCAGGCGCTGCTTCCGCACTCCGTCGTGCGGTTCCTCGTGCCGGCCGGGGTCACGGCCTCGCTCGTCGTCGGGTGGGGGTGCGCGCTGCGGATCCACGGGGTGCCGTGGCGCAGCCGGTTCGCGGTGCTCGGGCTGCTCGCGCTCGCCATGGGCTTCGCGCCGTTCGGGCACCTGATCGACCTCGGGAACTGGACGGTGGCGTCGGCCGCCGCGCTGCCGCTCGCGCTGCTCCTCGTCTGCCGGGAGAGGTGGGTGGCCGCGGGGCTTGTCATCGGGGCCGTGGTCGCCGTGAAGCCGCTGCTCGTGCCGGTGGTGCTGCTCTTCGTCTTCGCGCGGCGCTGGCAGGGGCTCGGGGCCGCGGTGCTCGTCCCGACGGCCGTGTCCGCGGGGGCGGCGCTCGCCCTGCCGGACCCCGCAGGGTTCTTCACGCGGACGCTGCCGTTCCTGCTGCGGGGCGAGGACAGCTTCGTACGGCTCTATGAGGCGTCGCCCGGCGCGATCCTGGCGCGGCTCGGGGTGCCGCAGGGGGCGGCGTCCCTGCTCGGTGTCGCGGCGGCCGGGGCGGGGGTGTGGTGTGCCTGGCGGCGGTGGCGGGGCGGTCGGGGGTCGGGGGAGCAGCGGGTGGTCGAGACGGCCGTGATGCTGATGCTGGCGGCCTTCCTGGTGTCCAGGCCGTCGTACGACCACTACCTGCTCGTCGTCGTGCCGCTGCTGCTCTCCGGGGCGCTTCTGCCGGGGGCGGTGGCCAGGGACAAGTGGTTCTGGCTGGCGCTCGTGCCGCAGGTCCCGGGGTTCACCTGGCCCTGGCTCGAGCCGGGCACACGCAGGGCTTTCCGGGACTGCGTCACGCTGTGTGTGCTGGCCTTCACGGTCGCCCGGTCCTGTCTGCGGCGGACGGTGGTTACCCTGGACAGCGCAGAGCCGCCTCGGGCGGTGGAGTCGGCGGTGCCGGCCTCCAGATCCGCGTTTTGACCCGTACGGGGCGCTCCGGGTACTCTCGGGGATTGTTATACGTATTGGCTTCGTCGTTCTCACGCGAAGGGCCTTACGTAGGTTCCCTGGAGCAGTTACCAGTGGCTCGCATACGGGCAGCGTCCCCGGCACTGTGAGCCCCAGCTGCATGATCGCCACGATCGCTTCTGGGGTGCCGTGTGTCTGGACCCCATCCACTGAAGAAGCGAAGGCTACGAAGTGCGTACGTACAGCCCCAAGCCCGGCGATGTGACCCGCCAGTGGCACGTCATTGACGCTCAGGACATCGTCCTGGGTCGTCTGGCGACCACCGCTGCCAACCTCCTGCGTGGCAAGCACAAGGCGATCTACGCGCCCCACATGGACATGGGCGACTTCGTCATCATCATCAACGCCGACAAGGTTCACCTGTCCGGCAACAAGAAGACTCAGAAGATGGCGTACCGCCACTCCGGTTACCCGGGTGGTCTGCGTGGCGTCCGTTACGACGAGCTTCTTGAGAAGAACCCCGAGAAGGCCGTCGAGAAGGCCATCAAGGGCATGATCCCCAAGAACACCCTGGGCCGTCAGATGCTCTCGAAGCTGAAGGTCTACGCGGGCGACCAGCACCCGCACGGCGCTCAGCAGCCGGTCCCGTTCGAGATCACCCAGGTCGCGCAGTAGTTCCGGCCACCACCCCCAAAGACGTAAAGAAATCTGAGGAGAATCGTGGCCGAGACCACCGTTGAGCAGCCGGTCGAAGAGACCGAGGTTGTTGACGTAGAGCAGTACACCACCGAGTCCGAGGCGCCCGTCGAGGGCGAGTACACCTCGGAGTCGAACGCCGCGCGCTTCGGCGACCCGCAGCCGGCCGCCGGCCTGGGCCGTCGCAAGAACGCCATCGCCCGCGTCCGGATCGTCCCGGGCACCGGCAAGTGGAAGGTCAACGGGCGCACGCTCGAGGACTACTTCCCGAACAAGGTCCACCAGCAGGAAGTCAACGAGCCCTTCAAGGTGCTCGAGCTCGACAACCGCTACGACGTCATCGCCCGCATCTCGGGTGGCGGCGTCTCCGGTCAGGCCGGTGCGCTCCGTCTCGGTGTCGCCCGTGCGCTGAACGAGGCCGACGTCGAGAACAACCGTGGCGCCCTCAAGAAGGCCGGTTACCTCAAGCGTGACGACCGTGCGGTCGAGCGCAAGAAGGCCGGTCTCAAGAAGGCCCGCAAGGCTCCGCAGTACAGCAAGCGCTAATCTGCCTGCTTGTACTTTTCGTTCGCCCCGGCGGCACGTTGCGTGCTGCCGGGGCGTTCGTTTATCGAAAACCCCGGTGATACCGGGCAGAAGTCCGGAGGAGGACAGCAGTGGGACGACTCTTCGGCACGGACGGCGTGCGCGGTGTCGCCAACGCGGATCTGACGGCCGAGCTCGCGCTCGGGCTCTCCGTAGCGGCGGCTCATGTGCTCGGCGAAGTGGGCACGTTCGAGGGCCATCGGCCGGTCGCGGTGGTCGGGCGTGACCCGCGCGCGTCAGGGGAGTTCCTGGAGGCCGCGGTGGTCGCCGGTCTCGCGAGCGCGGGCGTGGACGTCCAGCTCGTCGGTGTGCTGCCCACCCCTGCGGTGGCGCATCTCACCGGTGCGCTGGGCGCCGACCTCGGCGTGATGCTCTCCGCGAGCCACAACGCCATGCCGGACAACGGCATCAAGTTCTTCGCGCGCGGCGGCCAGAAGCTGGCCGACGAGCTTGAGGAGCGCATCGAGTCCGTGTACGAGGAGCACCGCACCGGCGCTCCCTGGCAGCGGCCCACGGGCGCGGGCGTCGGCCGCGTGCGGACGTACGACCAGGGCCTCGACCAGTACGTGGCGCATCTCCTCGGGGTGCTGCCCAACCGCCTCGACGGACTGAAGATCGTCCTCGACGAGGCGCACGGCGCCGCGGCCCGTGTCTCCCCCGAGGCGTTCGCGCGCGCCGGTGCCGAGATCATCACGATCGGCGCCAAGCCGGACGGCCTGAACATCAACGACGGCTGCGGGTCCACGCACCTGGACCTGCTCAAGGCCGCCGTCGTCGAGCACGGCGCCGACCTCGGTGTCGCGCACGACGGAGACGCGGACCGCTGCCTCGCCGTGGACCACACGGGCGCCGAGGTGGACGGGGACCAGATCCTCGCCGTCCTGGCGATGGCCATGCGGGAGCACGGCACGCTGCGTTCGGACACGGTGGTCGCGACGGTCATGTCGAACCTGGGCTTCAAGCTCGCCATGGAGCGCGAGGGCCTCGCCCTGGTGCAGACGGGCGTCGGCGACCGCTATGTGCTCGAGTCGATGAAGCAGAACGGCTTCGCCCTCGGCGGCGAGCAGTCCGGGCATGTGATCATCCTCGACCACGCGACCACGGGTGACGGCACGCTGACCGGGCTGCTGCTCGCGGCACGCGTCGCCGAGACCGGACGTTCGCTCGCCGACCTCGCCGGAGTCATGCAGCGGCTTCCGCAGGTCCTGATCAATGTGCCCGACGTCGACAAGTCGCGGGTCACGACCTCCCCGGAGCTGACGGCCGCCGTCGCCGAGGCCGAGCGCGAACTGGGCGCCACGGGACGGGTGCTGCTGCGCTCGTCCGGCACGGAGCCGTTGGTGCGCGTCATGGTCGAGGCCGCCGACATCGATCAGGCGCGGTCCGTGGCCGGGCGGCTCGCCGATGTGGTGAAGTCCGCGCTGGGCTAGGTCAGTCGGGCCTTTCTGGCCGTACGTTCATGCTGCCTGGCCCAGAGGAACTTCTGGGCCAGCAGCGTGAGGGTGCCGGCAAGGGCGATGCCGAGCAGGTTGAGCAGGAGCTGCTCGGTGGAGCCCCACGCCTGCTTGTACTCGGCGTAGCTGAAGGCGACGGCGGCGTTCGCAGCGGCCGGGACAGTCGTCACCGAGATCGCCACGCCCACCAGCGCGCCCGACTTGGCCGAGGTGAGCGAGAGCGTGCCCGCCGCGCCCGCGAGGACGGCCACGACGAACGAGAACCAGTCGGGGCGGTAGATGAAGTTCGTGTTCGGGCGATCCGACTTCAGGGCGGCGTCGCTGAACAGGTTCATCGCGTCCATGAAGTAGCTGAAGCCGACCGTCACCACCATCGCGACCGCGAAGCCCACCAGGATCGCGATGAGCGAGCGCAGCGCCAGGCGCGGGGCGCGCTGGACCAGGGCGGTGCAGAACCCCGCGAGCGGGCCGAACTCCGGGCCCACCGCCATCGCGCCGACGATCAGGATCGCGTTGTCGAGGACCACACCGCAGGCCGCGATCATCGTGGCGAGCGTGATGAACGCCACGTAGGTGATCGAGAGCGTCGATTCCTCGTGGGTGGCGTCTGTGAGCTGCTCCCACAGGACTGCGTCCGCGCCCTCGCCCGGGGCATCATCCGCGGCCTTGTCCGCCCGCAGGGAGAGCGACAGGTCGATGTTCTCGAGCGCGATCGAGCCCGACTTGTCGATGCCGAGGGCGCGCAGGCCGCCGATCAGCGTGTCGCCCGCCTCCCGGGCGACGTCGCACGTCACGACGTCGCCAGCGGGGTCGCGGGCCGCGCCGGTCATGACGGCCAGGTGCGTGGCGCCGACCGTCTTCTCGATCAGGCGCACCACGTCGTCGGTCTTGTCCGCCGGGGTCATCAGGCGCAGATGCAGCATCCGCGCAGGGTATCCGGGGGCTGCCGGGGTTACAGCTTGCGCAGGCTCAGCCGCTGCACCTTGTGGTCGGGGCCCTTGCGGATGACCAGGGCGGCCCGGCCGCGCGTCGGGGCCACGTTCTCCAGGAGGTTGGGCTTGTTGATGGTGCGCCAGGTCGTGCGGGCGTAGTCCAGGGCCTCTTCCTCCGAGACCTGGGTGTACTTGCGGAAGTACGAGGACGGGTCCTGGAACGCGGTGGCGCGGAGCTTCTTGAAGCGGTTCAGGTACCAGCGCTCGATGTCCTCGGCGCGCGCGTCCACGTACACGCTGAAGTCGAAGTAGTCGGCGAGGCCCACGCGGGTGCGGCCGTCCTTGCCGGGAAGGGCCGGCTGCAGGACGTTCAGCCCCTCGACGATGAGGATGTCGGGGCGGCGGACCGTGAGGCGCTGGTCCGGCACGATGTCGTAGATCAGGTGGGAGTAGACGGGCGCCGTCACCTCGTCCTTGCCCGCCTTGATGTCCGCCACGAAGCGGGTCAGGGCCCTTCGGTCGTACGACTCCGGGAAGCCCTTGCGGGACATCAGGCCGCGGGCCTCCAGTTCCTTGGTGGGCAGGAGGAAGCCGTCCGTCGTCACGCGCTCGACGCGGGGGTGTTCGGGCCAGCGGGAGAGGAGCGCCTGGAGGAGGCGGGCGACGGTCGACTTGCCGACGGCCACCGAGCCGGCGACTCCTATGACGAAGGGCGTGCCCGACTGGGAGCCCTTCTCGCCGAGGAAGGTGTTGAGCGCGCCGCGCAGGCCGTCCGTCGCGCCCACGTAGAGGTTGAGGAGGCGGGAGAGCGGCAGATAGATGTCCCGCACTTCGTCGAGGTCGATGACATCACCCAGGCCGCGAAGCTGCTCCAGCTCCTCGGCGGTGAGGGGGAGCGGCGTCTTGTCGCGCAGGGCGCTCCACTCGGTGCGGGTGAGGTCGACGTAGGGAGTCGCCTCCGGCCTGTGCCGGTGGGCGCTCCGCGGTGTCGTCGGGGGTACGGAGACCGATGAGATCACAGTCCATTGTTACGGCTGTTTGAACGGGGCGGGGGGTGGGGTGCGTCACCCCCGCCGGGGCTTGAACCGTTAGGGTGCGCGGGCCCTGCGGGGCGAGTGGTTGGGGTGCGGGGGCTCGTAGGCTGCTGCTTGTGATTATTGGGGTCGGAATCGACGTGGCCGAGATCGAGCGGTTCGAGGCGGCGCTGGAGCGTACGGCCGGGATGGCCACGCGGCTGTTCGTGGAGCGGGAGTTGCTGCTGCCGAGCGGGGAGCGGCGGGGGATCGCCTCGCTTGCGGCGCGGTTCGCGGCGAAGGAGGCGCTTGCCAAGGCGCTGGGGGCGCCGTCCGGGCTGCGGTGGACGGACGCGGAGGTGTTCGTCGAGGGGAGCGGGCAGCCGCGGCTGCGGGTGAAGGGGACGGTGGCGGCGCGGGCCGCCGAGTTGGGGGTGCGGTCGTGGCATGTCTCGCTCAGCCATGACGCGGGGGTGGCGTCGGCCGTGGTGATCGCCGAGGGGTAGGCGCTGTGCTCGGCGCCGGGTGACACTCGGGGTATGCGTACTGCGTACTCGGTAGAGACGGTCAGGGCCGCGGAGCGGGAGTTGATGGCGCGGGTGCCGGAAGGTGCCCTGATGCAGCGGGCGGCTGCCGGGCTCGCGGTGGCCTGCGCAGAGGTGCTCGGCAGGGTGTACGGCAAGGTCTACGGATCCCGGGTCGTGCTGCTCGTGGGGAGCGGGGACAACGGGGGTGACGCGCTGTACGCCGGGGCGCGGCTCGCGCGGCGGGGGGCGGGGGTTTCGGCGGTGCTGCTCTCGCCCGAACGGGTGCACGGGGGTGGACTTGCCGCGTTCCGCGCCGCTGGGGGGCGGGTGGCTGGTTCGGCGGATGTCGTGCGGGGTGCCGTGCGGGGTGCCGATCTTGTTGTGGACGGGATCGTGGGTATCGGGGGGAAGGGTGGGCTGCGGGCCGGGGCTGTTGAAGTGGTGCGGCTCGTACGGGAATTGGGGGTGCCTGTAGTCGCCGTTGATCTGCCGAGTGGGGTGGACGCCGACAGCGGGGTGGTGAGCGGGGACGCGGTTCGGGCCGACGTGACGGTGACCTTCGGTGCGTACAAGCCGGGGTTGTTGATTGATCCGGGGCGGGAGCACGCGGGGGCGGTGCGGTTGGTCGATATCGGGCTTGAGCTGGGCGGGGGCGCCACGGGCGGCGAGGTGGAAGCTCTGCAGTACGCAGATGTGGCCTCGTTGCTTCCGTTGCCGACCGGGGAGAGCGACAAGTACCGGCGGGGTGTGGTGGGGATCGTCGCCGGGTCCGCCCGGTATCCCGGAGCCGCCGTGCTCGCCGTCGCCGGTGCGCTGCGGGGTGGTGCGGGGGCGGTGCGGTACGTGGGGCACGCGGCGGATGCGGTGATCGCCCGCTTCCCGGAGACCCTCGTCTCCGCCGGGCCGCCGTCCAAGGCGGGGCGGGTGCAGGCCTGGGTGGTCGGGCCTGGGCTCGGGGACGATGCCGAGCGGCTCGCGGACGTGGTCGATGCCGATGTGCCGGTGCTGATCGACGCGGATGGGCTGCGGCTTGTCGATGCGGATGTGGTGCGGGGCCGGGGTGCGCGGGGCGTGCCCACGTTGCTCACGCCGCATGCGGGGGAGGCGGCGGCGCTGCTGGGGGTTTCGCGGGAGGAGGTCGAGCGGGGGCGTCTTGCCGCTGTGCGGGAGTTGGCGGCGCGGTACGGGGCGACGGTGCTCTTGAAGGGGTCCACGACGCTGGTCGCGGGGCCGCCGGAGGGTGGTGGCGCGGTGCGGGTCAACCCGACGGGGACGCCGTGGCTCGCCACTGCGGGCAGTGGCGATGTTCTGTCGGGGCTGGCGGGGGCTTTGCTGGCGGCGGGGCTGGGTGCGGGGGATGCGGGGGCGGTGGGGGCGTACCTGCATGGGCTCGCGGGGCGGCGTGCGGCGGTTGGGGCGCCGGGGGGACTGGGGGCGCCGGTGGGGGCGCAGGATGTGGCTGAGGCTATTCCTGTGGCTTGGCGGGATGTACGGGGGGACTAGCGTCCGGCTGGGCGGTGCGGGGCTGGTTTGTCTTGGGTGCGGGGCCGTGCCGGGTGCGGGGCCCGTGCCGGGTGCGGGTGTCTACGACCGCCCAGGCTCGCACGGCTGCGTGAACCTGCGGATCGCCGACGCCCGCGCCCTGTGGAAGACCCTGCACAAGGGCGACCGGGTCTACGCGTGGGGAAGCAGGCAAGGGGCCTGAGGCGCGCGGCTGCCAGGGTGCCAGTGGGCTCTGAGACACTGGTCGGCGTTATGACTGAGACCGCACCTTTGCGTGCCCGCGCCGAGATCGACCTGGCCGCCCTCCGGGCCAACGTGCGGACTTTGCGCGCCCTCGCGCCGGGCGCCGCCTTCATGGCCGTCGTGAAGGCCGATGCGTACGGCCATGGGATGGTGCCCTGCGCCCGCGCGGCGATCGAGGCGGGCGCCACCTGGGTGGGCACCGCGACCCCCGACGAGGCGCTCGCGCTGCGGGCCGCCGGGATCCAGGGGCGTCTGATGTGCTGGCTGTGGACCCCGGGCGGGCCCTGGCGCGAAGGCGTCGAAGCCGACCTCGACATGTCGGTGAGCGGGCTCTGGGCCCTGCGCGAAGTGTCCGCCGCCGCACGGGCGGTGGGGCGTACGGCGCGGGTTCAGCTGAAGGCCGACACCGGCCTCGGGCGCAATGGATGCATGCCCGCCGACTGGCCCGAGCTCGTGTCGCAGGCACTGCAGGCCGAGGCCGAGGGACTGGTGCGCGTCACCGGGATCTGGTCGCACTTCGCGTGTGCGGACGAGCCAGGACATCCGTCCATCGCCGCCCAACTCGCCCTCTTCCGCGAGATGGTCGCGGCCGCCGAGGAGCGCGGGATCCGGCCCGAGGTGCGGCACATCGCCAACTCGCCGGGCACGCTCACGCTTCCGGAGACGCACTTCGATCTCGTACGTCCCGGGATCGCGATGTACGGGATCTCGCCCAGCCCCGAGATCGGCACCCCGGAGGAGTTCGGGCTGCGGCCCGTCATGCGACTCAGCGCCTCGCTCGCCCTCGTGAAGCACGCTCCGGGGGGTCACGGCGTCAGTTACGGGCATCACTACGTCACACCCGGAGAGACGACTCTCGGTCTCGTCCCGGTCGGGTACGGGGACGGGATCCCGCGCCACGCGTCGGGCACAGGACCCGTGCTCGTCGGCGGCAAGTTGCGGACGGTCGCGGGGCGCATCGCGATGGACCAGTTCGTGGTCGATCTCGGTGGTGACGAGCCGGCGGTGGGCTCCGAAGCCGTCCTGTTCGGCCCCGGTGACGAGGGCGAGCCGACCGCCGAGGACTGGGCACAGGCGGCGGGCACCATCGCGTACGAGATCGTCACCCGCATCGGATCGCGTGTTCCGCGCGTCTATGTGAACGAGCGACCCGACGACTGAGTAGGAGCGGCACGTGAGCGAGACCAGCACGGGGGCGGCCGCGGAAGCGGTGACGGAAGTCGCCGCGGCGGCCGGGAACTGGCGCAGGGCCGGCTTCGCCGGTGCCGCGATCGGCGTCGTCGCCGCGGGCGCGGCGGCCGGTGTCGCCATCGAGCGGCTGACCGTCGGCCGCGGCATGCGCAAGAAGGCGCGGCTCGCCCTCGACGCGTCGGGTCCGTACGGCTCGCTGCGCGGCATGCCGGGCCAGGCGTACGCGGAGGACGGCACGGAGCTCTCGTACGAGGTCGACGAGGTCGAGTCCGACAGCGCGCAGGCGCCGCGGCGGCGCAGGCTCTTCGGGCGCAAGGCCCCCGCTCCCGTCACCGTCGTCTTCAGCCATGGCTACTGCCTGAGCCAGGACTCCTGGCACTTCCAGCGGGCCGCCCTGCGCGGCGTCGTGCGCTGTGTGTACTGGGACCAGCGCAGCCACGGCCGTTCGGGGCGCGGCGCGGCGCAGCTCGCGGACGGGACGCCGGTCTCCATCGACCAGCTGGGGCGGGATCTGAAGGCCGTCATCGACGCGGCGGCGCCCGAGGGGCCGCTGGTCCTGGTGGGGCATTCCATGGGCGGCATGACGACGATGGCCCTCGCCGACCACTTCCCCGAGCTGATCCGTGAGCGCGTCGTCGGCGTCGCTCTTGTGGGTACGTCGTCCGGGCGGCTCGGCAGCGTCAACTTCGGTCTGCCGGTCGCGGGGATGAACGCCGTGCGGCGCGTGCTTCCGGGGGTCCTGAAGGCGCTCGGCTCCCAGGCCGAGCTCGTGGAGAAGGGGCGGCGGGCCACCGCGGACCTCTTCGCCGGGATCATCAAGCGCTACTCGTTCTCGTCGAAGGACGTGGACCCGGCGATCTCGCGGTTCGCCGAGCGGATGATCGAGTCGACGCCCATCGACGTGGTCGCGGAGTTCTACCCGGCGTTCGCCGAGCACGACAAGACGGAGGCGCTGAAGCACTTCGCCGAGCTTCCCGTCCTCGTCCTGGCCGGTGACAAGGACCTGGTCACGCCCAGCGAGCACAGCGAGGTCATCGCCGATCTGCTCCCGGACGCCGAGCTTGTGCTCGTCCCGGACGCCGGGCACCTGGTCATGCTGGAGCACCCCGAGGTCGTCACGGACCGCCTCGCGGACCTCCTCGCGCGCACGGGCGCCGTCCCGGAGGCGACCGACGCACGGACGTCCAGCGGCTAACGTGGGTGGGCATGGAAGCACCGCACAACCCGGCCCCCGCGAACACCCTCGGCATCACCGTCACCTCCCCTGAGCAGATGGGCGACCTGGGCCGCCGCCTGGCCAAGCTGCTCCGCCCCGGCGACCTCGTGATGCTCAGCGGCGAACTGGGCGCCGGAAAGACGACACTGACCCGCGGCCTGGGCGAGGGCCTCGGCGTCCGGGGCGCCGTCACGTCCCCGACCTTCGTCATCGCCCGCGTCCACCCGTCCCTGTCCGAGGGACCGCCCCTCGTACACGTGGACGCGTACCGCCTGGGCGGCGGCCTCGACGAGATGGAGGACCTCGACCTCGACGTGTCGCTGCCCGAGTCGGTGATCGTCGTGGAGTGGGGCGACGGCAAGGTCGAGGAGCTCTCCGACGACCGGCTGCGCGTCGCCATCGACCGTGCCGTCGGCGACACCACGGACGAGGTGCGCGAAGTGACGCTGACCGGGGTCGGCGAGCGGTGGGCCCAGGCCGATCTCACGCTGCTTTCGGCCTGATCCTCGTCTTTTCACCCGAACATTCCGACAAGCCGTCGGCAAGATGTTGCGCGGCGTGCGTCGCGCGTGGTCACATGGATGCCAGTACTGGTTAGGTCTGCCTAACCACGTCTGCCCCCGGAGCCCAGGAGGCATCCATGTCGGCTGCAGAACGTGACGCACAGCCCCCGCCGCACGGGCTGTCGGGGCCATCGGGGATTTCCATGCGCGATCTGCTGGCCGCCGGAGCGGCGGCGAGCGCGGTCTCGACCCCGCCGCGCGATCCGGCACCCTCGGGCGACGCCCCTACGGAACGACGACGACCTTCTTGCTGATCGTCGCGAACTTCCACATGGCGTTGCCGTCCTTGCGCGACTCGCGGATGCCGCCGGTCTTCTTCGACGGGTCGGGCTTCGGCGTCGAGCCGTCCACCGCCGCGCTGAAGCCGATCGCGATGCCGTCCACGTTCGCGAAACGCACGACGTGCTCGATCGCGACGCCGTCCGTTCCGGTGACGGTTCCCGAGCGCGAGGTGACGGTGTACGTGCCGGGGGCCGGGTCCACCGTGCTCGGCGTGACCTCGAACGTGCGCTGTGCCTTGCCGGAGCCGGAGACCAGCCATACGCGGTCGTCGCCCACCGAGTAGACGACCCGCTCGCCCGTACCGGACTGTGCGGGGACCGCCGTCGGGTCGCCCTTGTCCTTGGGGGAGCGCGAGGCCGAGGCGGAAGGGTTCTTGTCCGGTTTCTTGCCCAGGGTGTCCGGCGCGCTGGCCGATGCCTGGTAGGCGAGGAAGCCGACCGCGGCGAGCGCGGCGGCGGTGAGCCCGGCCACGAATCCCGAGCTGCTCCTGGACAACTGCGCCACCCTCTTCGTACTCCGTACGGCTACTGGGTGACGTTAGCAGCAGGTGTGCGGCATCCTCGGTCGGCCGTGCGCCGTGCGCCGGAGCCGTAGGCTATTCGCGTGCTCTTGCTCGCTCTGGATACCGCCACTCCCGCCGTCACCGTCGCGCTGCACGACGGCTCGTCCGTCGTCGCAGCCTCCAGTCAGGTGGACGCCCGCCGCCACGGCGAGCTGCTGCTCCCCGCCGTCGACCGCGTGCTCGCCGACGCCGGGCTCAGACTCGACGCCGTGACCGGCATCGTCGTCGGGGTCGGCCCCGGCCCCTACACGGGGCTGCGCGTCGGCCTGATGACCGCCGACACCTTCGGCCTCGCGCTCGGCGTGCCGGTGCACGGGGTGTGCACGCTCGACGGCCTCGCGTACGAGTCCGGCATCGAGGACGGCCCCTTCGTCGTCGCCACGGACGCGCGCCGCAAGGAGGTCTACTGGGCCCGGTACGCGGACCCGCGCACCCGCCTCACCGACGCCGCCGTGGACCGCCCCGCGGACATCGCGGACGCGGTGGCGGGCCTGCCCGCCGTCGGCGCCGGCGCGCTGCTCTACCCCGAGACCTTCCCGGACGCCCGCGCCCCCGAGCACGTCTCGGCGGCCTCGCTCGCCTCCCTCGCCGCCGAGAAGCTCGCCGCGGGCGAGGAGCTGCAGGCCCCCAGGCCGCTGTACCTGCGCCGCCCGGACGCGCAGGTCCCCAAGAACTACAAGGTGGTCACCCCCAAGTGACATCCGTGACGACAGTCGTCCTGCGCGAGATGCGCTGGTGGGACATCGAATCTGTCTTCGTCCTCGAGAAGGAGCTCTTCCCGGACGACGCCTGGTCGCGCGGCATGTTCTGGTCCGAGCTCGCCCACGCGCGCGGGCCGCTGGCCACCCGCCGGTACGTGGTGGCGACGGACGAGGACCGGCTCGTCGGGTACGCGGGGCTCGCGTCGGCCGGCGACCAGGCCGACGTACAGACCATCGCGGTGGCCCCGAGTCACTGGGGCTCGGGGCTCGGCTCCCGGCTCCTCACCGACCTGCTGACCGCGGCCACCGCCTTCGAGTGCGGCGAGGTCATGCTCGAGGTGCGGGTCGACAACACCCGGGCGCAGAAGCTGTACGAGCGCTTCGGCTTCGAGCCCATCGGCTTCAGGCGCGGCTACTACCAGCCGGGCAACGTGGACGCCCTGGTGATGCGTCTGACCGATCCATCGACATCCGTACAAGGAACCGACACCCATGGCTGACTCGCGCGACCAACCTCTCGTTCTCGGCATCGAGACCTCCTGTGACGAGACCGGCGTCGGCATCGTCCGCGGCACCACCCTGCTCGCCGACGCCGTCGCCTCCAGCGTCGACGAGCACGCGCGCTTCGGTGGCGTCGTGCCCGAGGTCGCCTCGCGGGCGCACCTCGAAGCGATGGTGCCGACCATCGACCGCGCCCTGAAGGAAGCGGGCGTCACGGCCAAGGACCTGGACGGCATCGCGGTCACCGCGGGGCCCGGCCTCGCGGGCGCGCTGCTCGTGGGCGTCTCGGCGGCCAAGGCGTACGCATACGCGCTCGGCAAGCCGCTCTACGGCGTCAACCACCTGGCCTCGCACATCTGCGTCGACCAGCTGGAGCACGGCACGCTGCCCGAGCCGACGATGGCGCTGCTCGTGTCGGGCGGCCACTCCTCGCTGCTGCTCTCCTCCGACATCACATCGGACGTCCGCCCGCTGGGCGCGACCATCGACGACGCGGCGGGCGAGGCCTTCGACAAGATCGCGCGGGTGCTCGACCTCGGCTTCCCCGGCGGCCCCGTGATCGACCGGTACGCGAAGGAGGGCGACCCGAAGGCGATCGCCTTCCCGCGCGGCCTGACCGGGCCGCGCGACGCGGCGTACGACTTCTCCTTCTCCGGCCTGAAGACGTCCGTGGCGCGCTGGATCGAGGCCAAGCGGGCCGCGGGCGAGGACGTGCCCGTGCGTGACGTGGCGGCGTCCTTCCAGGAGGCGGTCGTCGACGTGCTGACCCGCAAGGCCGTGCGGGCCTGCAAGGACGAGGGCGTGGACCACCTGATGATCGGCGGCGGCGTGGCCGCCAACACGCGGCTGCGCGCGCTCGCGCAGGAGCGGTGCGAGGCGGCCGGGATCCGGCTGCGGGTGCCGCGGCCGAAGCTGTGCACGGACAACGGCGCGATGGTGGCGGCGCTCGGCGCGGAGATGGTGGCGCGGAACCGGTCCGCATCCGACTGGGATCTGTCGGCGGACTCCTCGCTCCCGGTGACGGAGCCGCACGTCCCGGGCAACGGGCACGGCCACGACCACACCCACACCCACGACCACGACCACGTGCACGAGGTCAGCAAGGAGAACCTGTACCCGTGACCGTCGCGCTGATGTGGGAGGCCCGCGCGGCCGAGGGCCGTGGCGAGGAACTGCTCGCCTGGGCGCGGGCCCAGGCCCTGGACGGCGCCCCGATCCGACGCGAGAGCTTCCGCGCCCCGCAGGACCGGGTCCTCGTCCTGACGTGGTGGGACGCGCCGTGCGACGCCGCACTGCCCGAACTGCCCGAGCCCGCATCGGAGTTGGTGACGCGGGCGGTGCACCGGTGGCGGTTCGAGTCGGTCGGCCTGGGCTGACGCCGCTACCGGCCGGCTACCGGCCGATGGGGCGCCGCGCCGGCCCCAGGAGGCCGTCGATGACCGCTGCCAGCTGTGTGGACACGTCGTACTCCGCCGTGAGTTCAAGCCAGCGGTCCGCCGGCGCGGTGAGGTGGGGGAGTTCCTCGGCGTCGGCGTCCGTGAGCATGTCGGGGAAGTAGCGCCTTCGGTCCGGCTCCTGCGCGCGGCGGGCCATCGCCTGGCGGAAGACCAGGGCGCCGTAGACGCAGTGCCAGATGGTGCGGTAGGCGGCGACGGCCTGGGACGGGGTCAGTCCGCAGGTGGTGCAGCGGCGACGACCTCGGCTTCGGGGCCGACTCGCTGCTCTGGGTCGTCAACGCCTACGCGCTCGCCTTCGGCGGCCTCCTCATGCCGGGCGGGCGCCTCGCCGATCTGGCGGGCGGCGGCGCACCCTGATCGCCGGGTTCGTGGTCTTCGGCGTCGCGAGCGTGGCGGGAGGGCCGGCGCAGACGCCGAGTCCTCGCCGAGCTGCTGGTGGCGGCGGCCGTGGCCACCGCGGTGCTGCATCGTGCGCCTGCACGGCTGCGGCCTGCGGAAACGCGCACCCAAAAAGATTCTTCGAAGAATCTCGGCGGCGATGTCGATCCGGGCGTCTCCCGTTCGACGCACAGGTGAGAGGCGGGGAAGAGCCCCGCCCGTCGCGGGCCCGCAGGGCATGCGACGACAGCCGAAGGAGACATGACCATGCCGCGCTACCTGACGATGATCCGCATCGACGAGAAGAACTCCCCCGAGGGCGGGCCCAGCCCCGAGATGGGTGAGCGCATGGGCGCGCTGCTCGAAGAGATCACCAAGGCCGGGGTGATGCTCGACACCGCGGGGCTCACCCCGACCGCCCAGGGCACCCGCGTCCACTGGGAGGGCGGTCAACTGTCCGTCACGGACGGGCCGTTCACCGAGGCCAAGGAGGTCGTCGGCGGCTACTCCATCGCGCAGTGCAAGGACAAGGCCGAGGCGATCGAGTGGGCCAGCCGGTTCCTGAAGGTCCATGACGAGGAGTGGACGGTGACGGCGGAGGTCCGGGAGATCATGGAGGGCTGAGCCCGAACCGCGGGCTGGGGGGGGCGCCGGTCTTTGCGGCGCCCCGCGGAGGGTGCTCTGATGGGTGGCCGTGACGGCCCACTCTTCAGAGCACCCTCGCCCGGACACCCCCCGCAACGCCATCGAGACCGTCTTCCGCATCGAGTCCCCGCGTCTCATCGCCGGTGTCGCGCGCATCGTGCGGGACGTGGGAATCGCGGAGGAGCTCGCGCAGGACGCCCTGGTCGCCGCCCTGGAACAGTGGCCGCACACCGGCGTCCCCGACAACCCGGGCGCCTGGCTGACGACCACCGCCAAGCGCCGCGCCATCGACCTCGTACGCCGCAGGGAGCGCTACGCGCGCAAGCTGGAGGAGATGGGCCGCGACCTGGAGGCCGCCCCGCCCCACGTCGACGAACCCGCAGTCTCCGTCGTCGATCCTGACTACATCGACGACGACCTCCTGCGCCTCGTCTTCACCGCCTGCCACCCGGTGCTCTCGGCCCAGGCCCGCATCGCGCTCACGCTGCGGCTGCTCGGCGGCCTGACGACGCCGGAGATCGCCCGCGCGATGCTGGTCCCCGAGGCGACGGTGGCCCAGCGCATCGTCCGCGCGAAGCGCACCCTCGCCGCCAAGGGCGTGGCCTTCGAAGTGCCGTACGGTGCCGAGCGCGAGACCCGGCTCGGGTCGGTGCTCGAAGTCATCTACCTGATCTTCAACGAGGGGTACGCGGCCACGGCGGGCGACGACTGGCTGCGGCCGTCGCTGTGCGAGGACGCGCTGCGCCTCGCCCGTGTGCTGGCCGCACTGATGCCCCGGGAGCCCGAAGTGCACGGCCTGGCCGCGTTGTTGGAGCTCCAGGCGTCCCGCTCGGCGGCACGGACGGGACCGAAGGGTGAGCCGGTGCTCCTCGCGGACCAGGACCGCCGCCACTGGAACCGACCGCTGATCCGGCGGGGCTTCGAGGCGCTCGGCCGTGCGCGGTCCGTCTCGACGGGCGGCCCGGGTCCTTACGAGCTCCAGGCCGCGATCGCCGCGTGCCATGCGAACGCCTTGTCGTACGAGGACACCGACTGGTCCCAAATCGTGGTGCTGTACGGGTTGTTGGGGGCGCGCACTCCGTCGCCCGTGATCGAGCTGAATCGGGCGGTGGCGGTGTCGATGGCCTCCGGCCCGGCACAGGCGCTTGAGCTGGTGGACGCGCTCGCCGATGAACCCGCCCTGAAGGATTACCACTTGCTGCCCAGCGTGCGGGGTGACCTGCTGGTCAGGCTCGGGAGGGTGACCGAGGCGCGGGAGGAGTTCGAGCGGGCAGCGGGGCTCGCTCGAAATGAGCGGGAGCGGGAGCTTCTGCTGGGACGGGCGGAACGGATCAGCCCGTCCGGCGTTTGAGGGCGAACTCGGCGAACTCGGCGAACTCGGCGAACTCGGCGAACTCGGCGAACTCGGTGCTGGCGGTGCTGGCGGTGCTCAAGGCTTCGGGGCAGCGGGATGTCGGTCCACCGGGCGCCCGATCAACATCGCCGGCGCCCCCGCCACTCGCGTCAGGAACACCGTCGCCGAGTTCTTGCCCTGCGGCTTCACCTTGCGGCGCAGTTCCTCCGGTTCCACCGCGGAGCCCCGCTTCTTCACCGTCAGGATCCCGACCTCCCGCTCCCGCAGCACAGCCTTCAACTTCTTCACGCCGAAGGGCAGTTGATCGGTGATCTCGTACGCCACCGCGTACGGAGTCTCGTGCGGCGCGTCGGAGGTGACGTACGCGATCGTCTCGTCGATCAGGCCGCCCTCCACCCGCGCGGCCACCTCCGCCACCAGATGCGCGCGGATGACGGCGCCGTCCGGCTCGTACAGATAGCGCCCGACCGCCCGCACCTCGGGGTCCGGCAGCATCGCGTCGAGCGAGGACCACAGGGAGGCGCCCGAGGGCAGCAGCGTGGCGCGGTGCGAGGACGGGGTGTCCGTGCCGAACCACAGCACGGCCTCCTTCACGTCACCGCCGTCCGAGATCCACTCCGCCGCGGCCTCGGCGGGCACCGCCTCGTGCGGGATGCCGGGGGCGATCTTCAGCGCCGCGTGCGGGGCCTTGCGGGCGGCCTCGATCGCCCAGGAGAGCGGTGGGGAGTAGGCCTCCGGGTCGAAGATCCGGCCCCGCCCGCCGCGCCGCGCCGGGTCCACGAAGACCGCGTCGTACGCGGCCGTGTCGACCTCGGTGACATCGGCCTCCCGCACCTCGATGAGGTCGGCGAGCCCAAGCGCGTCCGCGTTCGCGCGCGCCACCGCGCAGGTCAGCGGGTCGCGGTCGACGGCGAGTACGGCGATCCCGGCGCGGGCGAGGGCGATCGCGTCGCCGCCGATGCCGCAGCAGAGGTCGGCCACGCTCCGTACGCCGAGGGCCTTGAAGCTCTCGGCGCGGTGCACCGCGACGCTCGTACGTGTCGCCTGCTCGACGCCGTTCGGCGTGAAGAACATCCGGCCCGCGTCCTCGGCGCCGAACTTCGCCACCGCCCGCCGCCGCAGCCGCGCCTGCGCGAGAACCGCCGTGACCAGCTCCGCCGGGTGCTCGCGGCGCAGACGCGTGGCGACGGCGAGCTCCCTGGCCGGATCGGCCTCCCGCACCTCGTTGAGATCGAGCAGGGACCGGCCCTCGGCGGTGAGCAGCGCGGAGAAGGCGGTCAGGGCGGCGTCGAGGTCGTTCACCCGGCCCATTGTGGGCCAGTCGGTGGATGGTGCGCGCCCGGCGGCGGTGTCGGCCGGGCAGCCGGGCCGTGAGCTGCAAAGATCCGGCGCCATGCAGCTAGTACGACAAAACGACAAATTCTGGGCGAGGCGGAAGAATCAGAAGCCGGGCCGGGCGCGTGGGCGGGTGCGGGCCGGGGCCGCCGTGATCACGGCCGCCGCGATCGCCTCCGGCTGCGCATCGGGCACCGACGGCGCGGCCAAGCCCGCCCCCGGTCAGCAGCGCCTGGACGCGCCGCCCGCCCGCGCCCTCGACTCCTACGCCCAGAAACTCCGCGTCGCCCAGGTCGCCCGCGCCGCCGCCGCGAAGCGCTGGGGCCTGGCCAAGACCCCGCTGGCCGCGCCGCCCGCCCCCGCGGCGAAGCCGAAGATCACCACCCGCAAGGGGTTCGAGGTCAAGGGACAGGCGGGCCTGCCGCCCGTCTTCACGACGATCCCGACCAAGAAGAAGGTCGTCTTCCTGACCATCGACGACGGCGCCGAGAAGGACCCGGCGCTGCTCAAGATGATGAGCGAGCTGAAGATCCCGTACACCGCGTTCCTCAGCGACTATCTGGTCAAGGAGGACTACGCCTACTTCAAGAAGATGCAGTCCCGCGGTGTCTCGCTGAACAACCACACCCTCAACCACCCCTATCTGCCGGGGCTTTCGTACAAGGAGCAGCGGCGCGAGATCTGCGGCATGCAAGACGTCATCCAGAAGCAGTACGGCAAACGCCCCGAGCTCTTCCGCCCGCCGTACGGCAACTACAACGCGGACTCGCTGCGCGCCGCCAAGTCCTGCGGCATCAAGGCCGTTCCGCTGTGGGCGTCCGAGGCGTTCCCCGACCGCATGGACTGGCGCGAGTGGGACCGGGACCTGCACCCCGGCGACATCATCCTCACGCACTTCCGTGGGCGCGAGGACTGGAAGGGCACGATGCCGGACATGATCCGCAAGGTCATGAAGATCGTCACCGACAAGGGGTACGCGGTGGCCAGGCTGGAGGACTACCTGTGACCCGGCGGGCGCGGGCGCACCGCTGTCTCGCCGCGGCCCTTGCGGCGGGCGTGCTCGCGCCCGCGCTGCTCACGGGGTGCGCGCAGTCGGTGGACCCGATCGAACGCCTGGGCAGAAAGGCGGCGGAGAAGGTCCCGTCGAAGAAGCCCGGTGAACCGGGTCCTTCGCCCAGTTGTGCCCGGCCCGCGGGCCCACCGGAATCAGGGCGGAGCCCAGCTGCCGAGAAGGAACCACAGGACCCCGGAAGGCGTTGCCCGGAAGGGCGGGGAGACGTCCCCGTGGCCCCGCGGGGCAGCCCGTCCCCATAAGACCCGCGTCAGCGAATTAGCAGTCCGCTTGACCGAGTGCTAATCGTCGTCCTAGTCTCGGCCTTGGCACTCACCACTGGAGAGTGCCAACAGCGACGGGCAGGTCCGGCACCCGCGACGACGGATCCACCTGGTCGCCACCCCAGACTGTTAACCCCGTAGATCTCCGAAGGGGGAGACCGGATCGTGACGACCGCCAGCTCCAAGGTTGCCATCAAGCCGCTTGAGGACCGCATTGTGGTCCAGCCGCTCGACGCCGAGCAGACCACGGCCTCTGGCCTGGTCATTCCGGACACCGCGAAGGAGAAGCCCCAGGAGGGTGCTGTCCTCGCCGTGGGTCCGGGTCGCTTCGAGAACGGCGAGCGCCTGCCGCTCGACGTCAAGGTCGGCGACGTCGTGCTGTACAGCAAGTACGGCGGCACCGAGGTGAAGTACAACGGCGACGAGTACCTCGTCCTCTCGGCTCGCGACGTGCTCGCGATCGTCGAGAAGTAATTCACCCGAGCAGAAACATGCTTTGAGCTGCGCCCCTGGCCACCCCTGCTGATTGCCGGGCGGCGAGGGGCGCAGTTCGTTCGTCAAACCCGAGTTTTCCGAGAGGGCTGAACCGCTCCCATGGCGAAGATCCTGAAGTTCGACGAGGACGCCCGTCGCGCCCTCGAGCGCGGCGTCAACAAGCTTGCCGACACGGTCAAGGTGACGATCGGCCCCCGCGGCCGCAACGTCGTCATCGACAAGAAGTTCGGCGCCCCCACCATCACCAACGACGGCGTCACCATCGCCCGTGAGGTCGAGGTCGAGGACCCGTACGAGAACCTCGGCGCGCAGCTCGTCAAGGAGGTGGCGACCAAGACCAACGACATCGCGGGTGACGGCACCACCACCGCGACGGTCCTCGCCCAGGCCCTGGTCAAGGAAGGCCTGCGCAACGTAGCCGCCGGCGCCTCCCCGGCCGCCCTGAAGAAGGGCATCGACGCCGCCGTCAAGGCCGTGTCCGAGGAGCTCCTCTCGACCGCGCGCCCGATCGACGACAAGGCCGACATCGCGGCCGTCGCCGGTCTGTCCGCCCAGGACCCGCAGGTCGGCGAGCTCATCGCCGAGGCGATGGACAAGGTCGGCAAGGACGGTGTCATCACCGTCGAGGAGTCCAACACCTTCGGTCTCGAGCTGGACTTCACCGAGGGCATGGCCTTCGACAAGGGCTACCTGTCCCCGTACATGGTGTCCGACCAGGAGCGTATGGAGGCCGTCCTCGACGACCCGTACATCCTGATCCACCAGGGCAAGATCTCCTCCATCCAGGACCTCCTGCCGCTGCTCGAGAAGGTCATCCAGACCAACGCCTCGAAGCCGCTCCTGATCATCGCCGAGGACGTCGAGGGCGAGGCCCTGTCGACCCTGGTCGTGAACAAGATCCGCGGCACCTTCAACGCCGTCGCGGTGAAGGCTCCCGGCTTCGGCGACCGCCGCAAGGCCATGCTCGGTGACCTCGCCACCCTCACCGGCGGCACCGTCATCGCCGAAGAGGTCGGCCTCAAGCTCGACCAGGTCGGCCTCGACGTGCTCGGCACCGCGCGCCGCGTGACCGTCACCAAGGACGACACCACCGTGGTCGACGGCGGCGGCGACGCCTCCGAGGTCGCGGGCCGCGTCAACCAGATCAAGGCCGAGATCGAGTCCACGGACTCGGACTGGGACCGCGAGAAGCTGCAGGAGCGCCTGGCGAAGCTCGCCGGTGGCGTCTGCGTGATCAAGGTCGGCGCCGCCACCGAGGTCGAGCTCAAGGAGAAGAAGCACCGTCTGGAGGACGCCATCTCCGCGACCCGCGCCGCGGTCGAGGAGGGCATCGTCTCCGGTGGTGGCTCCGCTCTGGTGCACGCCGTCAAGGTGCTCGAGGGCAACCTCGGCAAGGAGGGCGACGAGGCCACCGGTGTCGCCGTCGTCCGCCGCGCCGCCGTCGAGCCGCTGCGCTGGATCGCCGAGAACGCCGGCCTCGAGGGCTACGTCATCACCTCGAAGGTCGCCGAGCTCGACAAGGGCTTCGGCTTCAACGCCGCGACCGGTGAGTACGGCGACCTGGTCAAGGCCGGCGTCATCGACCCGGTCAAGGTGACGCGCTCCGCGCTGGAGAACGCCGCGTCCATCGCGTCGCTGCTCCTCACGACCGAGACGCTGGTCGTCGAGAAGCCGGCCGAGGAAGAGGCTGAGGCCGGTCACGGCCACGGTCACTCCCACTGACCTGAGCCTGTAACCGAGGCCCGGTGCCCCCTGGTTGGGGGCGCCGGGCCTCCGTGCGTTTCCGGGTGCGGGCCTGTCGTGGCTGGTCGCGCAGTTCCCCGCGCCCTTAAGCAGTTCCCCGCGCCCCTAAAGGGGCTACTGCGGGCCGTACTTCCTGCCTGTCCTGGACGTCACGCTCCCCAGCAACGCCCTCGGCGTCACCTTCACCACGCCCATCATCGCCTTGTACCGCGGGTCCGGGATGGACACCGACCTGCCGCGGGCCAGGTCGGCGAGGCCCGCCGCGACCAGCTTGTCCGCGTCGAGCCACATCCACTTGGGGATGTTGGACGTCCCCATCCCGGCGCGCTCGTGGAACTCGGTCCGTACGAGGCCGGGGCACAGGGCCATCAACCGCACCCCCGAGCCGGCCAGATCCTTCGCCACACCCTGCGTGAACTGCACGACCCACGCCTTCGACGCGCCGTACGTCCCGCGCGGCACAAACGCCGCCACCGAAGCGACGTTCACCACGCCCCCGCGACCCCGCTCCCGCATCGCCTCCGTCGCCGCCGTCGTCAGGCGCAGCACCGCCTCGCAGTGCACCTTGAGCATCGTCAGCTCGTCCTCGATCGGCACCTCCAGGTACAGGCCCTTGTTGCCGAACCCGGCGTTGTTCACCAGGAGGTCGACCGGGTTCCTGCGGTCCGCGAGCCGCTTCTCGACGGCGGCGATCCCGTCGTCCGTCGCGAGGTCCGCGGTGAGGACCTCCGCCTCGATGCCGTGCCGGTCGTGCAGTTCGGTCGCCTGTTCCCGCAGTCGTTCGGTGTTCCGCGCCACCAGGACGAGGTTGTGGCCGTCACCGGCGAGCCGCCGGGCGAAGGCCGCGCCGATACCGGCGGTCGATCCCGTAATCAGAGCCGTAGTCATGCGCCAAGGCTAGTGAGATCCAGGCACCGCCGTGTCGCCCGGATGGCCTCCCGGCCTGCGGCGCTTCGGAATGCGCCGCAGGCCGGGCCCAAGTCGCCGGGGCCGGCGGTCGGTTACGACGTCTGCGATCCGTACTTCTCCACGTACTTCCGAGCCGTCTGGATCAACTCGGGATGGAGCGCGTCACCGGCGGCGAGCAGGCTCGGCAGCAGGTGCTTCTCCGTCATGACGGCCCTGAACTGGAGGGCGACGGTGATGTCGTGCCCCGGCCGGTGCACGACCTCGATCGGGTCACCGCCCCGGATCTCACCCGGCTCGATCACCCGCAGATAGGCGCCGGGAGAGCCCTCCTGGGTGAAGCGCCTGACCCACTTCGTCTCGCCGAGATGGCCCTGGAAGGTCTGGCAGGGGATGCGGCCCGACGTCACTTCGAGGAGCAGGTCAGGGCCCACGCGCCAGCGCTCGCCGATCTTCGCGCCGCTCACGTCGAGCCCGTACGTCGTGAGGTTCTCGCCGAAGGAGCCGTTGGTCAGCGGGTGGCCGAGCAGGCGCTCCCACGCGTCGAGGTCCTCGCGCGCATAGGCGTACACCGCCTGGTCGTTCCCGCCGTGGTGCCGCAGGTCGCAGACCTCGTCCCCGGCCACCCCGCTCCCGGCGACCCCCTTCGCGCCGGGAGCCGCCACCCGTACGGCCCCTTCGGTGGGCCGCTTGTCGATGCCGGTGCCGCCCGCGGGAGCGTCGGTGTACTCCACGGCCTTGAACCGGCCCAGATTCACGGAGAGAAGCTTCATGACGGCAGGTTAGGCGAGCTCACTCAAAGCGTCGAGGCATTATTGGGCGTTCGCCCCAAGCGTCACTTATGATTCATGCATGATCGAGGCCCGTCATCTCCGCGTCCTGCGCGCCGTCGCCACCACCGGCTCCTTCTCGGCCGCCGCGCGCGAACTCGGCTGCAGCCAGCCGGCCGTCAGCCAGCAGATGAAGGCACTCGAATCCTCCGCGGGTACGCCGCTGCTCATCCGCACGGGGCGTGAGATGCGCCTGACCCAGGCGGGCGAGGCCCTGGTCCGGCACGCCACCGGGATCCTGGCGGGGTTGACCGCGGCCGAGGAAGAGGTCGCCGCCATCGCGGGCCTGCGGGCGGGCCGGGTCCGCCTCGTCTCCTTCCCCAGCGGCAGCTCGACCCTGGTACCCGGCGCGCTGGCGGCCCTGCGTGCCGCGCACCCCGGCACCCGGGTCTCGCTCGTGGACGCCGAGCCGCCGCGCTCGGTCGAGATGCTGCGCGAGGGCGACTGCGACGTGGCGCTCGCCTTCCGCTATGACGGCGCGTCCGCGGCCGAGGAGTGGGACGACCTGGTCGTACGCCCTCTGCTCACCGATCGGCTCGTCGGCCTCGTGCCCGAGGGGCACCGCCTCGCCAAGGCCGAGTCGGTCGCCATCGGGGAACTGGCCGACGAGCCGTGGATCGCGGGTTGTCCGCGCTGTCGCAGGCAGCTGGTCGAGGTCTGCGAGGGGGCGGGTTTCGTGCCGCGGATCGATTTCGCGACCGACGACTATCCGGCGGTGATCGGCCTGGTCGGCGCGGGCCTTGGGGTGGCGGTGCTGCCCGAACTCGCCATCGAATCCGTACGCCCCAAAGGTGCACGCACAGTGACGGTGGAGCCTGCCGTCCAGCGCGAGATCGTCGCGCTCACTCTGCCGGATCTGGCGCAGGTGCCCGCGGTGGCGGCCACTCTTGACCACCTGGCGCGCGCCGCGCGGCGCTGAGCGCCTGTTGAAGAAACGTTCCTTCAGGTGTGCGTGACCATGCCGCCGCTTGCTGCCCTGGCAGCGGCCGATGCCGTCGCCGACGGCGTGGACGTCGTGACGAGGCGGTTGCGGGCGCGGCCCATCAGCTCTTCGCGCTCGTCCTCGGTAAGCCCGCCCCACACGCCGTACGGCTCCCGCACCGCGAGGGCATGAGCGGCGCACTCCGCGCGTACCGGGCACCTCATGCAGACCTCCTTGGCGGAGTTCTCACGCGCACTGCGCGCCGCGCCCCGCTCGCCCTCGGGATGGAAGAAGAGCGAGCTGTCGACCCCGCGGCAGGCCGCGAGGAGCTGCCAGTCCCAGAGATCTGCGTTCGGTCCGGGGAGGCGGGAGAAATCTGCCATTGCTTGTCTCCTGGTAGCCGTTCTGCGCGGATACGGTGCCCACGACCGTACATCTGCTGTCTAAGGAGATGAAAATATGACTCATTGGAAAATCTAGCCACAGACACCAGCAAAAGGGAAGGAAGGCGGCTAAATGGGGCATGGGTTGTGATGAAAGGTTGAGGGTCTCCCGCGCTACCAGTCCCGTGTCCGCGCCCTCACGTAGAGTGCCGAAGATGGCTGACCGCCCCGTAACTCTTTCGGGTGACCGTCGTTGAGAGTGCGAGGCGGTTGAAAGAACAAGCGCTCGGGCAGATGTCCGAGAGCGTCAACCGCACAGGTGACGAATAAGTACCAGCCTGGAGGCTCAAGGTGACGCGCAGCAGCTGTGAGAGCCGCGGAGGACAGTCATGACATCCGTCCTCGTCTGCGACGACTCCCCGCTCGCCCGAGAGGCGCTCCGCCGCGCGGTCGCGACCGTGCCCGGCGTCGAGCGCGTGACGACAGCGGCCAACGGCGAGGAAGTCCTCCGCCGCTGGGGCGCCGACCGCTCGGACCTGATTCTGATGGACGTACGCATGCCCGGACTGGGCGGCGTCGAGACGGTGCGGCGGCTGCTTTCCGCCGACCCCGGTGCGCGCATCATCATGCTCACCGTCGCCGAGGATCTGGACGGTGTCGCGCTCGCGGTCGCCGCGGGTGCCCGCGGCTATCTGCACAAGGACGCCTCGCGCGCCGAACTGCGCGCGACCGTCACGCAGGCCCTCGCCGATCCGACGTGGCGCCTTGCTCCGCGCAGACTGCGCTCGGCCGAGATGGGCGCGGCGCCCACACTCACCGCGCGGGAGATCCAGGTGCTCGAGGGCATGAGCCACGGCCGGTCGAACGCCGAGATCGGACGTGAGCTTTTTCTCTCCGAGGACACCGTCAAGACCCACGCCAGGCGGTTGTTCAAGAAGCTCGGCGCCTCGGACCGCGCGCACGCCGTGGCGCTCGGTTTCCGCTGGGGCCTGGTCCGATAGGTGTGCCGCCGTGCGGGCACGGCGATCCCCGCCCGCCTCGTGGTGGGCGGGGTGACGGACGCCCGTAGCTCCCTCTCGCGGGAGCGGTTGCCGTTGCTTCGCCGCCGATGCCGCATCCTTGAGGTGTGGAGTTCCTCGGGGACAGGTCGGTCGAGCGGGAGGGGAGGGCGCACGAGATGAGTTCCGGCGCACCTGCTCATAACGCTTCGGTGCACAACTACGGACGTGGTGCCGCGGATCAATCAGCACCAAGGCACCATGGACCGATGCGCGATGACAAGACGACGGTGATCGGTGCCCTCGTCCTTCGCGCGGTCGAGGGCGACGAGCAGGCGACGCACGATCTCCTCGCTCATGTGCACCCTCTGGCGCTGCGGTACTGCCGCACGCGGCTCTCCCGACTGCCGGGCGACGCGCGGCACTTCGTGGAGGACCTGGCGCAGGAAGTGTGCGTCGCGGTCCTCCTCGCACTGCCGCGCTACAAGGACACGGGGCGCCCCTTCGAGGCGTTCGTCTTCGCGATCGCCGCGCACAAGGTCGCCGACCTGCAGCGCGCGGCGATGCGCCATCCCGGCTCCACGGCGGTGCCGTCGGACGAGATGCCGGAGCGGCCCGACGACTCCCTCGGTCCCGAGGAGCGCGCGCTGCTCAGCAGCGATGCCGAATGGGCCAAGAAGCTCATGGCCAACCTTCCGGAGAACCAGCGCGAGCTGCTGCTCCTGAGGATCGCCGTCGGGCTCACGGCCGAGGAGACCGGGCAGATGCTGGGCATGTCCCCGGGTGCGGTGCGGGTCGCGCAGCATCGCGCGTTGAGTCGCTTGCGGGCACTGGCCGAGCAGTAGCGGTCACCGGCCGTGCGGTGACGGCCTTCGCTGTTCATTCATGCCATATGAACGCACAAACCTGGTCGATGATCTTGATCGTGGAATGAGACACCCTCCGTTCCCGTTAGCATGGACATCCGCACCGATCAAGGCCATTTGGGGAAGGTGTCATGACTGCAAACGTCGACGGAGTGCCCGAGAAATTCGCGACGCTCGGGCTGACCTACGACGACGTGCTGCTGCTGCCCGGCGCGTCGGAGGTTCTCCCGAACGCCGTGGACACCTCGTCCCGCATCTCCCGCAACGTACGCGTGAACATTCCGCTGCTCTCGGCGGCGATGGACAAGGTCACCGAGGCCCGCATGGCGATCGCCATGGCGCGCCAGGGCGGCGTCGGCGTGCTGCACCGCAACCTGTCGATCGAGGACCAGGTCAACCAGGTCGACCTGGTGAAGCGCTCCGAGTCCGGCATGGTCACCGACCCGATCACCGTGCACCCGGACGCCACGCTGGGCGAGGCCGACGCGCTGTGCGCCAAGTTCCGCATCAGCGGCGTCCCGGTCACCGACCCGGCGGGCAAGCTGCTCGGCATCGTCACCAACCGCGACATGGCCTTCGAGAACGACCGCAGCCGCCAGGTGCGCGAGGTCATGACGCCCATGCCGCTCGTGACCGGCAAGGTCGGCATCTCCGGCGTCGACGCCATGGAGCTGCTGCGCCGCCACAAGATCGAGAAGCTGCCCCTCGTCGACGACGCGGGGGTCCTCAAGGGCCTCATCACGGTCAAGGACTTCAAGAAGGCCGAGCAGTACCCGAACGCCGCCAAGGACGCCGAGGGCCGTCTCCTCGTCGGCGCCGCCGTCGGCGCGAGCCCCGAGGCGCTGGAGCGCGCACAGGCGCTGGCCGGGGCGGGCGTGGACTTCCTCATCGTCGACACGTCGCACGGGCACAACAGCAACGCCCTGAGCTGGATGTCGAAGATCAAGTCGGGCGTGGGCGTCGACGTGATCGGTGGCAACGTGGCGACGCGCGACGGCGCCCAGGCGCTCATCGACGCCGGTGTCGACGGAGTCAAGGTCGGCGTCGGCCCGGGTTCCATCTGCACCACCCGCGTCGTCGCCGGAATCGGCGTCCCGCAGGTCACCGCCATCTACGAAGCGGCCGTCGCGGCGCGTGCGGCCGGTGTCCCGGTCATCGGCGACGGCGGCCTGCAGTACTCCGGTGACATCGGCAAGGCGCTGGCCGCCGGCGCCGACACCGTGATGCTCGGCTCGCTGCTCGCGGGCTGCGAGGAGTCGCCGGGTGAGCTGATGTTCATCAACGGCAAGCAGTTCAAGTCCTACCGCGGCATGGGTTCGCTCGGTGCCATGCAATCCCGTGGCCAGGGCCGTTCGTACTCGAAGGACCGCTACTTCCAGGCGGAGGTCTCCTCGGACGACAAGCTCGTCCCCGAGGGCATCGAGGGCCAGGTGGCCTACCGCGGCCCGCTGGCCAACGTGCTGCACCAGCTCGTCGGCGGCCTGCGCCAGACGATGGGCTACGTGGGCGCCGCCTCCATCGACGAGATGGAGACCAAGGGCCGCTTCGTGCGCATCACGTCCGCGGGCCTCAAGGAGAGCCACCCGCACGACATCCAGATGACGGTCGAGGCGCCGAACTACACGAACAAGCGCTGACCCACTTCGCGTGTGGGGGCGGTCCCGATTCCCGGGGCCGCCCCCTTTGCGCGCGTCGGGGATACTGGAGCGGCAGACCGAGTGCCGAAGTGCCGAAGAAGTGCGAAGTACCGAAGAAAGCTGAAGGGCCACCCACGTGACTGAGATCGAGATCGGGCGCGGCAAGCGCGGCCGCCGCGCGTACGCCTTCGACGACATCGCCGTCGTGCCGAGCCGTCGTACCCGCGACCCGAAGGAGGTCTCGATCGCCTGGCAGATCGACGCCTACCGCTTCGAGCTGCCCTTCCTGGCGGCGCCGATGGACTCGGTCGTCTCGCCGCAGACCGCCATCCGCATCGGTGAGCTGGGTGGCCTGGGCGTACTGAACCTCGAGGGCCTGTGGACGCGGTACGAGGACCCGCAGCCGCTGCTCGACGAGATCGCGGAGCTGGACACCGACAACGCGACCCGGCGCCTTCAGGAGATCTACGCGGCTCCGATCCAGGCCGACCTGATCGGGCAGCGCATCAAGGAGGTGCGCGACTCGGGCGTGGTCACCGCCGCCGCGCTCTCCCCGCAGCGCACCGCCGAGTTCTCCAAGGCCGTCGTGGACGCGGGCGTGGACATCTTCGTCATCCGCGGGACGACCGTCTCCGCCGAGCACGTCTCCGGTGCGGCCGAGCCGCTCAACCTCAAGCAGTTCATCTACGAGCTCGACGTGCCGGTGATCGTCGGCGGTTGCGCCACGTACACCGCGGCGCTGCACCTGATGCGCACGGGCGCGGCCGGTGTCCTCGTCGGCTTCGGCGGCGGCGCCGCGCACACCACGCGCAACGTCCTGGGCATCCAGGTGCCGATGGCCACGGCCGTCGCGGACGTCGCGGCGGCCCGTCGTGACTACATGGACGAGTCCGGCGGCCGGTACGTGCACGTCATCGCCGACGGCGGCGTGGGCTGGTCCGGCGACCTGCCCAAGGCGATCGCCTGCGGCGCGGACTCGGTGATGATCGGCTCCCCGCTGGCGCGCGCCACGGACGCGCCCGGCAAGGGCCACCACTGGGGCATGGAGGCCGTCCACGAGGACGTGCCGCGCGGCAAGCGCGTCGACCTCGGTGTGGTCGGCACGACGGAGGAGATCCTCACCGGTCCCTCGCACATCCCGGACGGCTCGATGAACTTCTTCGGGGCGCTGCGCCGTGCGATGGCGACGACGGGCTACAGCGAGCTCAAGGAGTTCCAGCGGGTCGAGGTGACGGTCGCGGACGCGCAGCACAAGCGTTGATCGTCTGCTTCTTAAGAAGGGCCCCGGTATACGTACCGGGGCCCTTCTTGTGTGTCACAGGCGGTGGGCCGCGCCCGCGGGGGTCGCGCCGCGGGTGTCCAGGAGCAACTGGGCCTTCACGGCCAGACCTTGCAGGTCGTACGTGCGGTGGTGCTGGAGCAGGATCGTGAGGTCGGCGTCGGCCGCCGCCTCGTACAGGGAGTCCGCGCGGGGGACGGGGTGGCCGAGCACGCTCCAGGTGGGGACGTAGGGGTCGTGGTAGCTGACGGCGGCGCCCATCTCCATCAGGCGGGTGGCGACCTCCTGGGCGGGGGAGCCCTGCTGGTCGGCGAGGTCGGGCTTGTAGGTGACGCCGAGGAGCAGCACGCGGGCGCCGCGGGCCGACTTGCCGTGTTCGTTCAGGAGGGTCGCCGAGCGCTGGATCACGTAGCGGGGCATGCGGTCGTTGACCTGCTGGGCCAGTTCGACCATGCGCAGGGGGCGGGCGCCGCGGCCGGGGCCCGGGATGTCCAGGGGGACTCCGTGGCCGCCGACGCCGGGTCCCGGGCGGAAGGCCTGGAAGCCGAAGGGCTTGGTCTCGGCGCAGCGGATGACGTCCCACAGGTCGATGCTCAGGTCGTGGCAGAGCACGGCCATCTCATTGACCAGGGCCATGTTCACGTGCCGGTAGTTGGTCTCCAGGAGGTGCACGGTCTCGGCCTCGCGCGGGCCACGCGCGCGTACGACCTTGTCGGTGAGGCGGCCGTAGAATGCTGCGGCCGATTCGGTGCAGGCCGGGGTGAGGCCGCCGATGACCTTGGGGGTGCCGGCGTAGCCGTGGGTGCGGTTGCCCGGGTCGAGGCGGCCCGGCGAGTGCGCGAGGTGGAAGTCGCGGCCCGCGCGCAGTCCTGAGCCCTCTTCGAGGATGGGGCGGAGGAATTCCTCCGTGGTTCCGGGGTAAACGGGTGACTCCAGGATGACCGTGGTGTGCGGGCGCAGGCGCGCGGCCAGGGCGCGGGCGGCTTCGGCCACTTGGCTCAGGTCGAGGGTGCGGTCGGCCGCCGGAGGGGTGGGAGCGCAGATGACCGCGGTGCGGACACGGCCGAGCTCGACCGGGTCGGTGGTGGGCCTGAAGCCGCCCGAGAGCATCCGGCGGACATCGGCGGCGGTGAGGATTCCCTCGGCGCCGTCGCAGGGCAGGCGGCCGCTTGCCAGGTCGACGGCGCGGGCGGGGTCGTAGCCGATGGTGGCGATGCCGCCGGAGACGGCGGCCTGGGCCAGGGGCAGGCCGAGGTGGCCGAGGCCGATGACGGCGAGATCTGCGGGCATGGCGGTGGGCCGTCCTCCCAGTAGCCGGAGTGGGACGAGTACGCAAGTCCTGTGGACAAGGTGGACCAGCGCAATGTCAGACTAGGAGTAAATATGACCGTTATGCGGCATTGCGCTGCGCCGGGCGTCGGAGTGTTGGCCTCGGGTTGGCCGCAGGTTGTCCACAGGCGGCGGCCGAACTCAGCGGACCCGACCAGAATCTGGGCATGATGTGAGCGCGACCACACCCGACAGCTAACGGGAGGCAGCGGTGAGGACAGCGACCTTGGGACCGGCGGAGCGTGCCGAGTCACTTGCGGGAATGGCCGAGCGGGAGCTGGATGTCCTGGTCGTGGGCGCGGGAGTGGTCGGTGCGGGCACCGCACTCGACGCCGTGACCCGCGGCCTGTCCACGGGCCTCGTCGAGGCGCGTGACTGGGCGTCGGGCACGTCGAGTCGGTCGAGCAAACTGATCCACGGCGGGCTGCGTTATCTGGAGATGCTCGACTTCGCGCTGGTGCGGGAGGCGCTGAAGGAGCGCGGCCTGCTCCTGGAGCGGCTCGCCCCGCACCTCGTGAAGCCGGTGCCGTTCCTGTACCCCTTGCAGCACAAGGGCTGGGAGCGGATCTATGCCGGTTCGGGCGTCGCGTTGTACGACGCCATGTCGATGTCGCGCGGACACGGCCGAGGCCTGCCCATGCACCGCCATCTGACGCAGCGCCATGCCCTGCGCGTCGCCCCGTGCCTGAAGAAGGACGCGCTGGTGGGGGCGATGCAGTACTACGACGCGCAGATGGACGACGCACGCTACGTGGCCACGCTGGTGCGCACGGCGTCGGCGTACGGTGCGAAGGTCGCCAACCGCGCGCGCGTGATGGGCTTCCTGCGGGAGGGCGAGCGGGTTGTCGGTGCTCGGGTACAAGACGTCGAGGGCGGCGGGGAGTACGAGGTCCGGGCCAAGCAGGTGGTCAACGCCACCGGTGTGTGGACCGATGACACCCAGGCGATGGTCGGGGAGCGGGGTCAGTTCCACGTCAGGGCGTCCAAGGGCATCCATCTGGTCGTGCCCAAGGACCGGATCAACTCGACGACCGGCCTGATCCTGCGGACCGAGAAGAGCGTTCTCTTCGTCATCCCGTGGGGGCGGCACTGGATCGTCGGGACGACCGACACCGACTGGGACCTGGACAAGGCGCACCCGGCGGCGTCCAGCGCCGACATCGACTACCTCCTCGAGCACGTGAACTCGGTGCTCAGGGTGCCCCTCTCACGGGACGACGTCCAAGGGGTGTACGCGGGCCTCCGGCCGCTGCTCGCCGGGGAGTCGGACGCCACGAGCAAGCTGTCGCGCGAGCACACGGTGGCGCATCCGGCGCCGGGCCTGGTGGTCATCGCGGGCGGCAAGTACACGACGTACCGCGTGATGGCGAAGGACGCGGTGGACGAGGCGGTGCACGGCCTCGACCAGCGGGTCGCCGACTGTGTCACCGAGGACATCCCGCTGGTCGGCGCGGAGGGGTACAAGGCGCTGTGGAACGCGCGCGCCAGGATCGCGGCCCGCACCGGCCTCCATGTGGTGCGCGTGGAACACCTGTTGAACCGGTACGGCTCGCTGGCGGAGGAAGTCCTCGCCCTCATCACGGCCGATCCCACGCTGGGCGAGCCGCTGCAGGCGGCGGACGACTATCTGCGCGCCGAGATCGTCTACGCCGCGTCGCATGAGGGAGCACGGCACCTGGACGACGTGCTGACCCGGCGCACGCGCATCTCGATCGAGACGTTCGACCGGGGCACACGCAGTGCGCGGGTGTGTGCCGAGTTGATGGCGCCGGTCCTCGGCTGGGACAAGGACCAGGTCGAGCGGGAGGTCCAGCACTACGAGAAGCGGGTGGAGGCGGAGCGGGAGTCGCAGCGGCAGCCGGACGACCTGACGGCGGACGCGGCGAGGCTGGGGGCGCCGGACATCGTGCCGCTTTGAGGCTCCGGTTTGAGGCTCCGGTTTGAGGCCTTGCTTTGACGCTCCGCTGGTTGGCCCCCGCGCTATACGCAGAACTCGGCTGCTAGGAGGGCGCGTTCGAGTTTCGGGTCCGCTATCTCGTCCGTGTTGACCCGGAAGGTGAGGACGCGGTCGCCGTCGCGGGTGGCGGCCGTGCGTACGTAGCTTCCGGCTATGCGGCCGTTGTGGCCCCAGACCGTGGTGCCACAGGCGAGCTTCTGCGGATAGAGGCCCATGCCGTAGGAGCCGTCCGTGGCGCGGGTGCTGAGCATCTGGCGGAGCTGGGGTGCGGGGAGCAGCCGGCCGCCGAGGAGGGCGGCGTAGAAGTGGTCCAGGTCGGCGAGCGTGGAGATCAGCTCGCCCGCGGCGCCCGCGACTCCGGGGTTGAGGGCGGTGATGTCCCGGCCCTCGCTCGTGTACGCGCGGCCGTGCGGGGACGGGAGCGTGGTGCGGGTGCCGGGGAAGGAGGTGCCGGTCAGACGGAGGGGGGTGATGATGCGGCGTTCGGTCTCGGTGGCGTACGAGCGGCCGGTGACCTGCTTGATCACCATGCCGAGGACGACGTAGTTGGTGTTGGAGTACGACCAGCGGCCGGGTGTGGTCGCGGGGTGGGCGAGGGCGGTGCGGACCGCCTCCGTCGGAGTGAGGGGGACGAGGCCTTTGGTGTCGGTGGCGTAGTCCGCGAGGCCGCTGGTGTGGGTGAGAAGGGCGCGCAGGGTGAGGGCGCGACCGTCGAGATCCTTGCCGCGGATGAGGCCGGGCAGGTGGTGTTCCACGGGGTCGGACAGGGACAGGCGGCGTTCGGCGACGAGTTGGAGTACGACCGTCGCGATGAACGTCTTGGTGATGCTGCCGGCGCGGAAGTGGTCGGTGCGGCGGATGCGGGTGGCTTCACCGTCTTTGCTGGCTTTGCCGTCTTCGTCGTCTTCGCCGTCCGCGCTGACGCCTGTGGCGGTGTCGGTGCCACTGCTCCTGCCGCGTGAATGGTCTCTGTCCGCACCTGGGGTGGTGTCGTCCGTCGGGGGCTGGTTGACGTGGGCGAAGTGCCAGAGGGGCCGTGGGGCCGGCTGTCCGCCGGGTTCGATGTGCGGGGCGCCCGGCTCGGTCGTTGACCATGGGGCTTCGCGGGCCAACAGAGCCGCGGCGGGGGCCTTGCCTCGGGTGACGAGCAGCGGAAGAGTGGCGTCCGTGGCCGGTTTCGCGGCCAATGGCGCACTGGCGGACGTCAGGCCGATGAGGGTCACCGCAAGGGGTATGGCCAGCAGTGTCCTTGGAATGGGCATGGCGGTCCCTCCTTGTGCGGAGCCCATCATGAGGGACGTTGGACCCTGGGCGTAGACCGGTCCCGAAGTGAGGGACAATGGAGGCTCTGTCAGGGCGGGTTGCGCGGGTAGCAGCGGTAGCAGCAGAGGGGACGCATGTCGGACGCGGAGCAGGCGGGTCAGTCCCGTCAGGACAAGAGCGAACGTCTCCTCTCCGGGCGCTACCGGCTGGGAGAGGTGCTCGGCCGCGGCGGAATGGGAACCGTCTGGCGCGCCAAGGACGAGACTCTCGGCCGGACGGTGGCCGTGAAGGAACTGCGCTTTCCCTCGAGCATCGACGAGGAAGAGAAGCGACGGCTCATCACGCGTACGTTGCGTGAGGCCAAGGCGATCGCGCGGATCCGCAACACCAGCGCGGTGACCGTGTACGACGTGGTCGACGAGGACGACCGCCCGTGGATCGTGATGGAGTTGGTCGAGGGCAAGTCGCTCGCCGAGGCCATCCGCGAGGACGGGCTGCTCACGCCGCGGCGCGCCGCCGAGGTCGGCCTCGCGGTGCTCGACGTACTGCGGTCCGCGCACCGCGAGGGAATTCTGCACCGCGACGTGAAGCCGTCCAATGTGCTGATCGCCGAGGACGGGCGCGTCGTCCTGACGGACTTCGGCATCGCGCAGGTCGAGGGCGACCCGTCGATCACGTCCACCGGCATGCTCGTCGGCGCCCCCTCGTATATTTCGCCGGAGCGGGCGCGTGGGCACAAGCCGGGTCCCGCGGCCGACCTGTGGTCGCTCGGCGGGCTGCTGTACGCGTCCGTGGAAGGCGTTCCTCCGTACGACAAGGGGTCGGCGATCGCGACCCTCACCGCGGTGATGACCGAGGACGTCGAACAGCCGACGAACGCGGGTCCGTTGGAGAAGGTCATCTACGGCCTGCTCGCCAAGGACCCCGAGCAGCGACTCGACGACGCGGGGGCGCGGACGCTGCTGCTCGACGTGATCCACGCGCCCGAGGTCAAGGACGAGCCGGAGCCGGTCGACGCGACGAAGGTCGTGCCGTTGCCTCCGGTGCCGCCGGCCTTGGGGAAGCGGTTCGGCAAGGACAAGGGCAGGAACAAGGACAAGGGCAGGGACAAGAGCAAGGGTGGCGCTGCGGGTGCCGCGGGTGTGGCTGGTGCCGCGGCGACTTCTGGGTCCGCCGGTGCCTCTGCCAGTGCCTCCGCCGGGACTGCTGGTTCCTCTGTGGGCTCCGGTGGCGGCAAGGGCGAGGAGGCCGCTGAGCGGCTGAAGGGTGCGCTCCGGTCGGTGCGGAAGGCCGCGGCTGCGGCTACTGCGCGGGGGGCGGGGGCTTCCGGTTCTGCTTCTGGTGCGGTGGCGGAGAAGCCGTCGCCTGCCGGGGCGGCTGCGTCGGCTCCTGCGACGGCTCCTGCTTCGTCTCCTTCCGTGCCTGGCTCCGGTTCCGGCTCCGGTTCCGGTTCTGGCTCCGGTTCCGGTTCGAAATCTGTGGCTGGGGGCGGGGGTTCGAGCACTCCGCCGGTTCCCGTGACGCCGCCGCGCCCGACGCCTGCCAAGGCCTCGCTCACCGACGTGGTGCCGCGGCGCACGCTCGTGGTCATCTCGGTTGCCCTCGTCCTTGCGGTGCTCGGGACCGTGCTGGCCTTCGCGCTGAACGGCGGGGACGACAGCGGGCCGCGGGACAACAAGAACGGCGGCGACAAGGCCGCATCCAGCGGGGCGACCGCGGGCAGCGGCGAGAAGGACAACGAGAAGGGCGCCGGACAGGACGACGGCGCAGAGAAGGACGAGGGCGACGAGGACAAGGGCACGGGAGCAAGCCCCGGCGCGGACGAGAGCAAGGATCCGGGCGACAGCGACGAAGGCAGCGGCAATGACCCCGGCAAGGAGCCGGGTGACGGTGCCGAGTCGACGTACAAGCACGCCCAAGGTTTCTCGGTGGGCCTGCCCAAGGGGTGGAAGTACCAGTCCACGGCTGCCGCGGGCGCGCGTTTCACCGGGCCGGACGGACAGAAGCTGCTGATCGGCTGGACGCCCACTCCGAAGTCCGACCCCGTGGGCGACTGGAAGGACCAGGAGAGGTACATGGTCCGGTCGCAGTACAAGCGGATCCGGATAGAGAAGGTCGACTACCGCGGGTGGAACGCGGCCGACTGGGAGTTCACGTACGTCGACGGCGGCACGAAGTACCGCTCGATAGACCGTGGGTTCGTCGTCAACGGTGGTCTCGGCTACGGAATGATGTACACGGCCAAGGCCGACAAGTGGGGCAGCGCCGAGCGCAAGGACGCGTGGCGGACGTTCACGAAGTCGTTCAAGCCGAAGAAGTAGCGAAGAAGTAGCGGAGGGGCAGCGGGGGCGCAGTCGGGGAGCAGCGGGGGAGCAGCGGGGGAGTCCGCGGAACAGGTCCCGGTGAGATCTGGCATCCCCTCAATGTGGTTTGCCTCCGGCACGTATCGTGAGTGCCTGAGGACCGTACGCAGCCACAACAGGGCGTAAGACGAACGGAATTGACCACCGGGCGGACGGGGGAGGCGTCGTGGACGAATACGCGGGGCGGGTACTCGCCGACCGCTATCGCCTGCCGTTGCCGCCCGCGGACGAGTACGAACTGGCCGAGACCCGCGCCTTCGACACGTACAGCGGGCAGGAAGTCCTGGTCAGGCAGGTTCCGTTGCCCGAGGTCGTCGACGCGGAAGTGCTTGAGCTCGACGAGCGGGACCTTCCGGACGGGGAGCTTCCGGCGGGGTTCGTGAGCGCGGGAGCGGTGCGGAGGCCGTCGGCGCGAACGACGCGGAGGCCGTCGGATCCGGCGGTGCGGCGCGCGATAGAGGCGGCGCAGGCCGCCGCGCAGATTCCCGACCACCCCCGGCTCGACCAGGTCTTCGACGTGTTCGCCGAAGGAGGCTCGCTGTGGATAGTCAGCGAGTTGGTGGCGGCGAGGCCGCTGGCGGCGCTGCTCGCGGACCGGCCGCTGAGTCCGTACCGCGCGGCGGAGGTCGCGGCGGACGTGGTGACGGCGCTGCGGGTGCTGCATGCGCACGGCTGGGTACACCGGAACATCACCGCTCGCACGGTCCTGGTCTGCGACGACGGCCGAGTGGTCCTCACGGGCCTCGCGGCGGGCGCGGCGGAAGAGGCGCTGTGCGGGTACGACCCTCGGCCCGAGGAGTTCCTTGCGGGGTTCGAGGCCACTGCCGGGCCCGAGGCTGACGAGGCCTACGCCGAGGCCCGTGAGGTCGATGAGGTTGACCGTTCGCGTGAGCATGCCGCGATCGAGGCCACCCCGGAGGCGCAACCGGGGGGCGATGTGCGGGCGCCGCGGACCAGCGCGATAGCCGCGTACCGCGCCGGGACGCGGGCCGCGGCGCGGGTGAGCGAGGACGAGGGGCGTCCGGAGGGCCGTCGGGGCCGGGGTTCGGAGCCGACGGGCGCGGAGTTGCCTGGGCCCCGGGATGGCGGGTCGTACGGGGGATACGAGGGGCGCGACGGGTACGAGGGGCGCGACGGGTACGAGGGGCGCGAGGGGTACGGCGATGAGGGTTCGCGCGGTGGTGACGGAAGCAGCGGTGAGGCTGCGGCTACCGGGCGCATCCTGGACCCGTACGGCGTCGGGGCAAAGAAGCAGTGGCACGGGGCCGTGCCGAGGGGTGGCCGCCCTGGCCACGACCCCGGGTCCGGCTACGGCGCTTCGGGCTCCGGCGGGCCCGGCCCTGTGTCGGGCCGCGCGGAGGAAGGCTCTCCCTACGGACCATCGGCCCCCAGCGGGCACGGCCCCGGTGTGCCCAGCCCCGCCTCGCGTCGCGAAGCACCAAGCCCCTCCTCGCGTCGCGAAGCACCAAGCCCCGCCCCACGTCGCGAAACGCCAGGCTCCGCGCTGAGCCGCGGTGAGACGGCCCCCAGCCCCGCCCTCAGCAACGCCGCACCCGCCCCCAGTAACGCCACCCCCGCCTCCGAACCCCCCGCATCCGGCCACAGCTACTGGGACGCCCTCGTGGCCGAGCGAAGTGGGGCCCGGCGTGGGCCCGCTACCGCGCTTGCCGCTGAGCGGGCCCGGCATGCGCGTATGACCGTGGTCGGGTGCGTGACCGAGCGATGGGCGCCCGAGCAGGCGGGGCCCGTGCACGAGAACTGGCAGCTCGCTCCGCCCATCGGGCCCGCCACTGACCTCTGGGCGCTCGGTGCCCTGCTGTTCCGGGCCGTGCAGGGCCACGCGCCCTACCCGGAGGACAGCACCTTCGAGCTCGTCCAGCTGGTCTGCGCCGAGCCGCCCGCCTTTGCGGAGGAGTGCGGTCCGCTCCGGCCCGTCGTCGAGTCGTTGCTGCGTCAGGACCCCACCGAGCGGCTCGACTTCGAGGAGCTGAACGGCTGGCTGCGGTCGCTCGTCCGTTCGGCGCCCGAGGCGGAGGCAGGCGTCAACGTCGTGCCCGCACCGCCCTTCGACGCCCGGCGGCTGCCCGTCGTACGCCGTCGCGGCGATCTCGTACGTCGCAAGAAGCGGCGCTCCCCCGCGCGCACCGCCACCGCCCCCGACCCGAACGGGCGCCGCAAGCACAAGCAGCAGTCCAAGCGTGGTCGAGAAGCCCGCCCGGCGGCTGCCGCAGCCGCCGCGCCCCCGCACATGTCCGCCTCCGCACCCGCGCCCCCGCGCCCGCCCAAGCGAAGCGAGCGCAGCGGGGCGGGAAGGCCGCGTTCCCTGGGGCGCCTCCTGCTCCTGCTCATTCTGGCCGGGCTCGTCGCGGCGGTCGCGTACGCCATGGTCTTCATGCCCAAGTCGGGTGAGAACGAAGGCAGCGAGGGCGCCGGCTCCGCCGGGGACCCCGGCACCAGTCAGGCGCCCGACCCCGGCAGCAGTTCCAGCGCCCGGCCCAGCGAGGACGGCAAGTCCGACGAGCCGAGCGACAAGGCCAGCGACAAGCCGGACAAGAGCCCCGACTCGCAGCAGCCGCAGACCAGCGGGCCCGAGCTGCCGCAGGGCTTCACGCTCCGCAAGGACGCCGAGGGCTTCCGCGTGGCCGTGGCCAGCGGCTGGGACCGGCAGCCCAAGAACGGGCGTGGGCAGGTCGTTTACACGAAGGGCGACTTCGAGCTGATCGTCGTGCCGGGGCGGGACGGCACGGACGAGTACGGCAGCGACCCCATGAAGTACCAGCGCGAACACGAGCGCGAGCTGCAGCCGTTCCGCGACTCGACCTGGGCGGAGTCCTCCGGGATGCGCAGGATCGACGTGGGCGGACGGGTCATGGGCGAGGGGCAGTTCACTTGGCAGGGGCCGGGCGGCGGCGAAGTCTTCGTGCGCAATCTCGCGATGATCGTCGGCGGGAAGTACCACGTCGTGCAGATCCGCGGGCCCGAGGCCGAGCGGGACGAAGTGGACCGGCTCTACGAGCAGGCCTCGGCGACCTACCAAGTCACCGATTGACGCCACTCGATCGTCTGACGGTCGTCATCTGCCCATTCCAGTGCGGGATTTGACCGGGCTTCGGACGCGATGAGCGGCTCCGTCTCGTTGCGTCACGCGTCACAGTGAGGTCTCCGAGGACCCCCGGAGGTTCCCCGCACGCCACCCGCTACCTAACCTTGGCCTGTCAAGACCATTGCGGGGGAACGTGAATCAGATGCAGGGCCTGCTCCTCGCGGGCCGCTACCGGCTCGGAGAGTCCATCGGCCGTGGCGGCATGGGACGGGTGTGGCGCGCGCGGGACGAGGTGCTGCACCGGGTCGTCGCCGTCAAGGAGCTGACGGCCGCGCAGTACGTGCAGGAGGCCGACCGCGCGATCCTGCTCGCCCGCACGCACGCGGAGGCACGGGCCGCGGCGCGGATCAACCACCCCGCGGTCGTCACCGTCCACGACGTCCTCGAGTACGACGACCGGCCCTGGATCGTGATGGAGCTGGTCGAGGGCCGGTCGCTCGCGGACGCCGTCAAGGAGCAGGGCCGCATCGACCCCGTCGAGGCCGCCCGCATCGGCCTGTGGACCCTGAAGGCCCTGCGTGCCGCGCATGCCGCCGGGGTCCTGCACCGTGACGTCAAGCCCGGCAACGTACTTCTCTCGAACGACCGGCGCATCCTGCTCACCGACTTCGGGATCGCCGCGATCGAGGGGGACTCGACGATCACGCGGACCGGCGAGGTCGTCGGCTCCGTCGACTACCTGGCGCCCGAGCGGGTCAGCGGCGCCAACCCCGGTCCCGCTTCCGACCTGTGGGCGCTCGGGGCCACGCTGTACACGGCGGTCGAGGGGAACTCCCCGTTCCGGCGCACGTCGCCGCTCGGCACCATGCAGGCCGTGGTCACGGAGGAGCCCGCACCGGCCGAGTACGCGGGGGCGCTCGCCCCTGTGATCGACGCTCTCCTCCGCAAGGACCCGGAGACCCGGCCGACCGCCGAGCTCGCCGAGCTGATGCTGGCCGAGGCGGCGGAGGGCCGGCGGCCGAGCGCGGCGCAGGCGTACGTGCCGACGCAGATCCACGCCACGTCCCAGCCGCCGCAGGCCCCGCAGCCCCAGCACGATCACCGCACCCCGCAGTACGGTCACCACCCCGTCGAGCCCAACACCGTCGTCCCCGGAAACGGAAACGGAAGCGGCAGCGGAAGCGGAAACGAGCACGGATACGGGCACGGACACGGAAGCGGCGGCGGAGGCGGAGGCCGATACGGCTCCGGTCCCTACTCCGCACCCCACAACTCCGGCACCGTCAGCGAGGGCGGCACCCATCAACCCTCGCACCACACCCCGGCCCTCCGGAAGCGCCGGAAGTGGCCCGCGATCGTCGCGGCGGTCGCTGCCGTCGTGCTGCTCGGCGGCGGAACCGCCGGCTACCTGTACTTCGCGGACGGCGACGACGGCCGTACGGAACAGTCCGGTGAGGAGAAGCCGGGCGAGGTCGTCGGCGGCATCCCCAAGGACTGGCCGCGGACGAAGGACGCCGAGGGCTTCAGTCTCAGGCTGCCCAAGGACTGGAAGCGTGAGGTCGACGGCAACCAGATCGACTACACCCCCGACCACGGACGGCACTTCGTACGCATCAGCGTCGACCGCAACTCCACGTGGGAGAGCCCCTACACGCACCAGCTGGACCTGGAGAGGAACCTGAAGGCCAAGCTGCCCGCCTACAAGCGCCTGCAGCTCGACCAGAACACCTACCGCGACCGGCCGGGCGCGCTCTGGGAGTTCAGCTGGACGGCGGGCGCGAACGACACGACGGCGGGCCCGCGCCGCGCCATCTCGCAGAGCTATCTCAGCCGTGACGGCGTCGAGTACGTGATTTACATGTCGTCCCCCGAGGGCGACTGGAGCACGGCGCGTGAGCAGTTCGACGCGATACTCCGGGGCTGGCGGGAGTACTGAACGCGCTCGCGCGCGGGCGGGATGGCTGGGGTGAGCGGCCGGAACCAGTCCGCCGCACAGGCCGACAGGGTCCGACCGCACACGTGTGGGGCATGATGGCCGCATGGGGAGCGTGGGGGACAACGCCCGGGTCATAGCTGGCCGTTACCGCCTGGATGCGCGGCTCGGCAGGGGTGGCATGGGCGTGGTCTGGCAGGCCACGGATCAGTTCCTCGGCCGCCGGGTGGCCGTCAAGGAACTCGTCCTGGATGACACGCTCTCCGAATCTGACGCCATGCAGCAGAGCGAGCGCACCCTGCGCGAGGCGCGGGCGGCGGCGCAGCTGCGGCATCCGCACATCATCGTCGTCCACGACGTCGTCGTGCAGAGCGACCATCCGTACATCGTCATGGAGCTGATCGAGGGCGGTTCACTGGCCGGGCGGATCGCGCGGGCGGGCCCGATGAGCGCCCGGGAAGTCGCCCGGATGGGCATCGCCCTGCTCGGCGCGCTGCGCGTCGCGCACGCCGCCGGGGTCCTGCACCGTGACATCAAGCCCGCGAACGTCCTCATGGAGGAGACGACCGGGCGTGTCGTCCTCACCGACTTCGGGATCGCCCAGGTCAGCGGGGCGACGACGCTCACGGAGATCGGGTCGTTCGTGGGCTCTCCCGAATACACCGCGCCCGAGCGGATGTCGGGCGAGCGGACGGGGCCCGAGTCCGACCTCTGGTCGCTCGGCGCGCTCCTCGTCGCCGCCCTGACCGGCGAGTCGCCCTTCCGCCGGGATTCGATCAGCGGTGTGCTGCACGCCGTCGTCTTCGACGAGATCCGCCCGCCGCCCGCCGCCGCACCGCTGCTGCCCGTCATCCTCGGCCTCCTCGAACGCGACCCGGACCGGCGGCTCGGCGTGACGGAGGCGGAGCGGCTGCTGCGGACGTACGTCGATACGGGGCGGATGCCGTCGACGCCGGCGGGGCGGGCCGGCGGGCAGCCGTCGGCGCTGCCGGGCGGGCGGCTCGGCGGCTATACGCCCACCTTCCGTGACCTGCCCAGCCGTCCGCCCGCGCACCAGGCGGGGCCGTCCCGCGGCCGTCGCCGGGTCATGCTGATCGCCGCCGCGCTCGTCGCCGCGGTGGCCGGGGCCGGGGTCTCCGCCGCCGCGCTCCTGATGGGCAGGGACGGCGACGGGGGCGGCGGTACGCCGACGACGCCGGCCTCGCAGAGTTCGCAGACCGCGCGGACGCAGTCGGCGAGCCCGTCCCCGACTCCCACGGTGACGGTCACGCGCGGCTCCCGCACCCCGAAGCCCTCGACGCCCGAGGCACCCGACGGGTACCGCGTCGCGAAGGACCCCAGGGGCTTCACGCTCGCCGTTCCGGACGGATTCAGGCGCGAGGTGGATGGGCCCCGCACCTTCTACATGTCGCCGGGGGAAACGTTCCGCATCGGCATCAAGGAGTCGGCCCCGGAGCCGGGCGGCCCGCTCGCCGTGCAGCGCCGCTCCGACGCCAAAGGACCCGAGAACAACCCCGGTTACCGGGACGGCGAGGTCACCGAGACCTCGCACAACGGACGGCCCGCCGCCCTCTGGCAGTTCAGCTGGGACGGCTTCACGGAGGCAGAGGGCGCCCGGCACACGTACGACCTCTGCTGGGAGGAGGGCGGCCGGATGTACGACGTGTGGGTCTCGGCGCCGGTCGGCATGACCAAGGAGGGCAGGCGGTACTTCGACACGGCGGTGGACTCGTTCGTGCGCCGCTGAGACACCCCTGGGGCATCGCCCCTGTCACAAGTCAGTGACCCCAGTGGAACCGGGGGCCCTGGGCAAGGTACTGATGTGGGCATGAGTAATGACGGGGGAGCCAACTACGGCCCGTACGAACCCACCAGTTTCGGACTGCAGCCGCCACAGTCGTCCGTACCGGGGCAAGGTGGGCAGCAGGGGCAGGACGGAAACCCGTACGCCCAGCAGCCGCCGCATCAGCAGTCCCCGCACCAGCAGCCCGGTCCGCCGACGCCGCCCCCGTCGCCGTACGCGCAGCCCACCCAGGTGGTCCCGAACCAGCCATCCGAGCAGGACCCCGGCGCGGGCCGCCTGATCGCGGGCCGCTACCGCCTCCTGTCCAAGCTCGGCCACGGCGGCATGGGCACGGTCTGGCGCGCGAAGGACGAGACGGTGGACCGGGAGGTCGCCGTCAAGGAACCCCGCATCCCCGACCACCTGCCCGAGCGCGAGCGCACCAACGTCTTCGAGCGGATGCGCCGTGAGGCGCGCGCCGCGGCGCGCCTCGACCACCCGGCCGTGGTCAACGTCCACGACGTGGCGGTGGAGGACGGCCAGCCGTGGATCGTCATGGAGCTCGTCCAGGGCCGCTCGCTCGGCGCCGCGCTCCAGGAGGGCACCCTGGGCGCCCGCGACGCCGCGCGGATCGGCCTGGAGGTGCTCGGCGCCCTGGACGCCGCCCACCAGGCGGGCATCCTGCACCGTGACGTGAAGCCGGACAACGTGATGCTGGGGCAGCACGACCGGGTCATCCTCACCGACTTCGGCATCGCCCAGATCGAGGGCGAGACGAACCTGACGGACACGGGCGGCTTCGTCGGTTCGCCCGAGTTCATCGCCCCGGAGCGGGTCCTCGGCCAGCGTCCAGGACCGGCGTCGGACCTCTGGTCGCTCGGCGTGGTCCTCTACGCGGCGACGGAGGGCGTATCGCCGTTCCGCCGCAACAACACCCCCGCGACGCTGCAGTCGGTCCTGAACGCGACACCGGCGGCACCGGCTTCGGCCTCGGGCCCGCTGGCGCAGGCGATCAACGGACTCCTCATCAAGGAGCCGGGCCAGCGCCCGCGCGCGGCGCAGGTCCGCACGCTCCTGGAGGAAGCGGCGAAGCCGCCGCAGGCGGCGCCGACTCAGGTCGTGCAGATCGGTGGCGGCGGCAGCGGCGGTGGCAAGGGCGTCACGATCGGCCGCAAGGGGCTCCTGGGCATCGGTGCGGTGGTCGTCGCAGCCGTGGTCGCGGGCGTCCTCGTGGTCATGAACCCGTTCGAGGCCACCGAGGCGGACAGTTGGAAGCAGCACGACGAGAAGGACCTTGGCGCGACGTTGGCGGCGCCACCGGACTACGTGAAGTCCGTGCCCGACGGCATCAACAAGACCGAGCACTGGGTCAGTTACACCGATCCGAGCACCGCCATCTCGATCACTCTGTACCTGGCGAAGAAGTCGGAGGACACCACCGGAGAGATGGCGGGGTCCGCGGCCGCGCAGGCCTACAGCGACAGTGACGGGATCGAGGGCGGCGACCAGAGCAACATGGCCGAGACGCCCGCTCCCCGGAGCAAGACGGCGAAGACCTCGTACAAGGATCGGGAGTCCGCCGAGAACACGGTCACCTACGTCGACGATTCGGACTCGGAGACATTGAAGCCGCGCGAGGCGAAGGTCTTCTACTACAAGACCAGCAAGTCCGGCGACATGTACAAGCTCTGGATCGACTACCCGGGCAAGGGCGACTTCGTCGAGCGTGGCCGCGAGGTCGCCGAGACCGCGATCGCCGAACTGGAGATCGCGAAGCCCTGATCCCTGACCCGGAGTTGATCAACTTGATCAACTCCGGTTAAGCCCCTGATCAGGGGCTTTGTCGCCAGCGATCGCTGGCAGCGTGTGTGTGCCCGGTGAAAGCTGATTACCGACGGGTACCCAAAACCTTGACCTGGGCCTACGCTCACCACCATGACGGACTCGCAGGCCACCGCAGCGCCCCTCGGAACGAACCCCATCGCCAACGCCCCCGAAGGCGCGCGCACCGCCGCCGACGTGGTGACTCCCGAGCTGATCGCGCAGCTCACGCGCGACGTGATCGGTTCGGGGCGGACCGCCAACCACGCGCCGTTCACCGGCGAGAAGCTGGCCGACCTGCCCGAGTCCACCCCCGAGGACGTGGCCACCGCCTTCGAGCGCGCCCGCGTGGCCCAGGTCGCCTGGGAGCGTACGCCGGTCCGCCGCCGCGCCGCGGTGCTGCTGCGCTTCCACGACCTGGTGCTCCAGCGCCAGGCCGAGGTCCTCGACCTCATCCAGCTGGAGACCGGCAAGGCCCGGCTGCACGCGCACGAGGAGCTGCAGGCCGTCGCCGTCGCCGCCCGGCACTACGGCCGCAAGGCCCCCGCGTATCTGAACCCCAAGCGGCACACCGGCGTCGTACCGACCCTCACGAAGGTCACCGAGAACCGGCAGCCGCGCGGTGTCGTCGGCCAGATCGCGCCCTGGAACTACCCCTTCGAGCTGTCCATCGGTGACGCCCTTCCCGCGCTCGTCGCGGGCAACGCCCTGGTGATGAAGCCCGACACGGAGACCTGCCTGACCGCCCTGTGGGCGCGGGACCTGATCATCGAGGCCGGGCTGCCCGCCGAGGTCTTCCAGGTCGTCATCGGTGACGGGCCCGTCGTCGGACCCGAGATCGTCAAGCACGCCGACTACGTCTCCTTCACCGGATCCACCCGCACCGGCCGCGAGGTCGCGCAGGGCGCCGCGGGCCGTCTCGTCGGCGTCTCGCTCGAACTGGGCGGCAAGAACGCGATGTTGGTGCTGCACGACGCCGACATAGAGAAGGCCGCCGCGGGCGCTGTGCGTGCCTGCTTCTCGTCCGCGGGGCAGCTGTGCATCTCCATCGAGCGGCTGTACGTCCACGAGTCGATCGCGGACGAGTTCGTGGAGCGCTTCGCGGCGCGGACGAAGGCGATGCGCCTCGGCCGCTCCCTCGCGTACGGCGCCGAGATGGGCTCGCTGGTCGGCGAGCGGCAGCTGGAGACCACCAAGCGGCACGTCGACGAGGCGGTGGCCAAGGGCGCCACACTGATCGCGGGCGGAGTCGCACGGCCCGACATCGGCCCGTTCTTCTTCGAGCCGACGATCCTGGACGGCGTCGAGTCCCCGATGGCGGTGTGCGGCGAGGAGACCTTCGGCCCGGTCGTCTCCATCTACCGCTTCACCGACGAGAACGAAGCGGTCGAGCTCGCCAACTCCACGTCGTACGGCCTCAATTCCTCGGTCTGGACGAAGGACGGCAGCCGCGGCCGTAAGATCGCGGCCCGCCTGCGCACCGGCACCGTGAACGTGAACGAGGGCTTCGCGCCCGCCTACGGCAGCGTGCAGTCGCCGATGGGCGGCATGAAGGACTCGGGCCTCGGCCGCCGCCACGGCTCCGAGGGCATCCTGAAGTACACGGAGGCGCAGACCGTCGCGCACCAGCGCCTGATGCCGCTCGCGCCGTCCTTCGGCATGGACGACGAGAAGTACGCGGCGTTCATGAGCCTGAGCCTGAAGGTCATGAAGTCGCTGCGTCTGCGCTAGTTCCCCCGGCCGCCGGATCCCTACGAACGGGCTAATTCTCAACGAGGAGAGTCGATGTCACAGGAGAGCTCTGTCCAGAAACAGCCGGACAGTGAAGCGGGCGGGCACGACGACGCGTCGTACGACTACGACGTCATCGTCGTCGGGTCCGGCTTCGGCGGCTCCGTCTCCGCCCTGCGTCTGACGGAGAAGGGCTACCGCGTCGGCGTGCTCGAAGCGGGGCGCCGCTTCAGCCGCGAGTCGCTCCCGAAGAACTCCTGGGACCTCAAGAACTACCTCTGGGCACCGGCACTCGGCCTCTACGGCATCCAGCGCATCCATCTGCTCGGCAACGTCATGGTGCTCGCGGGGGCGGGCGTCGGCGGAGGTTCGCTGAACTACGCGAACACGCTCTACGTGCCCCCCGCGCCGTTCTTCAACGACCCGCAGTGGAAGGACATCACGGACTGGCAGAACGAGCTGGCCCCCTACTACGAGCAGGCCAAACGCATGCTCGGGGTGCGGCTCAACCCGACCACGACTCCGTCCGACGTCCACCTGAAGGCGACCGCCCAGGCCATGGGAGTGGGCGACAGCTTCCACATGGCACCGGTCGGTGTCTTCTTCGGCGACGAGCAGGACGCCTCAGGTACTTCAACGGCCAAGCCCGGCGAGGAAGTTCCCGACCCCTACTTCGGCGGCGCGGGTCCTTCGCGCAAGGCCTGCAGCGAATGCGGCGAGTGCATGACGGGCTGCCGGCACGGCGCGAAGAACACCCTCAACGAGAACTACCTCTACCTGGCGGAGAAGGCCGGCGCCGTCATCCACCCGATGACGTCCGTCGTCACCGTCACCGAGGACTCGCGGGGCGGGTACGCCGTCGCCACCCTGCCCACCGACAACAAGCGCAAGGGCAACGGGCGTACGTTCACGGCGCGCGAGGTCGTCGTCGCGGCGGGCACCTACGGCACGCAGACGCTCCTGCACCGCATGAAGGACACCGGCCTGCTTCCGCGCATATCGGGACGGCTCGGCGCGCTGACCCGCACCAACTCCGAGGCCCTGGTGGGCTCCCAGACCACCGACCGCCGCTACCGCAAGCAGCACGGCGCCGAGAAGGTGGACTTCACCAAGGGCGTCGCGATCACCTCGTCGATCCACCCCAACGCCTCCACGCACATCGAGCCGGTCCGCTACGGCAAGAAGTCCAACGCGATGGGCGGCATGACGATCCTCCAGGTGCCGTACAGCATCAAGGGCGGCAAGGCGCGTGTCGCCGGATGGCTCGGCAACGTGGCCAAGCACCCATGGCTTACGGTCCGTTCGCTCTCCAACCGGCGCTGGTCGGAGCGGACCATCATCGGCCTGGTCATGCAGACGCTCGACAACTCCCTGACCACGTACCGCAAGGAGAAGGGCATCGGCAAGGGCCTGCTGACCGCACGGCAGGGCCACGGCGCGCCCAACCCGACGCAGATCCCCGAGGCCACCGAGGCCGCGTCGCTGCTCGCCGAGGAGATCAACGGCTTTGCCGGGTCGAACGTGGGCGAGCTGATGGGCACCCCGCTGACCGCGCACTTCCTGGGCGGCTGTCCGATCGGCGACTCGGCGGACTCCGGGGTCATCGACCCCTACCACCGCCTGTACGGCCACCCCGGCATCTCGGTCGTCGACGGCGCCGCGGTCTCCGCGAACCTCGGCGTGAACCCCTCCCTGACGATCACCGCGCAGGCCGAGCGCGCGATGTCGTTCTGGCCCAACAAGGGCGCCGAGGACACGCGTCCTTCGCAGGGCGCGGAGTACGTGCGTCTGGCCGCCGTCGAGCCGAAGTCCCCGGCGGTACCGGCGGACGCGTTCGGCGCGCTGCGGCTTCCGTTCCTGGGGATGCCCGCGATGCCGACGAAGAAGTAGCCGGGCGGCGCCGGGCGGCGACTTCCCCCGCGTACGCGAAAGGACCTGCGCCCCCCTCCGAGCGCAGGTCCTTTCGCGTGTTCAGGCGCCGCTGAGCGGCGTGCCGTCGCCGGCGTGCTGACGCGCGTGCTTACGCGGTGGCGTCGGCCTTCTTGCGTCGGACGACGAAGACCGCGCCCGCACCGGCGATGACGGCGACACCGCCGACGAGGCCGATGGTCGGCAGCATGGAGCTTGAGCCGGTCTCGGCGAGGTTGCCGGTGGCCGCGATCTCCTTGGCACCGCCCTGCGGCGTCTTGCCACCGGTGGGCGTCTTGCCGCCCTCGTTCTTGTCGGCCTCGCCCGGGTTCTCGTTGTCGCTGCCGGCCTTCAGGACCGTGAACTCGTAGAAGGAGAACGCGCTGCGCACGCAGTTCTCCTCGGAGTCCAGGTAGCCGCCGAGGCCGAGCGCGTAGCCGTCGCCGGCCGGGGCCTTGGCGCTGACGTTGACGCGCAGCTTGATGTCGACCTTCTCCTTGGCGCCCAGCTCGGTGGTGCCGAAGTAGAGGCCGCCCGAGACCTCGTCCGCGATGGACTCCCAGGTCTTGGTCTCGGGGTTGAAGTACTGGATCTGCGCGTAGTTGGCGAGCCAGTCCTTCTCGTCCTCGCTCTCCGTGTAGTTGTCCACGGCGGCGAGCCACTGGACCTCACCGAGGTCGTCGTCGCTCGGGTTGGAGGCGGTCAGCTTGAACTGGTGCCAGCCGCTGCCCGCGACGATCTTGCCGGGCAGGCCCGAGAGCCCGATCTCCAGCTTCGAGTCGGCGTCCTCGCCGTCCTCGTCGACCGGGCAGTCCGTGGGCGCCTCGGTGGGCTCATCGGGCGGCGTGGCCGACTCGGTGGGCTTCTCCGTGGGCGTGGCCGACTCGGATTCCGTCTCGGTCGGTGCCGGGCTGGCCGACTCGGATTCCGTCGCGCCCGGCGTCGCCGTGGCGGATTCCGTCTCGGTCGGCGTAGGCGTCGCGGGAGGCGTGGCCGACTCGGTGGCCGTCGCGCTCGGGGACGGGCTGGTGTCCGGGGTCGCGTAGGCGGCAGGGGCCGACAGCAGCGCGATCGGGGCTATGGCAGCGGTCGCGGCCGCGGCGGCCATGACACGTCGAAGCTTCATGAAGACCTCAGTGAGTCCGGCGTACCACCTGGTGAGCGGTACGGAGGTGGAGGCCTCCGCGGTGGGGACGCGGGTGTGGCCGTTGTTACGCATGCATGACCTGCGTCCCTTGCGAATGGTTGTCCTCGAACTCACAGAATTCTTATGTGGCTTGGATCACAGAGCTTGTGCGGCCGTCTCCGGGTGCCGTAGAAATTCCTCCGCTCTCCGGTGATCCGCCGGGAGCGAGGGGCGTCAGGAGGGGGCGGCGTGGCGGAGCCGGATGAGAGACCGGATGGAATACCGGACGGGACGGCCGAGACGGCCGAGACGGCCGGGATGGACGAGACGGCCGAGATGACCGACGACGTGTGGGAGCGGTTCGAGCGCGACAGTCTGCGTGACATCCGTGCCTCGGCGCCGAAGGAGCCGTCCGCGCGGGCGCGCATGGTGGCCGAGCGGCTGCGACGCCTCGACGAGGAGGCGGCACGCCAGAAGGCCGCGGACAGCAGGGCGTTGGGCCGCAGGCGCAGGAAGCGCAGGGCGGCTCGGGGGGAGGGCGCCGCCGGGGCGTGGCGGCCCGACGAGTGGCGGGCCGCGCCGACCGGGCCGCGGCGCAGCGCGCGTTCGGAGCGCAGCCGCCGGGCGTGGAGCGGGGTGATCGTGGTGGGCGGCATGGCGCTGGCGATCGTGTTCCTGAGTCCGTTCCGGTTCTGGATCTGGTCGTAGCGGGGTGACGCGGAACCGGGCGTGATGATCTTCCGTCGTAGGAGGGGTGCGGGTGACTCCGCATGAGCGGGTGACTCCGCACGGCGTGAGACGAGAGTGGGGGAGCGGGAACGTGAAGTCAGCTGTGTCGCGTGGCGTGGTGGCTGTGTCGGCGGTGGCGGTGCTGGGGCTTACGGCGGCGTGCAGCGGAAGCGGCGGGAGCGGCGGCGGAAGCGGTGGCGGCGGCAAGGGCGAGAAGTCCACGGATGCCGGCACGTCCTCGGTGGCGGCGGAGCTGGAGAAGGCGGCTCTCGCCTCGGGTGACGTGAGGAAGTACAAGGTCGCGAAGGAGCCCGAGGGGTCCAAGGAGTCCGAGGGGCCTGCGGATTCCAGGGGGCCTGCGGATTCCGGGGGGCGCGTGAACCCGGCCGAGTGCCGTCCGCTGTCGGAGATGCTCACGGCCGCTGCCCCGCCGAAGTCGAAGGCCCACGTCAGTCGCACGCTGACCAGCACCGACGTCGCGGACACCACGACGACCGAGGTCGTCCTGTTCGCGTACGGCCAGGCCGACGCCGAGAACACCATGGACACGCTGCGCACGGCGACGAAGTCGAAGAAGTGCGCCACCTTCGGGGGCGGGAGTGGGGACGGTGGGGGCCGCCGCTACTTCGGCGTCAGGCCGCAGCCCGCGCCGGTCGGGGGCGACGAGGCCGTCTCGTACAAGCTCGCGAGCCGTGCCGGTGAGTTCCTCGACCGGGACCGCGTCACGGTCGTACGCAGCGGCTCGACGCTGATCGCTTTCCGCGCCTCGAACGTCTTCGACCCGGAGTCGGCCCAGGCCGACGAGGAGGACGGGGCCGGTGGGCTGCCGGAGAAGTTCCGTGACGGGGTGACGGCCGACCCGAAGGTGGCCGACGCGATCGTCGACGCACAGCTCGCGAAGGTGGCCGAGGCGAAGTAGGCGCTGCCCGTCGGAGCGCCGCTCTCGGGGTGGCGGCTCTGGGGGTGGCGCCTCAGGGGGCGGCGGCTCTGGAGTGGCGGCTCTTGGAGACACGGAAGACCGAAGGGCCCCGCGGGACGGATCCGCGGGGCCCTTGGCTGTCAGCACCGACGTCAGGGCAGCGTCGGTGCCGCGGAGCGGCGCCGGGGGGAGTGCGCCGCGGGTCTGGGGGCGCCGGTGGCCGACCCGGCGCACGAGGGGCGCACTAGTGGTCTCGACCAATGGCAATGGAGTTGTGCAGTGCCGGACGTGCGGCTGTCCTGCTAGGCATCGTGCTGGATGCGCCGTGACCCGCGCAACCGGTTCGACGTGATCCAGACGAACAGGGACAGTCGGGTCATTCCGTGGGGGGCGGTCGAGGGAGGCGACAGGGGGGGGACGGGAGAGGACGGGAGGGGGACGGGACGGAGGCCGGTCGGCTCCGGGCGTCCCCGAAGCCGACCGTTCCCTGGGTGACCGGGCTGCTGTCCCCTGCCGTCCGGTCACGTCTCTGGAGCGAGGTCCCACGGCGTACACGATGTGTGCGCCTCATCGCTCCAGCGGAGCCACGCGTGGTTTTCCGTGCCCGCCCCTGGCTGGCACGGACATCGGGACCAACGAAGCCGCTCCGGACCCGGTCACGCGCCGTACGGGTGAGACCGGATCCGAACTCAGGTCCGGTGGCACAAGGGCGCCATCGGCAGGGGCGCCGACGGGATCACAGAGGGGGCCGATGGAGGGCGAGGGGCGAGGGGCGAGGGGGGTCAGACCCGCCCCCTGCACAGCTCGAGGAGCGTCATCGCCAGCGAGGTACCGGGCTTGCCGAGCGCGTCCCTGTAGTGGGCGAGAACCTCCATCTCGCGCGAGAGATTGACGCGACGGCCGCCCGACCCGATCCGGGCCTCCTGGATGACGGCCGACACGGCCATCCGTTCCTGTACGAGGCCGATGATGCGGTCGTCGAGTGCGTCGATGCGGTCGCGCGCACCCTCGATCACATCGGCGGCCTCGGGGGTGCGGGCGCCTGTCTTGTCGGTCGTCGTGGTGGTGATGCTCATCTGGGGCTCCTCGTCGGATGTGGATCTCGGCGGATCTCGGTGGACCCGGTGGACCCGGTGGGTCCGGTGGGTCCGGTGGATCTGGTGGATCTGGTGGAGTGCCCCGGAGCGACAAGGCCCGGAAATGACAGAACGCCCCGGGCCTTGTCGGCCCGGGGCGCCTGGGAAGTCGCTTGTCAGTGGATCAAGCAGCTCGACCATGGCAGCCGGCGGGCCGGTTGCCATAGGTAAAGAGGAAGCTGAGGTGCTTGGTCACGGGGCCAGTATGCCCCCACGCGTGCGTGCCGGGTCAACACGGGTTCCGCCGTGGCCCGGATGCTGAGACGCCCCGCATCGCCACCTGCGCCGAAGACCGCCGCGGGTACGGCGCGAGGCCGGTGTGGGTACGGCGCGAGGTCGACGAGGGTACGGCGCGAGGCCGGTGCGGGGGCGGGCTCCGTCGGATGCGACGAAAGGGGTGTCCGCGGGCCCGTTAGAATCGACAAAACAGACCCCCTGCTCACGCACGAGCCCCAGCTCACGCTCAAGCTCACGCTCAACGCCGGAAGGCCGCCGCCGTGCCATCAGCGTCCCCCGCTGCCGCCGCCCCCGACACCGTTCTGGTCGTCGACTTCGGAGCGCAGTACGCCCAGCTCATCGCCCGACGCGTCCGCGAGGCCCGGGTCTACAGCGAGATCGTGCCGAGCACCATGCCGGTCTCCGAGATGCTCGCGAAGAACCCCGCCGCGATCATCCTCTCCGGCGGCCCCTCGTCGGTGTACGCGGACGAGGCCCCGCGCCTGGACCGCGCGATCTTCGAGGCCGGTGTCCCCGTCTTCGGCATGTGCTACGGCTTCCAGCTGATGGCGACCACCCTCGGCGGCACCGTCGACAACACGGGCGCGCGGGAGTACGGACGCACGCCCCTGCATGTCTCCAAGTCCGGCTCGACCCTCTTCGAGGGCACCCCGGCCGAGCAGCCCGTGTGGATGTCGCACGGCGACGCGTGCAGCGCGGCGCCCGAGGGCTTCACCGTCACCGCGTCCACGGACGTCGTGCCGGTCGCGGCCTTCGAGAACGACGAGAAGAAGCTGTACGGAGTGCAGTACCACCCCGAGGTCATGCACTCCACGCACGGCCAGCAGGTGCTCGAGCACTTCCTCTACCGGGGCGCGGGCCTGAAGCCCGACTGGACCACCGGCAACATCGTCGAGGAGCAGCTCACCGCGATCCGTGAGCAGGTCGGCACCAAGCGCGCGATCTGCGGTCTCTCCGGCGGCGTCGACTCCGCCGTGGCCGCAGCCCTCGTGCAGAAGGCCATCGGCTCGCAGCTGACCTGCGTGTACGTCGACCACGGCCTGATGCGCAAGGGCGAGACCGAGCAGGTCGAGAAGGACTTCGTCGCGGCCACGGGCGTGCAGCTCAAGGTCGTCGACGCGCAGGAGCGCTTCCTGACCGCCCTTGCCGGGGTCTCCGACCCCGAGCAGAAGCGGAAGATCATCGGCCGCGAGTTCATCCGCGTCTTCGAGCAGGCCCAGGCGGAGATCGTCGCCGAGGCGCCCGGTGACCAGCCTGTCGAGTTCCTCGTCCAGGGCACGCTCTACCCCGACGTCGTCGAGTCCGGCGGCGGCTCCGGCACCGCCAACATCAAGTCCCACCACAACGTGGGCGGCCTCCCCGAGGACCTCGAGTTCCAGCTGATCGAGCCGCTGCGCCAGCTCTTCAAGGACGAGGTGCGGATGGTCGGGCAGGAGCTCGGTCTGCCGGACGAGATCGTCCAGCGCCAGCCCTTCCCGGGCCCCGGCCTCGGCATCCGCATCGTCGGCGATGTCACCAAGGAGCGTCTGGACCTGCTCCGCGAGGCCGACGCGATCGCCCGCGAGGAGCTGACGGCTGCCGGTCTCGACCGTGAGATCTGGCAGTGTCCCGTCGTGCTGCTCGCCGACGTGCGCAGCGTGGGCGTGCAGGGCGACGGCCGGACGTACGGCCACCCGATCGTCCTGCGGCCCGTCTCGTCCGAGGACGCCATGACGGCCGACTGGTCGCGCCTTCCGTACGACGTCCTCGCGAAGATCTCCACGCGCATCACGAACGAGGTCGCCGACGTGAACCGCGTCGTCCTCGACGTGACGAGCAAGCCGCCGGGCACCATCGAGTGGGAGTAGTCCGCAGGGCCTGACCGACGCCTGCTCCAGGCTTGGCCGAGGTCCGAACGCCGGTGCCGTCGTCCCCCGCGAGGGGCGGCGGCACCGGCGTTTTCTCATGTCCGCCTGGTCGTCCGCGTCGGCGCGCCCGGCTGCCACAGCTGCACCGCCAGATACTTCTCGTCCTCGATGTACGTCCGGACCACCTCCGTCAGCTCCGTGCGGAAGAGGTGGAACGAGCCCGGGTCCGGTGGCTGCACCTCGCCCACGTACCGCGCGATGACCTCGGGGTCCTCGACCTCGATCGCCCGCCCGGAGATCCGGATGTCGCCGCCGGCCATCTCCGTGCCCGGCCCCGGGTTCGCCTGGACCGAGAAGCGCGGGTCGCGGCGCAGGTCGAGCGCCTTCATCGAGCCCGGCATCATACCGAGCCAGAACTCCCCGTGCAGGAAACGGACTTCGAGCCCGGTCGTGCGCGGAGATCCGTCCTTGCGGAGTGTGGCGAGGATGTGGTGAGTGAACAGGCCGAACCGCTCCTCGGCGGTCCGCGCGAAGGTGGGTTCTGCTGCGCTGAAGGCTGCCCAGTTCGTCGTCATACGGCGAGTGTCCCGCCGATACCCGACACCTGCTGTCCGGTTTGCTGCGCCGTTCTCTGTCAGGCCCCGCGCCCCGATTGCGCACTCTCTTCACAGGGGACCCCTGTCTTCCTGCGCTGACCGGCGGTAACTTCCGCTCCGTACAGCCAGGGATGGAGGACATATGCAGGCGCCCACACCGATACCCGTCGAGCGGTTGCAGTTCGCGATGCCACCGGTGCACGACTCGCCGGCGGACGAACGGCGATACCGCAAGGAACGGCTCGCCGGGGCCCTGCGGATCTTCGGGCGGCTCGGCTACGAGGACGGGGTGTCCGGGCACATCACGGCGCGCGACCCGGAGCACGAGGACTGTTTCTGGGTGAACCCCTTCGGGATGCCCTTCAAGCACGTCACCGTGGGCGACCTGGTCCTCGCCAACGCGGAGGGGCAGGTCGTCGAAGGCCGCCACCACGTCAATCAGGCCGCCTTCACCGTCCACGCGCAGGCGCACCTGGCGCGGCCCGACGTCGTCGCCGTCGCGCACTGCCACTCGCTGCACGGCCGCGCCTTGTCCACACTCGGTGAACTCCTGGACCCGATCACCCAGGAGTCCTGCGCCTTCTACGAGAGCCACGCGCTGTACGACGGCTACACGGGCGTCGTCGTCGACTCGGACGAGGGCCGCCGGATCGCCACCGCGCTCGGCGACCACAAGGCCGTCATCCTGCGCAATCACGGGCTGCTCACCGTCGGCGACTCCGTCGACGCCGCCGCCTGGTGGTTCCTCACGATGGAGCGCTCCTGCCAGGTCCAGCTGAGCGCGCGGGCCGCCGGCCGACCGATCCTCATCGGCCACAAGCAGGCGGTGGCGACGCGCGAGCAACTCGGCAGCGATCTCGTCGCGTGGATCAACTACCAGTCCCTCTGGCAGGACATCAGCCGCAGCGAACCGGATCTGCTGGCCTGAACCGACCGCCCTCGCCACCCCCGCCGTCAACCGGCGCGCGGGGAATTCACCCTCGCTGACCTGACCCGAGGCAGCTGATCGTCTTCTAGTACGGCACAATCCCCTTTCATCGCAAGGAAGTTCACGTTTCGGTGCTCGAACGAGGGCGGGGAAGGCGGCGTACGCGGTGGCGGTGCAGGAGGCGCGGCAGGGCGCACACGGGGGCGGCTGCACATGCGGCGACTGCCCGCACGGTGCGCGCGAGGGGCATCGGCGTGCCGTGGCCGCGTTCCTCGCCAAGAGGGACGAGCTGGCGGCGGGGCAAGGGCTGCCCGCAGCGGTCGCCCACTCGGCGGGCGCTTCCCGGCAGTGGGTGTCGGACGAGCTCACCCAGTCCGCGCGTGCCGTCGCCGAACGCGGCCGTGCCGAGGGCGAGGCCTGGCTGGGCCTGCTGTGGCGGCGCACGGTCGGCGTCGTCTGGGTGGCCGTGGGCGTCCTGCTCCTGGTCCAGGCGCTCACCGCGATCGGCACCGGCTGGACCCTCGCCCGCACCGGCGGGCTGCTCGCGGCCGTCGTCGTCGGCGGCCTGCTGACCGGCGCCGGATACGCGCACCGGGCCCGCGGCGGCATCCTCGCGCCGCTGATCGGCGAGGACAACCGCCTCTCCACCTCCCGCGCGGTGGCCGCCTGTTGGGTGCTCCTCGTCGTCTTCGCCGTGCTCGTCCTCGTGGGCGAGCTCGCCGGGGCGTCGGGGCACCGCGAGCGGGACGAGCTGATCGCAGGGCTCGACCTCGCACGTGCCGCCGGTGCCGTGACCGTCCTCGCCGTCGCCTGCGGGGTCGCCGTGCTCGTACGCCGCGTGGTGGGCCTGCGCGTCCTCGGCCAGCGGCTGCAGAAGGTGCCCGCCGACCGCCCTCGGGCCGCCGACCTGCTCACCGACGACGCGGGCCGCGGCAGCTTCGCGGACGCGCAGTACGTCCTGGTCAGCGCCGCCGCCATGGTCTTCGCCGCCGTACGCCTCGCGCGCCGCCCCGAGCAGCTGCCCGACCTGCCGTGGGGTCTCGCCCTCCTCGTCCTGGTGTCTGCGGCGACGTACCTCGCGGGCAAGTACGCCGAAGGTGGCCGGCCCATGATCCTCTCCGTGGTGCGCGCCCGCGAGGCGGGAGACCTCGACGCCCCCATCCGCACGGGCGACGACATCGAGATCCGCGGCGCCGGATTCGTGCCCCCCGGAGCGCAGACCGCCGATCGCCTCGCCCGTATGGTCGTTCGCATCGGAACCGTGCACGTCCATGTACCGCTCGTCCCCGTGCCGGGCGGTTTCACCAACCCGACGGATGCGGCCCTGACCGTGCCCGTTCCGGTCGACGTCGAGCCGGGGCGCGTCGACGTCCAGGTGATCACCGCCGCGGGCTTCGAGACGAACCGCTGCACGATCGACGTCACGGACTGAACCCCCTGGCCAGGCAACGGGCCGATCCTCGCGAATTCGGTGCAAGCCACTGAGCAGGCCCCCCTGTTCGTACGTATCGTCAGATGACGGGTCCACGGGTGAAGCGGGTCAACGGGAGAGGCGGCGAGAGCGATGGCTCACGGCATGCGCACCGACAGCCACACCAGCTACGTCAGAAGCGGCGGCTGGCGGGAGAGCGCTTCCCGATATGCCCTGCTCCCGCTCCGGGTCTTCCTCGGCGTCACCTTCATCTACGCGGGCCTGGACAAGCTCACCGACAGCGCCTTCATGTCGGCCACCGGCGCGGGGTCCATCGGCGAGATGATGGAAGGCGTCCGTGACCTTTCCGCCATCCCGGCCCTCGTCGACCTCTCGCTCAAGAGCCCCGTCGGCTTCGGCTACGCCATCGCCCTGGGCGAACTGGCCGTCGGCATCGGCACCCTCGTCGGCCTGTTCGCCCGGATCGCGGCGCTCGGCGGGGCGCTGATCTCGCTCAGCCTCTGGCTCACCGTGAGCTGGTCCACCGAGCCGTACTACTACGGCAACGACCTGGCCTACCTGATGGCCTGGCTCCCGATGATCCTCGCGGGGGCACCCATCTTCTCGGCCGACGCGATGATCGGAAGCCGTCGCAAGTACGGTTCGGGGCTCGGCTGAGCCGCTGGACCAGCCGACGCTAGGCGTCCCTGGAGCCGTCGACCGGGTGGTCGGGTATCCGGTCCGCCGTGCTGTCGGGGGTGCTGTCCGATGTGCGGCTCGAGGTGCGGTCCGAGACGCGGTTCGCCGTGCGGGCTGTGGGCCTGCCGCGTATGCCGTAGGACACGGCGGCCGCCGCGCCGCCGAGCAACAGGCCCGCCAGCATGAGGGGGAACGCCACGAACCACGGTGTGTCCCAGAGGCCGCCCGCGTCGCCCGCGTAGGCAAGTGCCGTCAGCAGCAGGAACAGGCCAAGGACCAGCTTGCCGGGATGGAACTCATGACGTAGCACGGGTCACCTCCACCTGTCCGATTCCTACTTCGACGCGCAGCTCGAGCGTGCCGCCGTCCTTGTTGCCCTCCGGTGGGTTCAGCGTCACCGTCTTCTCCTTGCCCGGAGCGATGTCCACGTCTCCCTTTCGGTCGTCCGGCAACTGGATGTCACCCACGCCCACTTCCACGTCCAGCTTCACCGTGCTGTCCTTCGGCAGGATCACCTTCATCTGTCCCGCCCCCACTTCGGCGCTGGTGCTCAGCGTCCGGTCCTTGCCGGGGCCGGCGCGGGTCAGGTCGAGTGTGCCGAGGCCCGTCCCCAGCTCGTACTGGGGCCTGACCTGGTCCGCCGCGGTCGGCCTCCACTCCGTCTCCGCCCAGGTGGTGCTGATGTCCTTGGGCAGTGCGGCCGAGCCGGCGAGCAGCCCGGCCGTGAGCACCGCGAGCACGATCGAGCCGACACCGGTGCGCCCGAGGAAGGCACTGAGAGCGATGCCGATCCCGAACACGGCGAGCGCGAGGGCGAGGCCGGTCTGCAGGCTGGTGCTGAGCGACTGCTCCTCCCACGTGAGGCCCGTGCCCAGGCCACCCGCCAGCAGCGCTCCCAGGAAGACGGAGCCGCCGATCCAGCGCGGACCCCGCTGCTCGGGCCGCGGGGGCGCTGCGGGCTCCCGCGGCCGTATCCGCCCGTGCGGGGGGTCGGGCCGATACTCGACGGCCACGCCCTCAGGCCCCCAGAAATACCCCGAGATCCCGTCATGCGTGCCGTCCTTGACGATCGGGTCCCGCCACCACGAAGGGGCACCGGCCACCGGCGGCGCCTTCGCCTCGGGCGGGGCGTCCGCCACGGCCTGGGCCGCCACCGGGTCGGGAGCGGTCGTGCCGCGCTGCTGCGACCAGTACCCCGCGCCCGCGAGGAGCAGGGCGAGGACGGCCGCGAAAGTGAGCGCCCCGCCGTTGTTCAGCAAAGAGAGGAAGACGCCGCAGCCGACGAGCGCGAAGAGCACGGCCGTCAGGGCCTGGCCGTCCACACGGCCGGAGAGGAGCCTGCGCGCCTCGTTCTCCTCCTCGTCCTCGAAGGGGACGAACAGCCACGCGAAGCCGTAAAAGACAAGGCCCAGTCCGCTGGTGAGGGAGAGGATCGCGAGCCCGATCCGGAAGATCACCGGGTCCATGTCGCAGTGCTGACCGAGCCCCGCGCACACGCCGCCCAGCTTTTTGTGCCGCCGGTCGCGGCGGAAGGCCCGCACGACCGTCGGCCCGCCCGGCTCCTGCGCCGTGGCGGAAAAGGGATCGCGCGGCGCGGCCTGCGGGCCCGTCCCGGCGGGCTGCTCGTCTGTCATGTGTCCATGGTGACGGGCCGGAGGCCGCCGCGGCAGTCGGGACAACCCTGGCCGAACCCTGAGATCGGCCCTGACACGTCCCTGCCCCGACGTCCACGCCCCGTCGTCCGGGTCGGAGATCAGGGACGTCTCGGGGGTCGACCCTGATGCCCGCGCCCGCGTACGCGTGTGAATATCGGAGACATGCCGGAAGCCGCAGCAGTATCCATCGAAGACGAGCGGCCGCTGCGAAAGCTCTATCGCAGCGGTGACGGCCGTTGGCTCGGCGGTGTCGCGCGCGGCCTCGCCGGTCATCTCGGGCTGCCCGTCATCTGGGTGCGGCTGATCTTCGTCGGCCTGTTCACGGCGGACGGACTCGGCGCGTTGCTGTACGCGGCGTTCTGGTTCTTCGTGCCCCTCGGCGTAGGCGGGGTCGACGCCGAGCGCCCGCCCTCCGCCGTCACGAGCGAGACGGCGCCCGACGGACGCCGCAGACTCGTGGCCCGCAAGCCGGACAAGGGCCAGCTCGTCGCGCTGATCGCGATGGTCGTCGTCGCCATGGTCTTCGTCGGCAACGTGGATCTGGGCAGCTCGACGAAGGCCTATCTCATCCCGACCCTGCTCGTCGCCGCCGGTGTCGCCCTGGTCTGGCGCCAGGCCGACAACGCCCGGCGGGCCCGCTGGATGGCCGTCGGCCGCCGCAGGCGCACCCTGACCATCGCCCGTGCGGGGGCCGGGGTGCTGCTCGTCGGCGCCGGTGTCTCCGGCATCTTCGTGCTGCAGGGCTCCACCTCGCACCTCAGCTCCGTGCTGCAGGCCGCGCTCGCGGTGCTCGTCGGCGTCGCTTTGCTCGCCGGCCCCTATCTCGTGCGCATGATGCAGGACCTCTCCGAGGAGCGGCTGATGCGTATCCGCGCCCAGGAGAGGGCCGAGGTCGCCGCCCATGTGCACGACTCGGTACTGCACACTCTGACGCTGATCCAGCGCAACGCCGAGAACGCCTCAGAGGTGCGCCGCCTGGCCCGCGCCCAGGAGCGTGACCTGCGCCAATGGCTCTACAAACCGGAGGGCACGGGCAAGGACGAGGCGGACGAGCCCGACACCCTCGCCGAAGCGGTCCGGCGCGACGCCGCGGAGGTGGAGGACAAGCACGGCGTCCCCATCGAGGTCGTCATAGTCGGCGACTGCCCGCTCGATGACCGGCTGACGGCGCAGACGCAGGCCGCGCGGGAAGCGATGGTGAACGCCGCCAAGTACGGTGGCGAGGGCGGTGCGGTGCAGGTCTTCGCCGAAGTCGAGGGGGAGACGGTGTTCGTGTCCGTCCGGGACCGTGGCCCCGGCTTCGATCTGGATTCCGTGCCGGACGACCGCATGGGCGTACGAGAATCGATCATCGGCCGTATGCAGCGCAACGGCGGCACGGCGCGGCTGCGCGCGGTGCCGGGGGGCGGCACGGAAGTCGAGCTGGAGATGGAGAGGACGGCGACGACATGAGCGACGCGAGTGAGCCCGTGGGGCCCAGGGGTGGACCGGACGACGATGCGGCTGAGCCGTCCGCGGCCGAAGCGACCACGCCGGCCGGTGCGACCGAATCGGCTCAGCCCGCCGACGCGGCGGATGCGGCTGACGCACCCGAAGCGGCCGGTGCTGCCGTCGGAGGTGACCAGGAGGGTCGCCGTGCGCGCGTCGTCCTCGTCGACGACCACCGGATGTTCCGCACGGGCGTCCAGGCGGAGATCGGCAGGACCGCGATCACCGGCGTCGAGGTCGTCGGTGAGGCCGCGGACGTCGACCAGGCGGTCACGGTCATCACGGCGACGCGCCCCGAGGTCGTGCTCCTCGACGTGCATCTCCCAGGCGGCGGCGGGGTCGAAGTGCTGCGCCGCTGCGCGCCGTTGATGTCCGATGCCGAGCGCCCCGTGCGGTTCCTCGCACTGTCCGTCTCGGACGCCGCCGAGGACGTCATCGGAGTCATCCGTGGTGGCGCCCGCGGCTATGTCACCAAGACGATCACCGGCACCGATCTGGTGGACTCCATCTTCCGTGTGCAGGACGGCGACGCGGTGTTCTCGCCGCGCCTGGCCGGGTTCGTCCTCGACGCCTTCGCGTCGACCGACGCGCCCCCGGTCGACGAGGACCTGGACCGCCTCACGCAGCGCGAGCGCGAGGTGCTGCGGCTCATCGCGCGGGGGTACGCGTACAAGGAGATCGCCAAGCAGCTCTTCATCTCGGTGAAGACGGTCGAGTCGCATGTGTCGGCAGTGCTGAGGAAGCTCCAGCTGTCCAACCGGCACGAGCTGACACGGTGGGCGACGGCACGGCGGCTCGTCTGACGCCGTGCCGTCGCCCACCGTGGCGGCCCCCGATGGCCTTCACGCCACCCGCGTCGCCCCCGCGAACGGCATCTGGCTGATCGGCGCGAGGCGTACCGGTGCGCTCGGGTTCGGGGCGTGGATCATCTGGCCGTTGCCCACGTAGAGGCCGACGTGGCTGATGCCCTGGTAGAAGAAGACCAGGTCGCCGGGCTGGAGTTGGGAGCGCGGGACCCGTTCGCCCGCGGCGATCTGGGCGTACGTCGTGCGCGGCAGGTCGACCCCAGCCGACCGGTAGGCGGCCTGGGTGAGCCCGGAGCAGTCGTAGGAGTCCGGGCCGGTGGCGCCCCATACGTAGGGGCTGCCGAGCGCCTTGTAGGCGTACGAGACGGCCGCTGAGGCACGGGAGTTGGCGGCCGGTGTGTCCGGCGAGCCATCGCGGGCCGCGTCGCGGGACGCCCTCTCCTGTGTGCCGTCGCCCGAGAGGTCCGTGCGCTGGTCGTCGGTCAGCTGAGACAGGAGCCGCTTGGCCGCGTCCAGCTTTCCGTTGACGGTCTTCTTGTGCTTCTTCAGCTCCGCCTGGCGGGACTTGAGGTGCGCGAGGGTGTCGTCGGCCTCGGTGCGCAGCTGGTCGATCTCCTGGAGCTGCTTCTGTACGGCGCTGACCGTCGCGGCCTGGCGGCTGTCGGCCCGGTCGGCGAGCGCGGCGCGCTCGAGATACTGGTCGGGGTCGGAGGAGAGCGCGAGCTGGACGGACGGGTCGATGCCGCCGCTGCGGTACTGCGCGGCGGCGATCGAACCGAGGCCCTCGCGCGCCGAGTTGAGCTTCTCCGTCTTGCGGGCCGCCTCGTCACGCAGTTCACCGAGGGACTTCTCGGCGCTGTCGGCCTTCTCCTTGGCGCCGTTGTACTTCTCGGTGGCGATCTCAGCCTCGCGGTAGAGCGCGTCGACCTTGGACTTCACCTCGGCCGGGCCGAGTCGCGGATCGGCATGTCCTGTGCCGTCCAGGGCGGTTGCCGTGGCGGCCCCGGCGAAGGCGATGGTGGCGGCGGTACGGGCCGTATGGCCGCTGAGCGAGCGCTGCTTGGGCTTGCGGTGCGCTGCCACGAAGGGAGCTCCTTAAGGTTCCGGCGGCGGCCCGCACAGGGGGAGCGGACCGCCACCGGATTCTCGGCGGTGGTGTCCGACTGCCGCCCCTGGTCCGAGCGGCGGTGGGGAGCCGGTCACCTGACGAAGGACGCTAAACCTGGCCGTCACGGCTTGGTGACGGATTGTGCGCAACTGGCGGAAGTGTTCCGGACGGCAGCTGTATGTGACTGGGCGATCCGCCGGACCGTGCGCCCTTCGCGTACGCGCGTGACCGATGCGGCGCTTGTGGCCCACCTGGCCACGGAGCGGTGATAAGGCCCCGGCTAGGCTCCGGAACCATGGACGTTCTCACCCACCTCTTCGTCGGCCTGCACATCATCGGCATCGCCTCGCTCCTGGGCGGCTTCCTCACCCAGATGAAGCAGATGGGCCAGGGCACGGCCCGCTTCAACCCCGCGATGCTGCACGGCGCGCTGACGATGCTCGTCACCGGTGTGATCCTGGTGGGTCTCAACCAGGCGGACGACAACCCGGTCAACAACCTCAAGATCGGCATCAAGATGGCGGTGCTGATCGTGATCCTCGCCCTGGTCTACGTGAAACGGGACGAGGAGAAGGTGGACAAAGGGATGTTCGGCGCCGTCGGGCTGCTGACCGTCGTGAACATCTTCATCGCGGTGCTCTGGACCTGATCCCGCCTGCCCGCAGAAGACGCTGTAGAAGACTTGCCCGCAGAAAACGGCCCTCCACGCGCACGTGGAGGGCCGTTTTCTCGTAGGGCGCTTACGGGTGAGGTGGTTACGCGGGCCGCACGACGCTGTGGATCGGCATGTAGTAGATCGATTCGACGCGGACGTTCGTGCCCGGCTTCGGGGCGTGGATCATCTTGCCGTCGCCGATGTAGATCCCTACGTGGCTGATGTCGTCGTAGAAGAAGACCAGGTCACCTGGCTTGGCATCGGCGGTCTTCACGGTCGTGCCGACCTTCACCTGGTCCCACGTCGTACGCGGCAGGGAGATCCCCGCGGCCTTCCACGCGTCCTGGGTGAGCCCGGAGCAGTCGTAGGAGTCCGGGCCGGTGGCGCCCCATACGTACGGCTTGCCGATCTGTGCCTCGGCGAAGTCGATGACCTTCGCTGCCTTCGTCGCGTACCCGCTGTCCGTGTCACCGGAGCCGGAGCCCGAACCAGTGCCGGAGCCGGTGTCAGAACCGGAGCCGGAGTCCGGGGTCTCCTTGTTCTTCTCACGCTCCTTCGCCGCGGCCTCTTCCGCCGCCTTGCGCTTGGCCTCCGCCTCGGCCTCCTGCTTGCGGGCCAGCTCGGCGGCCTTGCGCTTGGCCTCTTCTTCCTTCTTCTTCTCGATCGCCGCGAGCCGCGCCTTCTCCTCGGCCGTGAGCTCCGAGAGCATCGTGCGCGCCTGGCCCAGCTTCTTCTGGACGGTCTGCTTGCTCGTCCTGAGCTCGTCCCGCGAGTCGCTCAGCGTCTCCAGGCTCTTGGCGGCCTTCGTGCGCTGCTTCGTCGCCGATGCCTGCTGCGTCTGGTACTCGTCGACCGCCTTCTTCTGGCGCGCGGTCAGCCGGTCCGACAGGTGGTTCTGGTCGAAGTACCCCTGCGGGTCGTCGGCGAGCATCATCGTGGCGGTCTCGGAGACTCCGCCGGTGCGGTACTGGGCCGCGGCGAACGTGCCCAGCTCCTGGCGGGCCTCGTTCAGCTTGTCGGTGCGCTTGGCCACGTCGTCGAGGAGGGTGTCGACCTTCTTGCGCTGCTTGTCGGTGCGCTCCTTGGCCGAGTTGTACTTCTGTGTGGCCACGCCCGCCTGGTGGTAGAGGTCGTCGACCTTCTTCTGCACCTCTTCGAGGCTGGGCTTCTGCGGCGCGGAGGGTGCGGCCTGCGCGCTCTGTGACAGCAGGGCCACGGAGGTGAGGGCCGCCGTCGTGATGCCGAGGGCGGGGGCGGTGCGTAGGCCGGCAATGCGGGTCCGCGGCTTGCGGTGCGACGCCAAGGGAGGCGACTCCTTCCGTAGACCGCCTACCGGGTTAGCTGTCGGGTTCGGGCGGGTGGTTCCGGAAGGTTGCCCTACGGTCCCGTACTTCGTACGGGACCGATTCACCCCAAGTTCATCGTGGGTCCCCGGCTCCGAGGAGATCGAACTCGGCGGAGGCCGCCCGTTCCCGGCGGGGTTCGCCGGTGGGAGTACGAGCAGCCCGCGGAGCACGCTAGCCAACTCGTGTGGCCCGTGTGAAGGTTGATGTTCGATATGCCCGATACATTTTCGTTACTTTGCGAAGCTCTTGACGCGGGCACGCCGTGCCGTGGCGGAGTGTGACCGTCCGCGGGCGGGGCGTAGGCGAGGAGAGTGGTCGGAACCCGGGGCGGGTTGTCAGTGGGGCCGCCTAGACTCGGGAGGCGATGAGCAGCCTCTTTGATGACAGCTTCCTGGCGGACCTCAAGCCCTCGCGGGCTTCGGAGGAAGAGCACCCGCCGCCGCCCGAGGACAGTGCTCCGGAGTCCGTTCCGGATGATCTGTTCGACGGGAAGTTCGACGCGCCCGTGCCCAGGGACGCGCACTACCGCGGCGGGGCCCCGCGCCCCGTGATCGACCCGGCGGCCCTCCTCGACGGGCTGAACGAGAACCAGCGCGCGGCCGTCGTGCACGCGGGTTCCCCGCTGCTCATCGTCGCCGGCGCGGGCTCCGGAAAGACCCGGGTCCTGACGCACCGCATCGCGTATCTCCTGGCCGAGCGGCACGTGCACCCGGGGCAGATCCTGGCGATCACGTTCACGAACAAGGCCGCGGGCGAGATGAAGGAGCGCGTCGAGCAGCTCGTCGGTCCGCGGGCCAACGCGATGTGGGTGTCGACGTTCCACAGTGCGTGCGTGCGGATACTGCGCCGCGAGTCGAAGACGATCGGCTTCACCTCCTCCTTCTCGATCTACGACGCCGCCGACTCCAAGCGCCTGATGGCGCTGGTCTGCCGCGATCTGGACATCGACCCGAAGAAGTTCCCGCCGAAGTCCTTCAGCGCCAAGATCTCGAACCTGAAGAACGAGCTGATCGACGAGGAGACCTTCGCCGGCCAGGCCGCCGACGGCTTCGAGAAGACGCTCGCCCAGGCGTACGCGATGTACCAGTCGCGGCTGCGCGAGGCGAACGCCCTCGACTTCGACGACCTGATCATGACGACGGTCAACATGCTCCGCGCCTTCCCGGACGTCGCCGCGCACTACCGCCGCCGCTTCCGGCACGTGATGGTCGACGAGTACCAGGACACCAACCACGCGCAGTACGCCCTGGTGCGCGAGCTGGTGGGCCCCTCCGGGGGCGAGGGTGACGACCCGGCCGAGCTGTGCGTCGTGGGTGACGCGGACCAGTCGATCTACGCCTTCCGCGGCGCCACGATCCGCAACATCCTCCAGTTCGAGGAGGACTACCCGAACGCGACGACGATCCTCCTCGAGCAGAACTACCGCTCCACGCAAACGATCCTGACCGCGGCCAACGCCGTCATCGAGCGCAACGAAAGCCGCCGCCCCAAGAACCTGTGGACCAACGCGGGCGCGGGCGCGGGCATCACCGGCTATGTCGCCGACACCGAGCACGACGAGGCGCAGTTCGTCGCCGACGAGATCGACCGGCTCACCGACGCGGGCGACGCGAAGGCGGGCGACGTCGCGATCTTCTACCGGACGAACGCGCAGTCCCGTGTCTTCGAAGAGATCTTCATCCGCGTCGGCCTGCCCTACAAGGTCGTCGGCGGCGTCCGCTTCTACGAGCGCAAGGAGGTCCGGGACGTCCTCGCGTATCTGCGCGTGCTCGCCAACCCGGAGGACTCCGTCCCGCTGCGGCGCATTCTGAACGTACCCAAGAGGGGCATCGGTGACCGCGCGGAGGCGATGATCGACGCCCTCTCGCAGCGCGAGAAGATCTCGTTCCCGCAGGCGCTGAAGCGTGTCGACGAGGCGTACGGAATGGCGGCCCGCTCGGCGAACGCGGTCAAGCGGTTCAACGTGCTGATGGAGGAGCTGCGGACCATCGTCGAGTCCGGCGCGGGTCCCGCCGTGGTCCTGGAGGCCGTGCTCGAACGGACCGGGTACCTCGCCGAGTTGCAGTCCTCGACCGACCCGCAGGACGAGACGCGTATCGAGAACCTCCAGGAACTCGCCGCAGTAGCCCTGGAGTTCGAGTCGGACAGCGGTGAGGCAGCTTCCGAGGGCGAGGGCGAGGGCGCAGCCGAAGGCGCGGGCACAGGCGTGTCGGGCACGCTCTCCGAGTTCCTGGAGCGGGTCGCGCTCGTCGCCGACTCGGACCAGATCCCTGACGAGGAGGACGACGGCTCCGGAGTCATCACCCTCATGACGCTGCACACCGCCAAGGGCCTGGAGTTCCCTGTCGTCTTCCTGACCGGCATGGAGGACGGCGTCTTCCCGCACATGCGCTCCCTCGGCCAGGTCAAGGAGCTGGAGGAGGAGCGCCGCCTCGCGTACGTGGGCATCACGCGCGCGCGTGAGCGGCTCTACCTGACGAGGTCCTCGATGCGCAGCGCCTGGGGACAGCCTTCGTACAACCCGCCGTCGCGCTTCCTGGAGGAGATCCCTGAGGCCCACCTGGACTGGAAGCGGAAGGGTTCGATCGGCGCACCGGCATCCTCTGGGCCCGCGGCCTCAATCGCCTCCTCCTTGTCGTCGTCGCGCTCGCGCACCGGGGGCGCGCAGGGCTTCGCCACACGCCGTGCCACGGAGAAACCGGTGGTCGCGCTGGCCGTCGGGGACCGGGTCACGCACGACCAGTTCGGTCTCGGGACCGTGGTCGGAGTGAAGGGCACGGGCGCGAACGCCGAGGCGACGGTGGACTTCGGAGAGCCCAAGCCGAAGCGGCTCCTGCTGCGGTACGCGCCGGTGGAGAAGCTCTAACGCCGGGAGCGGCGGCCCGAGTTACGTCGGGTCGCCGCGGGCGGCGCCCTGAATTACGTCGGGTCGAGGCCGTGGCTGCGCAGCCACGGCAGCGGGTCGATCGCCGAGCCGCCGCCGGGGCGCACCTCGAAGTGCAGGTGCGGGCCAGTGGAGTTGCCGGAGTTCCCGGAGAAGGCGATGGGGTCACCCGCCTTGACGGGGCCGCTGGAGATCTTGTGCGTGGAAAGGTGGCAGTACCACGTCTCCGTGCCGTCCTTGGCGGTCACGATCGCCATGTTGCCGTAGGCGCTGTTCCACTTCGTGGAGACGGTGCCGTCGGTCGCGGCGAGCACCTCGGTGCCGTACGACACCGGGAAGTCGATCCCGGAGTGCGCGGACATCCAGTTGATGCCGGCCTGTCCGTAGTAGGCGCTCAGACCGTGCTGCTTCACCGGCAGCGCGAACTTGGGGCGCAGGCGCTCCTTGCGCGCGGCTTCCTCGGCGGCCTTCTTCTCGGCGGCGACCTTCTCCGCCTTGAGGTCGATGCGCTCCTGGGTGCGGCTCGCGCGGTCGGCGAAGTCACCGGCGTCCGCGGAGAGGTTAGCCAGCTGCGTGTCCAGCTTGTTGTTGGCGGCGGAGGGCTGCACCGACGTCGGGTCCGGGGCCGTCGCCGCCTGCGCCTCCTTCTCGTCGCCGCCGCCGAAGTCGCCCACGGACGCGGCGGCGATGCCCGCGACGCCCATCACGCAGGCGGAGGGCACGGCGACGGTGAAGAGCGCGGAGCGCTTGGCGGGGGAGCGGCGGCGGGCCCGAGAGCGGGAGCCGTGCGAACGGTCCATGACCGGCGGCTCGTCGTCGACGGCGGTGCGGCTCGGCTCGACCGGACCGAGTGAATCGGCGGGAGCCTCGTCGGGAGTGAACTCGTGCTCGGCAGGAGCGGGTTGGGCGTAGGCCTCGGAGGAGTGAGAACCGGAGGCGTAGGAATCGGACGCGTAGGACCCGGTGTCGTAAGGCGAATGCTCGTACGTTTCGGGCGCCTCGTACGTGTCGTACGTATCGTGCGCTCCGGGCGTGTCCTGAGCCTGCGCCGCGTACGTCCCGAGTGCCTCGTACGCCTCGTGTGTCTCCGGGGTGCCGTACGCCTCGTGCGTCCCGGCGGCTCCGTACGGCATGTCCTGCGTCAGGATGTCCTGCGGGAGGTCCTGACCGCCGGAGTTCCACGCGGTCGCGTCGTACGCGCCGGTGTCGAAGGCCTGGGCCTCCCACTGGCCCGTCTGCTGCGGCTGGTCCCAGGCGCCTGCTTCCCACTGCCCGGTGGAGTGGGGGCTCGGCTGGGCCGGGATGTCGGCGGACAGGTGCTGATATCCGCCGGTCGACCACATGGCGCTGGTGTCGTAACTGCCGGTCTCGTAGCCACTGGTGTCGTACGCGGTCTGGTGCTGGGCTGCGTACGGGTCGTAGTTCAGCGTCTGTTGAGTACCCGTGGTGGACCACTGGCCGGTGTCGTACTGACTGCCGGGCATGTCGCCGAAGAGCGGGTCGGACGCGAAGCTTCCGGTGTCGGGGCCGGCCGGCGCATAGCTGCCTGTGGTGTCGAAGCTTCCGGTGGAGTAGCCGTCGTACCCATAGGCGCCGTGCTGGGTGCTCTGCTGGTCGTACGCCGCGTAGGGCGCATAGTCGGCGGGTGCCGAGGCCGGGGGTGTCGAGCTCCCCGACGGGTGACGGTCGTTCACCAACTTCTCTTTCGCCTCGGCAGCAGGGGCAGAGCAGTGCGGTGACTGTACCCGGCGGTATGCGGGCGCGACAATCTTCGGCAGGTTTCCCGCCCTCAGGAAACGGGCATTCGGCCGCCTTTCGGCGGACTGTGGGCACAGCTTTGGCCCTGCGTTCGAGGTTCGTTCGACAAAACGTCCACACCGCGGGGTGCGGACGCCGCTCCTCAGGCCACCGTTTGTCCGTTTTCGGAGTTCGCCGCGGTGGTCCCCGGAGCAGGCTGGTCGAGGGCCTGGCGGATTCCGGCGGCGACCGCGGGGTGCACCGGCAGGGCGAGATGACCGATACCGGAGACACGTACGTTCTGTGCGATCAGGTCGGGGTGGTTGACGCAGGCCGTTTCGAGAGGGTCCATCAGCTGGTCCAGGTCGCTCCAGAAGCTCACGAAGCGGGTCCGGCAGCCGGGCGCGGGCTCGCGCAGCTCTTCGATCACGTCCGAGCCGGGGCGCATCTGGCGCACGATCGGGTGCGCGTCGGCCAGCGGCACGACACGGGTCCCCTCGTGCGGGGTGCCGAGGGTGACCAGCGTGCGGACGCGTTCGTCGCCGCCCAGGCGTTGCGCGTAATAGCGGGCTATCAGGCCGCCGAGGCTGTGCCCGACGACGTCCACCTGGCGGTGGCCCGTGCGCTCGCAGATCTCCTCTATGTGGCGGCCGAGCAGCTCGGCGGCGGTGCGGATGTCGCACGTCAAGGGGGAGTAGTTGAGGGACTCCACGTGCTGGCCGCCGTGCTGGGCCAGGGAGCGGCGCAGGAGGACGAAGACCGAGCGGTTGTCGATGAAGCCGTGCAGGAGGACGACCGGTGGCCTGCTATCGGCGGGGAGCCGAGGGGTGTCGGTGGGCGGGAGTTCGGCGGCGATCCTGCGTTCCTGGACGATGCCCGAGGGGTACAGGAGGAGGTGGCCGGCGAGGATCGCCATCTCCAGGGCGGTCGCCTTCAGAAGGGCCATGGAGAGTCCCGCCAGTCTGGCGGGCAGGGTGAGGCAGGGCGGGCGAAAGGGCAGGACCCTCGTGATGGTCATGGTCGACCTCCCGGTCGGCACGCGAGGGGGCGGCTCTGTCCCCCGTGTGCCCGTAGTGGGGAGGCGTGAGCGAGGCCGTACGACGGCGCGTGGTCAGCGCCTGTGGCGCCCCGCATACCGGCGCGATCGCCGATGTGCCGCATCACCCCGGCGCGCAGCTGACGGCGCGGTGGTACGGCGACCTCGTTGCGGCTCCCCTTGCGCCGTCCCGGAAGCGGTCCGTATACCGCTGGATACGGGAATGGCGCGCAGCGAACGTGTCCCATCGTGTGATTTCCCCCTCGCTCTCCACCGTGAAACTGCCGGGTGCGAGATGCTGGGGATAACGTTCGTTCACTTCCCCGGCCGGTGCGGCACGGGGTGCCAGTGCTTGGACAGATGGATATCGGTACATGGAGGCAGTGATGGGTGTGGCAGCCGGTCCGATCCGCGTGGTGGTGGCGAAGCCGGGTCTCGACGGTCATGATCGCGGAGCCAAGGTGATCGCGAGGGCACTGCGTGACGCGGGTATGGAGGTCATCTACACCGGCCTGCATCAGACGCCCGAGCAGGTGGTGGACACCGCGATCCAGGAAGACGCCGACGCGATCGGTCTGTCCATCCTGTCCGGGGCCCACAACACGCTGTTCGCGCGCGTGATCGAGCTCCTCAAGGAGCGCGACGCGGAGGACATCAAGGTCTTCGGCGGCGGCATCATCCCCGAGGCGGACATCGCGCCGCTCAAGGAGAAGGGCGTCGCGGAGATCTTCACTCCCGGGGCGACGACGGCATCGATCGTGGACTGGGTCCGGGCGAACGTCCGCCAGCCGGCGGGGGCCTGACGGCGTCCGCGCCGCGTCGGGGGCCGGGGCCTCGTCGGTAGGGGCGGCCGACGGCCTCGGCTGCTCACTGGGGGTGCCTAGGATGACGGCACCTCCTGATCTTCCGGCGCCGCGCCCAGCTCCGCCCGCATCGCCGCGCGGAGACGCAACGTACTGACCAGGCGCTGGAAGGCCTCCGACCAGTAGCCGCCCGCGCCGGGGGACGCGTCCTCCGGCTCGTCCGGAACCGCGGTCAGTACGTCGAGACGGACCGCCTCCGCCAGGTCGAGGCAGCGCTCCGCAAGGCCCATCACCCCACTGAAGCTCCAGGGGTAACTCCCGGCGTCCCGCGCGATGTTCAGCGCATCCACCACGGCCCGCCCCAGCGGCCCCGACCAGGGCAGCGCACACACGCCGAGCAGCTGGAACGCCTCCGAGAGGCCGTGCGTCGCGATGAACCCCGCGACCCAGTCGGCCCGCTCCCCGGCCGGCAGCGCGGCGAGGAGCTTCGCGCGCTCGGCCAGTGACGCCGCGCCGGGACCCGCCGCGTCGGGTGACGACGGAGCCCCGAGCAGCGCCCGGGACCAGACCGCGTCGCGCTGCCGCACGGCCGCGCGGCACCACGCGGCGTGCAGTTCGCTCCGCCAGTCGTCCGCCACAGGCAGTGCCACGATCTCGGCGGGGGTACGGCCGCCGAGCCGCTCCGGCCAGGTGCTGAGCGGGGCAGACTCCACCAACTGGCCCAGCCACCAGGAGCGTTCGCCCCGCCCAGTGGGCGGCTTCGGGGTGACGCCGTCCCGCTCCATGCCCGCGTCGCACTCATGCGGCGCCTCGACCGTGAGCGTCGGCGTGCTCTTCGTGCCCTGTGCGTGGTCGATGGCCACGCAGGAGGCGGCACGGGCCGCCATCCGTGCGGCTAGGGCGGACGAGGGGAGCGCGGAGAGGAGCTCGGCCGCCGTGGCGCGGACGTTGCGGCTGCGGTCGGTGAGGGCCTGTTCCAGGAACGGCTCGTCGGCACCGCACAGGGTGCGGAGGGAGTCGAGGAACATCAGGCGGTCCTCGGCCCGTTCCGTGCTCCAAGTGGTGGCGAGCAGTTCCCGAGCGGCGGCCGGGGCGTGCGCGCGCACCGCGCCGAGCAGCGCGACGCGCTCGGCGAACAGGCCCTCCTCCCAGAGTTGCTGGACCTGAGCCGTGTCATCGGGGGCGGGCAGGGCCACCCCGCCGCCAGGAGTGGAGCGAAGGGCGAACTTCCAGTCAGGGTTGAGCCGCGCGAGCCACAGCGCCCGCGGGCCCGCGAAGGCGAGGGCCTGGGGCCGGAGGTCCGTACGCCCGCGGGCCGCGTTCAGGAGGGCCGGAAGCAACTCGGGCGGCGCCGCGAAGCCGCGTTCGTTGGCCAGCGCCAGCCATTGCGGCAGCAGTTCCATCAGGTCGGGCACCGCGCCTCGACGCCCGCCGCTGCCCGCACCGGGGTGGTCGGTGAGCAGCGTGGCGAGCCTGCGCCGCGCCGTGGGCGGCACAAGGGGCCTGGGATCGGCCGCGGCCGGCTCGGGAGGTGTCGCCGCGGGCGCGGGGCGAAGACCGGCTCTGCGCCGGACGGTCTGCACGGCGGCGGCGTCCAGCAGGGCGGTCGGTGCGTCCTTGTCCTGGCCGTGTACGGGAGGTGTGCGGCGGTCGGTGCCGAGGAGCGCGGCGGTGACCAGCTCTTCCCAGGCGGTGACGGTCGCTTCGGTGGTCGCTTCGGTGAGTGCGGTGGTGCCGGTCATGTGAACTCCCCTCTCGGGGCTGTCGGGGCTGTCGTGGCTCTGGAGGCTCTCGGGCGGATCACGTTCGCGCGCGCGAAGCCGTGAGACGTGATGGTCAGCACAGGGGCACCGCCTCTCCCGCTCCGCGCGGCCAGGCCGTCAGAGGGGTGAAGCCCTCGTGACCACATTCGCCGAAGACCGTCACCGGACCGCCTCCGGAGAGTGCCACGAGCCGCCACAGGCCCGCTCGAGAGGCCGCGGAAGGCGTGATGGGCAGGGCCATGTCCCCTTCCGCGTCCGCCAGTTGCCAGCCGTCGGAGGCGGGACCCTGTTGCGGGGTCGGTATCACCTCGCTCAACGTCACCGGCCAGGAATCCAGCCAGGGGTCGTCCCGCAGCACCTCGCCGTAGCGGTGCGCGGCCTGCTCCGTCCGAACGCCCGGCGGCCGGGCGGTCGTCGGGGCGGGGGCGCCGAACTGCTCGCCCAGGTCGGCCCGCAGCTGTCCGGCGCCCGGATACGCGGTCAGCTCGGCGTCAAGTGCCAGGCCTACCGGGAGCGCGAGCGCGGGTGCGCGCCCCGCGGCTCCGTACGACAGGAGCAGGGCCGTCCGGCCCGACTCCGCGCCGTGCAGCCATATCCGGCGGGTGGTCAGCTTGCTGTCCGCCGTGTCGTACTGCGCGAGCACCAGCCAGTGGTCCCGCACCGCAGGGCCCTGCGTCGACGAAGGCAGGCCTATGCGGGAGCGGACCGTGGCAGCAAGGGCCTCCGGCAGCTGCTCGCGGTGCAGCCAGCCCTGGTCGAGGAGGTGGAGGAGCGCGCACTCCTCCAGCATCCGCACCGGCCAGCCGGGTCCAGAGGAGGGGATGGCCCCCAACTCCCGCACGCGCGAGGCCAGTCCGGGCGCCTGTGCGTCGACCATGCGGGCCGCGGTCTCCTCCCACAGCCCGTACCCCGTCTGCTCTGCGGAGGCTATGCCGCCGCGCAGCAGATCGGAGAGGCGCTGCTCCAGCTCCGCGACCCCCGCGGTGACCCGCTCGGCCCGCCGCTCCGCTCTGTGGCGCGCGGCCTCGGGATCAGCTGGCGCCGAGCCCGGCGCCGCGTCCGAAGTCCGCTTCGTCCCCGCTCTCTTACGGCGCCCAGCCAGCCACTCCTCCGCCCATACCGGCGGCCTCGCGTCCGGCATCGGGGCAGATGGCTCCTCGCCACCCGCCCAGAGCAGCAGCAGCCCGAGCGCGTGTTTGCACGGGAACTTCCGGCTCGGGCAGCTGCATTTGTACGCAGGGCCGGCCGCGCCGGTGATGTCCGCGATGTCGACGACCGTCTGATACGGCTTGCTGCCACTTCCCTTGCACAGTCCCCATACCGTCCCCTCGCCCGAACTGCCTGCCTCCGACCATGGGCCGGCGACGCCGAGTTTGCTTCCCGCCTTGCGTGACGGGGCGTCAGGCGCCAATGCCAGCACCTGATCCGCCGTCCAGCGCACCCCCTGCTGAGTCATGTCATCGAAGGTAGATCCCACCACTGACAATCGGCCCCGCACGCGGTGTCAGTGCAGGTCAGAGGGATGCGAGGGTCGATTGTCAGTGGCGTGGTGCACGGTTGGAACCACATCCGGGCCAGATGCGCCCGGACGAGTTGGAGGGGGATCGCTCCATGACCGTGTCCGTCGCCTCAACGGCCTCAACGGCCTCGATGACCTCGACGAGCTCTACGGCCGGGAACCAGCCCGCGGGTGAGTCGGAGGCGCTGCGGCCGCACGCCGAGCACGCCTTCGCCGCCGAACTGGCCGCGCTCGCCGCGCAGGACGACCGCCCGCGCCCCGCCCGCTGGCGGCTCTCGCCGTGGGCGGTCGCGACGTATCTGCTCGGTGGCACGCTGCCCGACGGGACGGTGATATCGCCGAAGTACGTGGGGCCGCGCCGGATCGTCGAGGTCGCCGTCACCACCCTCGCCACGGACCGCGCCCTGCTCCTGCTAGGAGTTCCCGGCACCGCGAAGACGTGGGTGTCCGAGCATCTGGCGGCCGCCGTCAGCGGAGACTCGACGCTGCTCGTGCAGGGCACGGCGGGGACGCCGGAGGAAGCGATCCGGTACGGCTGGAACTACGCGCAGCTGCTCGCGCACGGCCCCAGCCGCGACGCGCTCGTGCCGAGTCCCGTGATGCGGGCCATGTCCGACGGCATGACGGCGCGGGTCGAGGAGCTGACTCGCATCCCTGCCGACGTGCAGGACACGCTGATCACGATCTTGTCGGAAAAGACCCTTCCCATACCGGAGTTGGGCCAGGAGGTGCAGGCCGTCCGCGGCTTCAATCTGATCGCCACGGCCAACAACCGCGACCGCGGGGTGAACGACCTGTCGAGCGCGCTGCGCCGCCGTTTCAACACGGTGGTCCTGCCGCTGCCGGAGAGCGCCGACGCCGAGGTCGACATCGTCTCGCGCCGCGTCGACCAGATCGGGCGCTCGCTCGACCTGCCGACCGGGCCCGAGGGCATCGACGAGATACGCCGCGTCGTCACCGTCTTCCGTGAGCTGCGCGCCGGGGTCACGGCCGACGGGCGTACGAAGGTGAAGTCGCCGAGCGGCACGCTCTCGACGGCCGAGGCGATATCCGTCGTGACCAACGGCCTCGCGCTGGCCGCCCACTTCGGGGACGGCGTGCTGCGACCGGGCGATGTCGCCGCGGGAATCCTCGGCGCGGTCGTCCGCGACCCGGCGGCGGACCGGGTGATCTGGCAGGAGTACTTGGAGGCGGTGGTCCGTGAGCGTGACGGCTGGAAGGACTTCTACCGCGCGTGCCGCGAGGTGAGTGTGTGACGGGTGCGGTGCTGGAGGCGGTTTCGGGTGTGGGTGCGGGTGCGGGTGTGACGGTGGCGGGTTCGCGCGGGACGGAGAGGGGGCGGACATGAGCGACGAGGTGCGGGGAGCGACACGGGCTCGCGGAGGGCCGTTGCTGCTCGGGGTGCGGCATCACGGGCCGGGGTCGGCGCGTGCGGTGCGGGCCGCGCTTGAGCAGGGCGCGCCGCGCGTGGTGCTGATCGAGGGGCCGCCGGAGGCCGACGCGTTGGTGGCGCTCGCGGCGGACGAGGGGATGCGGCCGCCGGTCGCGCTGCTCGCGCACGTGGTGGACGAGCCGGGCCGGTCGGCGTTCTGGCCGCTGGCCGAGTTCTCGCCGGAGTGGGTCGCGATCAAGTGGGCCGCGGAGGCAGGGGTTCCAGTCCGGTTTATGGATCTTCCGGCGGCGCATTCGCTGGCGCGGGCGGAGCAGGAGGCGGGCGATCCCGGAGGCGCCGGGGATGCGGACGCCGATGCCGATGCCGACGCAGACGCAGACGCAGACGCAGACGCAGACGCCGACGCCGACGCCGACGCCGACGCCGACGTGGACGCGGTGCGGATCGATCCGCTTGCGGTGCTCGCGGAGACCGCCGGGTACGACGACCCCGAGCGGTGGTGGGAGGACGTCGTCGAGCACCGGGGTGCGGGCGCGGACGCGTTCGCGCCGTTCGACGCGCTGGGCGAGGCCATGGGGGCGCTGCGCGAGGAGTACGGGATCGGCGGGCACGACCGTGACCTGGTGCGTGAGGCGTACATGCGGATCCAAGTGCGCACGGCACAGCGGGAGTTCGGGGTGGACGAGGTCGCGGTGGTGTGCGGGGCGTGGCATGTGCCCGCGCTGCGGCAGAAGGCGGCCGTGGCGGCCGACCGGGCGCTGCTCAAGGGGCTGCCCAAGGTGAAGGTCGACATGACCTGGGTGCCCTGGACGCACCGCCGCCTCTCCCGGGCCAGCGGTTACGGCGCGGGGATCGCGTCCCCCGGTTGGTACGGGCATCTGTTCAGCGCGCCCGACCGCCCCGTCGAGCGCTGGCTGACCAAGGTCGCGCGGCTCCTCAGGGACGAGGACAGGCTCGTGTCGTCCGCGCACGTCATCGAGGCGGTGCGGCTCGCGGACACGCTCGCGGCGATGCGGGGGCGTCCGCTGCCGGGGCTCACCGAGACGACGGACGCGGTCCGTGCGGTGATGTGCGAGGGCTCTGACGTGCCGCTCTCCCTCGTGCACGACAAGCTCGTCGTCGGGGACGTCCTGGGGGAGGTGCCGGACTCAGCGCCGGCGGTGCCGTTGCAGCGCGATCTCACGCGGCTCCAGCGGAAGCTCCGGCTGAAACCGGAGGCTTTTGAACGGGAGTTGGAGCTGGATCTGCGCAAGGAGACGGACGCGGCGCGCAGCACGCTGCTGCATCGCCTCCGGCTGCTGGGGATCGGCTGGGGCGAGCCCGCCGTGTCGCGGGGGAGTACGGGTACGTTCCGGGAGACCTGGCGGCTGCGGTGGGAGCCGGAGCTCTCCGTGCGGGTGGCGGAGGCGGGGGTGTGGGGGACGACCGTGGTGGCGGCGGCTACCGCTCGGGCCGAGGCCGATGCCGTCGGGGTCCGTGCTCTGGCCGATGTCACCGCGCTGGCCGAGCGGTGTCTGCTGGCGGAGTTGCCGGACGCGCTGCCGGTGGTGATGCGGGTCCTCGCGGACCGGGCGGCGCTGGACGCCGACGTCGGGCATCTGGCGCAGGCGTTGCCCGCGTTGGTGAGGTCGCTTCGGTACGGGGATGTGCGGGGTACGGACACGGCTGCCCTTGCCGAGGTGGCGGTGGGCCTCGCCGAGCGGGTGTTCGTAGGGCTGCCGCCCGCGTGCGCGGGGCTCGATCAGGACGCGGCGGTCGAGATGCGGGGGCATGTCGACGCGGTTCACCAGGCGGTGGGCCTGCTGGGGGAGTTGGGTGCCGGGCCTGCGCGGCCCCCGGGTGTGGCGGCGGGTGGCGCCGCCGGTATGCGCGGGCGGTGGAACTCCGTGCTGAGGGTGCTGGGGGAGAGGGACAGTATTGCCGGGGTTGTGCGGGGTCGATGTGTGCGGATCCTGTTGGACGCCGGTGAGTTGGCCGAGGGGGAGGCCGCTCGGTACATGGGGCTCGCCCTGTCGCGGGGGACCGAGCCCGCTGAAGCCGCCGCCTGGATCGAGGGGTTCGTGGGCGGCGGATCGGGCGGCGGAATGCTGCTCGTGCACGACGAGCGGCTGCTCGGATTGGTCGACGCCTGGCTGAGCGGCGTACCGGACCGCGCCTTCACCGACGTTCTGCCACTGCTGCGGCGCACCTTCTCGGCGTACGAACCGGGAGTGCGGCGGACTCTGGGCGAACTGGTGCGGCGTGGGACCGGGCCGGGGGCGGGCGACGGCGGCTCGGCTGTGGCCGGCGGGATACCCGGCTTTGGTGCGGAGCTGGATGAGGAGCGGGCGGATGCGGTGCTGCCGGTGCTGAGTCTGTTGCTCGGGGGCGGGGCCGAAAGCGCGACGGAGCGTGGTGCCGCTGCCGCTGCCGGCGACGGGGCGGAGTCCGGGGGCAGTGTTGGTGACGGTGACGAGCTTGTCGGGGTGGGCTGATGACACGGGATGTGGTGCAGGGCAAGGCGGGGGATGTGACGGCGGGAGGTGCTGTGGACGGGACGGCGGAGGTGGCGCGGAGCGGGACAGGGGGCGCGAGGCAAGGCGCGTCGGGTGACGCGATCGCGGGCGGGGCGCTGGATGCGACGGCAGGTGGGGCCGCGGGCTCGGCGCAAGGCGTGATGGTTCGGGGTGCGGTCGTGGGCGTGGGGCAAGGGCGGGCGGTGGCCGCGGGGCGGGACGAAACCGCGGGCGCGGCGCGGGATGTGACGGCGGAGGTTGTGCGAGGAGGGGCAGTGGGCGTGGGGCAAGGGGAGACCGCGGGCGCCGTGCGGGGGGCGGCGGCCGAGGGGGCGCCGGGGGGTTCGGTGGATGTGGAGCGCCGTGAGGGGTCGGATTCCGCCGGGGAGCGGATGCGGAGGTGGCGGCTTGTGCTTGGCGGGGGTGCTGCCGATGGAACGGGGTGTGAGCTCGCCGGGCGGGACTCGGCCATGGATGGGGCGCTCGGTGCCTTGTACGGGGGAGCGGACGGGGGGAAGAAGGACCGGGGGCGGGATCGGTCGGCGGGGCTCGGGGCTTCCGCGCCGTCCGTGTCGCGTTGGCTCGGGGATATACGGACCTACTTCCCCTCCTCCGTCGTCCAGGTCATGCAGCGTGACGCCATTGAGCGGCTAGGGCTGTCCACATTGCTTCTGGAGCCCGAGATGCTGGAGGCCGTGGAGGCCGACGTACATCTGGTGGGGACCCTTCTCTCCCTCAACAAGGCCATGCCGGAGACCACGAAGGAGACCGCGCGGGCCGTCGTACGCAAGGTCGTCGAGGACCTGGAGAAGCGGCTCGCCACGCGCACCCGCGCCACCCTCACCGGCGCGCTCGACCGCAGCGCCCGCGTCAGCAGGCCGCGCCATCACGACATCGACTGGAACCGCACGATCGCGGTCAACCTCAAGAACTACCTGCCGGAGTACAAGACGATCGTGCCCGAGCGGCTCGTCGGGTACGGGCGGGCGTCGCAGTCCGTGAAGAAGGAGGTCATCCTCTGCATAGACCAGTCGGGCTCGATGGCCGCCTCCGTCGTCTACGCCTCGGTGTTCGGCGCCGTGCTCGGCTCGATGCGGTCGCTCAACACGCGGCTCGTCGTCTTCGACACGAACGTCGTCGACCTCACCGATCAGCTCGACGACCCGGTGGACGTCCTGTTCGGCACGCAGTTGGGGGGCGGGACCGACATCAACCGGGCGCTCGCGTACTGCCAGTCGCAGATCACCCGGCCCGCGGACACCATCGTCGTTCTCATCAGCGACCTCTACGAAGGGGGCATCCGCAACGAGATGCTGAAGCGGGTCGCGGCGATGAAGGCGTCAGGTGTGCAGTTCGTGACGCTGCTCGCGCTCTCCGACGAGGGGACACCCGCGTACGACCGGGAGCACGCGGCGGCGCTCTCGGCGCTCGGCGCGCCGGCCTTCGCGTGTACTCCGGACCTCTTCCCGGAGGTGATGGCGGCGGCGATCGAGAAGCGGCCACTTCCCATACCGGACATGAATACGCATCGGTAGCGGGGGACTTGCGCAAGGGCGGGCCGCCCGTGCGAGGATCGGCGGGCTTCACTCCCGGAGCTTTGCCTTCCGCGCCTCCACTCGCCCAGCAGAGGATTTCCCTCGTCTTGACTCCCGCAGTAATCGTTCTGCCCGATGCCGCTGTGCGCATGATGCGCGCGGTGGCCGGGCGGCGTGGGCTGCAAGTGGTGCTGTTGCTGGCCGGGCTGCTCGCGCTGGGTTTCCTCTGCGGTGAGCGCGCGCACGCGGTGGACGGTGTGCCAACGGCTCCGGAGCGCGCGCAGTCGACGCGCGCGTCGGAACCGGTGCGTGAGCGGGTGGCCGAGCCCGCGCGTGAGCAGGTCGTCGAGCCCGCGCGTGAGCGAGTCGTCGAGCCCGTACGGAAGTCCGTGGGCGAGCCGGTGGCCGATGCCGCCGAGCCCGTGGGCCGGACCGCGCGGGACGTGGTGCGGCCGGTCGTCGATGGGGTCACCGGAGTTCTCGAGGGTGCGCCGCAGCGTGTGCTGCCCGAGGGCAGGGCCTCGGACATTCCTGAGATGCGCGGGGTGCCGAGCGTTCCCGAGACGCCCGATCTGCCGCGCCCTGATCCCGGCACCGAGCCCCAGCCGCCGCAGGGCGGCGACAAGCCTGGCTATGGCCGCAGCGACGCGGATGCTCGGGCGCACGAGGCGCGGAAGTCGTCCGCGGCGCGGGGCGATTCCTCGTACGGCCCCGATTCCTCGTACGGCACGGGTGCCGGTGTCGGCACCGGCATCACGTACCTGGCCGGTCAGCAGGCAAGCGCCGCCTCCCTCTTCGACCGTGGCACCTCGGACTCCGCGCACGGCACCGGGGACGAGCCGTTCCCGCCCGCGCCCGGTGATCCGAGGCGGACCCTGGCTGGTCAGTCGGTCGGGGACGGGAGTTCGACGCGGCACGGCGATCCGGGTGCCGCCTCGTCCGACAGCCGTGCGCCGGTGCGGCTTCTGCAGGGTGCCGGGGCCGGTCAGGTCCTCGCGCCGATCCGCGAACGGCACCGGGACATTCCCGAATTCCCTGGCTAGGGCAGCCCTTTCCCCGCGAAGACCTGCCGCGCGGGGGTGGCAAAGGTCTGCCCGCCGACCGGACGTATCGATCTCTTCGACGTGTCCGGGTCGGATTCACAGCCAGAGTTCGAAGGATCTGAAGCACGCATGAACAAGAACTTCCGTCGTTCCATCGTCATAGCCGCCGGTGTCACGGGCGCCTGGGCCCTCGGTTCCGCCGTGGCCAGCGCGGACGAGCTCCCCCAGCACTCCGTCGCCCTGCCGGACAACGCGTCCGACGCGGTCGCGGATGTCACCGGCGACGTCGCCGATGTCCGGGGCGAAGCCAAGTCCACCGTCGCCGATGTCCGCGGCAAGGCGAAGTCCACCGTCGCCGGTGTCCGGGGCGAGGCCAAGTCCACCGTCGCCGAAGCGAAGTCCGCCGCCCCCAAGGCCGATCTCCCCCAGGCCGAAGCCCCCGCCGCCCCGGCAGTCACCACGCCCGACGTCACCACGCCCGCAGTCACCACGCCCGCAGTCACCACGCCCGACGTCAGCACCCCCGAGGACTCCGTCGACTACCTCTTCGGCCCCCTCTCCGCCTTCGCCCCCGACATCGAGGGCACCACGAAGGGCGCCACGGAGACCGCAGGCCCGATCGTCGACGAGACGGCCACGGCCGTGCTGCCGCCCGTCGCCGCCACCGCCGTCGCCGGAGTCCAGCCGGTCGCCGGGCAGGCGGTCAACGACGCCACCTACCTGGCGCAGGGCGTAGTCGGCGACGTGCAGCCGTTCGCCGGTGGTGTCGTCGGTGAGGTCCCGCCGTTCGCGCAGGGTGTCGTCGGCGACGTGGAGCCCTTCGCGGGCGGTGTCGTCGGCTCCGTCTCGCCGCTCGTGCAGACCGTCACCGACCAGGTGCGGCCCGCCGTGCAGGGGATCGGCGGCAGCGCGGACCAGCTGGCGTACGGCGTGACGGGCGAGGTGCAGCCGTTCGCCGGTGGCGTCGTCGGCCAGGTCTCGCCGTTCGCGCAGGACCTGACGGGCACCGTGGCCCCCGACGCGCAGTCCCTCGCCGGGAACGCCGTCTCGGGCGTCCAGGGCGTGGCCGACTCGGTCACCCCGTCCTACGTGCCGACGTACAACGGCTGACACAAGCAGTAGCCCGGCACCAGCCGAAGCACGAGCAGAGGCTCCAGCCGAAGCACCAGCAGTAACAGGAGCAAACGGGCGGTCCCTGTCACCACAGGGGCCGCCCTCCCCACCTGGGATCCGTTCCGGCCCGGTGATCTGTGACAGTCATCACCGCCCAAATGTGATCTGCGATTTAGGGACCTACGGCCCGCGGCGATAACCTGCGAGACGGACATGCCGCGTATCGGACTCCGTCCTACGCCTCCCTTGTGACAGCGCAGTCACGTTGCCCTCCGCGGCACGCCCACGCAGACAGCTGACCACAAAGCAGCGAGATCGCAGCGAGATCACGGAAAAGGGACGGACGCGCGTGGACCTGTTCGAGTACCAGGCGAGGGACCTCTTCGCCAAGCACGGTGTACCGGTGCTGGCCGGTGAAGTCATCGACACGCCTGAGGCGGCGCGCGAGGCCACCGAGAAGCTGGGCGGCAAGTCGGTCGTCAAGGCACAGGTGAAGGTCGGTGGCCGCGGCAAGGCCGGCGGCGTGAAGCTGGCCGACACCCCGGACGAGGCCGTCGCTCGCGCGACGGACATCCTCGGGATGGACATCAAGGGCCACACGGTCCACAAGGTGATGATCGCCGAACTGTCTCCCGAGATCGAGGCGGAGTACTACGTCTCGTACCTCCTCGACCGCACCAACCGCACCTTCCTCGCCATGGCGTCGGTGCAGGGCGGCATGGACATCGAGGAGGTCGCGGAGAAGACCCCCGAGGCCCTCGCGAAGGTCCCGGTCAACGCCGTCGAAGGCGTGGACATCGAGAAGGCCCGCGAGATCGTGGCCCAGGCGAAGTTCCCGGCCGAGGTGGCCGAGGGTGTCGCCGAGGCCATGGTGACCCTGTGGGACACCTTCGTCGCCGAGGACGCGCTCCTCGTCGAGGTCAACCCGCTGGTGAAGACCAAGGACGGCCGCATCCTGGCCCTGGACGGCAAGGTCTCGCTCGACGAGAACGCCGACTTCCGCCAGGCCGACCACGAGGCGCTCGAGGACAAGGACGCAGCCAACCCGCTCGAGGCTGCAGCCAAGGCCAAGAACCTCAACTACGTGAAGCTCGACGGCGAGGTCGGCATCATCGGCAACGGCGCGGGTCTCGTCATGAGCACCCTTGACGTCGTCGCGTACGCCGGTGAGGCGCACGACAACGTCAAGCCGGCCAACTTCCTCGACATCGGCGGCGGCGCTTCGGCCGAGGTCATGGCGAACGGCCTGGAGATCATCCTCGGCGACCCGGACGTCAAGTCCGTCTTCGTCAACGTCTTCGGTGGCATCACCGCGTGCGACGAGGTCGCCAACGGCATCGTCCAGGCGCTCGAGCTGCTCAAGACCAAGGGCGAGGAAGTCACCAAGCCGCTGGTCGTGCGTCTCGACGGCAACAACGCGGAGCTGGGTCGCAAGATCCTGAGCGACGCCAACCACCCGCTGGTCCAGCGCGTGGACACCATGGACGGCGCGGCCGACAAGGCCGCCGAGCTCGCGGCCGCGAAGTAAGGGACGAGGGACAGAACAGCCATGGCTATCTTCCTCAACAAGGACAGCAAGGTCATCGTCCAGGGCATGACCGGTGCCACGGGCATGAAGCACACCAAGCTCATGCTGGGTGACGGCACGAACATCGTCGGCGGCGTGAACCCGCGCAAGGCGGGCACGAAGGTCGACTTCGACGGCACCGAGGTACCGGTCTTCGGCTCGGTCAAGGAGGCCATGGAGGCCACGGGCGCCAACGTGTCCGTCCTCTTCGTGCCGCCGGCCTTCTCCAAGGCCGCCGTCGTCGAGGCGATCGACGCCGAGATCCCCCTCGCGGTCGTCATCACCGAGGGCATCGCCGTCCACGACTCCGCCGCCTTCTGGGCGTACGCGAAGTCGAAGGGCAACAAGACCCGCATCATCGGCCCGAACTGCCCCGGTCTCATCACCCCGGGCCAGTCGAACGCCGGCATCATCCCGGGCGACATCACGAAGCCGGGCCGCATCGGCCTGGTCTCGAAGTCCGGCACGCTGACGTACCAGATGATGTACGAGCTCCGTGACATCGGCTTCTCGTCGGCCGTCGGCATCGGTGGCGACCCGGTCATCGGTACGACGCACATCGACGCCCTCGAGGCGTTCGAGGCCGACCCCGACACCGACCTGATCGTCATGATCGGTGAGATCGGCGGCGACGCCGAGGAGCGTGCGGCGGACTACATCAAGGCCAACGTGACGAAGCCGGTCGTCGGCTACGTCGCCGGCTTCACCGCGCCCGAGGGCAAGACCATGGGCCACGCCGGCGCCATCGTCTCCGGCTCCTCCGGCACGGCTGCCGCCAAGAAGGAGGCCCTTGAGGCCGCGGGCGTCAAGGTCGGCAAGACGCCGACGGAGACGGCCAAGCTTGCGCGAGCCATTCTCGCGGGCTAGCAGTGCTCGAAGCGGGCCCGCACCTCCCCGAGGTGCGGGCCCGCTTTTCGTTCGTCTGCGGACCCGCTGTGGCTGGTCGCGCAGTTCCCCGCGCCCCTAACGGGCCTCGGGTGTCAGCCGTTCCGGGCCGCTCGACAAGGCCTCGCGGAGCTTCTTGTGGAGGGCCTGGTCCGTGTGCGTCAGCGGGCCGGGGCCCATCCGTGGCGGTACGCCGCTGATGGCCTTGCCCGGGGACTGCGGCGGTTCGTAGTGCGTCGGGGCCGTGCGCAGGGTCAGCGCCGTGGCGCCGATGATCAACGCCGTGAGGGCGATCGCCGCGCGGGTCCAGAAGCGGGCGCGGTCCTCGCTCCCGGTGCGTACCCGGCCCGCGTTCGGTGGCCGCAGTTTCTCCGCGGAGCAGAGTTCGCCGAGGCGCTGGTGCAGGGCGTCGGGCGTCGCCGCCTGATCGGGCAGCTTCGAGGCGATGGCCTCGCGTGCGTTGAGGAGACGGTTGGCCGCCGCGGGCGTGCTCGCCTCGGTCTCGGCCGCGGTCTCGGGCAGGTCGAGCCCGACGCCGTCGTAGAGCAGGAGAGTGCGGCGCTGCGCGGGCGGCAGGCTCATCAGCACGGCGAGGAACGCGCGGTCCGCCGCCAGGGCGGGCGGGGCGTCCGGCTGCCGCTGGGTGGGGCGGAGGCGGTGCCAGGGGGACATGGCGTACTCGTACGCCGCCGCGCGCACCCAGCCCGCCGGGTCACGGTCGACGGCGACCTCGGGCCAGCGCTGCCAGGCGAGCTGGAAGGCGCGCTCCACGGATTCCTGGGCGAGGGTGCGGCGGCCGGTGAGCAGGTAGGTCTGGCGTACGAGGCCGGGGGCGCAGGTGGCGCAGAGCGTGTCGAAGGCTTCGGCGGGCGTCGTGCCCCTGGGCGGCGCGGCTTCTTCCGGTTCGGCCCGGACGGCGACGGTGGCCGTCGCCGGGGTTCTCGGGACCAGCGGCTGGGGCGGTGGGGCGTGGCTGTTCATGGCGGCGCCCACCGGGATGCGGGCGGGGGACTTCTCGCCCTTGGTGTCGTCGACGTCGAGGACCGGGTCCGTCTGCCGGGCCCAGCTGGGTCGCCGTGCGGCGCGCTTGCCCGCCACGGCCTGCTCGTTCGCGATCTCGGCAAGGAGTTTCGTGTAGATCTGGCGCCGACGGCCGCGTGGCGTCGAGCGGCCCGACTCCCAGGAGCGGACCGTGTCCCGGGTGACGCCCACCTTCGCGGCGATCTCGGCCTGGCTCAGGGACTTCGCCTCGCGTAGGCGCCGGCGTTCCTTGGGGGACGGCAGCGGGTTGGCAGGGCTCTGGGTCATGTCGGACTCTCCGCGCCGTGGGCCGTGGGCCTTCGTGCGGCGGGCAGCCGGGCGCGGCTCATCCGTCGTACGAAAAAGTACATAAACGTATCTTGAGCGACACATCGGGTATTCGCCTGTTACAGGGATAAAGCGCGTGTCGTTGGGAGCATGGCGGCGTGACTCAAATCACCGACCGCAGCTCTCCGTTGCCGCCCCTGAAACCGCTGATCGAGCGGGCCCGCGGGCGCTCACCCGGACTGGCGACGTGCCTGTTCGGAGGGGCTGTCGCGGCTGGCCTCGGGCTGGGTTCGTGTGCGGTCCTCGTGATGGTCCTCTGGATCAGCTCGCCCTATCCGGACAGCGGGCCCGACGGGGCGCTGCATGTCGCGGCGGCCGTCTGGCTGATCGCCCACGGCGCGGAACTGATCAGGACGGACACGCTCTCCGGGGCGCCGGCGCCGGTCGGTGTCACGCCCCTGCTCCTGATGGCCCTTCCGGGCTGGCTCGCGCACCGGGCGGCGCGGGACGCGGCGGATCCGCAGGGGCGGGCGATGGCGCCGCGGACCGCGTGGTGCGGGGTGGTCGGCGGCTATCTCCTGGTCGGCGCCGCCGCGATGCTGTACGCGGCCGGGGGCGAGCTGCGGCCTTCCTGGCCGAGCGCGGCGGTGCACCTGTCGGTCGTCGTGGCGGGCGCCGCCGCGGTGGGGGTCTGGACGGCGCTCGGGCGGCCTCGGGGGCCGCTGCCGGGCGTGGTGCGGGGCGGCCTGCGCGCGCTGCCGACGGGGGTACGTCCCTTCTTCGTACGTCGATACATCCGCGCCGTCACGCGGGCCGGGGCGGCGGGCACGCTGGTGCTCGTCGGCGGGGGAGCGCTGCTCGTCGCGGTCTCCCTCGCGCTGCACGGCGGCCTGGCGAGGGCGTCGTTCGCGCAGGTCACGGACGTGTGGTCGGGCCGCTTGGCGGTACTGATCCTCGCCGTGGCCCTGGTGCCGAACGCGGCGGTGTGGGGCGCGGCGTACGGCCTCGGCCCCGGCTTCGCGCTGGGCACCGGGAGCGTGGCGGGGCCGCTCGGGGTGGGTGCGGGCCCGATGCTGCCCGCGTTCCCGCTGCTCGCGGCGGTCCCGGCGGAGGGGCCCGGGTCGCCGTGGACGTGGGCGGCGGGAGCGGTGCCGTTGGCCGGAGGCATGGCGGTCGCGTGGTTCACGGCGGGGGCGGCTGCGCCTGCCCACGGGGAGCGGGACGAGGCGTGGTCACGGGGACGGACGGCGCTGGTGGCCGGAGTGGCGGCGGTGCTGTGCGGGGTGGCTCTGGCGGGGCTCGCGGCGCTGGCGGGCGGCCCGATGGGGGTGGCCGCCCTCGCCGACTTCGGTCCTGTGTGGTGGCAGGCGGGGCCTGCGGCGCTGGGGTGGATGGCGGTGGTGGGGGTGCCGGGGGCTCTGCTGGTGCGGGCCTGGCGCCTGCGGACCCGCCGGGCGACGCCGCGCTGGACGTGGGCCCGGCTGCCCAGGCCCCGCGTTCCGCGGCTGCGGCTGCGGGTCCCGCGCCGCCGAGACAGCACGCCCCCTGCGGTGCCGTCGGCCCCGGTGCCGTCGCCCCCGGATCAGTTCGAACCGTACGACTTCCTGCCGCGGGCCCCGGTCGGGGAGCCCGGCGACTGGCACGACGAGGCGTCCCGAGAGGCCCGCTGGGCAGCGCTGCGGGACGCGACCAGGGAGGAGAGACCACCGGGGGCGTAAGGGGGCCCGGGATGACCTGCGCCGCCGTTCCGCGGCGGATCCTCCCGCCGCCACCCACCCGAGCACCCGGGGCAATCAGGTGGGTGGGGAAAGCCCGCCGCGAAGTGCCGATCAGGCAAAGCCGACCCGGCAGCGCAGGAGGAACGCCGCTCAAGGCCCCCGGCCAGAATCAGTCGCGCTCGCCGAGCAGCGGGCGCAACGGACCCGGCAGGAGATCGCTGCACTCCTGCTTCGACTGGCTCGTGAGCGCGTCGTTCACGCACGTGTAGTAGTCGCGGTACACCAGCTGTGCGGCGAACGTCGCCGCCACCATCGCCAGCGCGAGCGACGCCGTCACCAGGCCGCTGATCGCCGCCGTGGTCTGCGGCTTCGTGCTCGCGGGTTCGGCCGCCTGCTGCTGCGGGGCAGCCGTCGGATCCGGCTGCTTCGGCTTCGCCCGCAGCGAGCTGATGCCCCAGTTCAGCGCGAGCGCGCCCAGGAGCAGCGCCACGTACCGCCAGCCGAAGAGAGCGAAGAAGAAGGCCCACATGCCGGAGAGCAGGGCGTACCGGGCGCGGCGCTGGGCCGGGTCGGTCGGGTCCCAGCGCAGGCCGCCGCCGGATCCGGAGGAGCCGTCGGGGCCCTGCCCGCCGCCCTGCTGGCCGGGGCGCTCGCCGAAGCCGCCGCCCTGGGCGCGGCCGGGCTGCCGGTCGCTCCACTGGCTGCCCCAAGGGGAATGCCCCTGGCCGTCCGAGTCCGGGCGGTCGCCGCCGTTGCCGGGGCGGGGCCGCCACGGCTGGTCGGGGGCGCCCTCCGGCGGTGGCGCGAAGGGATTGTCGTCCTTCTTCTTCCCGGACTTCTTCCCGGAGTCGCCCGAGCCGGAAGAACCGCTGGAGCCACCCCCGTCCTGGGAGTCCTGCGGCGGGGACGACGGGCGGCCGTCGCGCAGCAGCGTCGAGCCGCGCTCCCCTGCGTGCGTCAACTCGAACGCGAAGGACAGCGGGAGGCGGAGGCTACGGTCCGGCATCAGGTGTGCGTCTTCCCCTTGGTCGAGCGAGCTACTGGAACGTGATCGAGCGGGCTTCTGGGCGGCGTGACGTCATGTGACGTCTCGGTGCAGACGCTACCTTCCGGCCGCGCCCCCGTCCCGTGAGGGGCCGCACCGTGTGCCGGTATCGTTGCTGACGGTCGGCCGCTTCGTAGAGTTCCCCGTATCGCGGGGTGCGAAGCCTTTGTACGACCCTACAAAGACGCACCTCCCGAGAAAGGGCCCCGCTGTGGCCAAGAGCCCTGTGGCCAAGCGCCTCGTCGTGCTGGTCTCCGGATCAGGCACGAATCTGCAGGCTCTGCTCGACAAGATCGCGACGGATGGGGCGGCGGGATACGGCGCCGAGATCGTCGCGGTCGGCGCAGACCGCGATGGCATCGTCGGGCTCGAGCGCGCCGAGAGCGCCGGGATCCCCACCTTCGTCTGCCGCGTGAAGGACCACGCGACCCGCGACGAGTGGGACGCGGCGCTGGCCGAGGCGACCGCCTCGTACAGCCCCGATCTGGTCGTGTCGGCCGGGTTCATGAAGATCGTGGGGAAGGAATTCCTCGCACGGTTCGGCGGCAGGTTCGTCAATACGCACCCCGCCCTGCTGCCCAGTTTCCCGGGGGCCCACGGTGTGCGCGACGCGCTCGCGTACGGCGCGAAGGTCACGGGATGCACCGTCCACTTCGTCGACGACGGCGTCGACACCGGCCCGATCATCGCCCAGGGCGTGGTCCCGGTCGGGGATGAGGACGACGAGAGCGCTCTGCACGAGCGCATCAAGGAAGTCGAGCGAAGGCTGCTCGTCGATGTCGTGGGGCGTCTGGCCCGCAACGGCTACCGCATTGAGGGACGAAAGGTACTTATCCCGTGACCGCCGAAGGTACGCACGGTTCGCAGCGCCCGATCAAGCGCGCGCTCATCAGCGTCTATGACAAGACCGGGCTCGAGGAGCTCGCGCGCGGGCTGCACGAGGCCGGCGTCGAGCTCGTCTCGACCGGTTCGACCGCCGCGAAGATCGCCGCCACCGGGGTGCCCGTCACCAAGGTCGAGGAGCTGACCGGCTTCCCCGAGTGCCTGGACGGCCGGGTCAAGACGCTGCACCCCCGCGTGCACGCCGGGATCCTCGCCGACCTGCGCCTGGCGGACCACCAGCGCCAGCTCGCCGACCTCGGCATCGAGCCGTTCCAGCTCGTCGTCGTGAACCTCTACCCCTTCAAGGCGACCGTCGCCTCGGGCGCGACGCCCGACGAGTGCGTCGAGCAGATCGACATCGGCGGCCCCTCGATGGTCCGCGCCGCCGCCAAGAACCACCCCTCGGTGTCGGTCATCACGAGCCCGGCCCGGTATGCGGACGTGCTCGCCGCCGTCCGTGACGGCGGCTTCGACCTGACCGCGCGCAAGCGCCTGGCCGCCGAAGCGTTCCGCCACACCGCCGAGTACGACCTCGCGGTCGCCTCGTGGTTCGCGGACGACTACGCCTCGGACGGCACGGACCACCCCGAGTTCATCGGCAGCGCGTACGCCCGCAAGAACGTCCTGCGCTACGGAGAGAACCCGCACCAGGGCGCCGCCCTCTACGTCGACGGCAATGGCGGCCTCGCCGAGGCCGAGCAGCTGCACGGCAAGGAGATGTCGTACAACAACTACACGGACACGGACGCCGCGCGCCGTGCCGCGTACGACCACGACGACCCCTGCGTCGCGATCATCAAGCACGCCAACCCCTGCGGCATCGCGATCGGCGCGAACGTCGCCGAGGCGCACCGCAAGGCGCACGCCTGCGACCCGCTCTCCGCGTTCGGCGGCGTGATCGCCGTCAACCGCCCGGTCTCCAAGGAGATGGCGGAGCAGGTCGCCGACATCTTCACCGAGGTCATCGTCGCGCCCGAGTACGAGGACGGCGCGCTCGAAGCCCTCACCAAGAAGAAGAACATCCGCGTCCTGCGCGCCCACCAGGCCCCGTCCAACGCGGTCGAGGTCAAGCAGATCGACGGTGGCGCCCTCCTCCAGGTCACCGACCGCCTCCAGGCCGACGGCGACAACCCCGCCAACTGGACGCTCGCGACGGGCGATGCCCTGAACCCGGGCGAGCTGGCCGAGCTGGCCTTCGCCTGGAAGGCGTCCCGCGCGGTGAAGTCCAACGCGATCCTGCTCGCCAAGGACGGCGCATCGGTCGGCGTCGGCATGGGTCAGGTCAACCGCGTCGACTCCGCGAAGCTCGCCGTCGAGCGGGCGGGCGAGGAGCGCGCGCACGGCGCGTACGCCGCGTCGGACGCGTTCTTCCCGTTCCCCGACGGCCTGGAGATCCTGACCGCCGCGGGCGTCAAGGCCGTGGTGCAGCCGGGTGGTTCGGTCCGTGACGAGCTGGTCGTCGAGGCCGCGAAGAAGGCGGGCGTGACGATGTACTTCACGGGTACGCGGCACTTCTTCCACTGAGCGGATCCTGTTCCCAGCGGTGGCCGCGCCCTTCCCCCGAGGGCGCGGCCACCGCTGCTTCACAGGTGGCCAGGGCGTGGGAGTGCCGGACACGGGCCTCGCGGGACAGCCGGGCGGCATAGCCCGGGTCGGTGTGGTCGTGGCCGCGCGCTGCCATGCAGAGCGTGAGCGGCAGAGCGAGCGGCAGGTCGATGCGCGGCCCCGCGGCCCGCTTCCCGACCGGTGCCGTGTCCCCGGCGGCCCCCGTGGACGGCCCCGCGCACCCGGCCGCGGCGATCATCGATGCGGCCACCGCGGCCGTGCACGCCAGCGTGAGCGTGCGCTTCATGTGGTGCTTCCCCCCTGCTGTGCCTCCCCCCTTGGTGGCACGTGACCACCATGGGGGCGCGAACTCCGGGGCGGTACCTATGAGTTCTGAGGGTCGGCGCCGCACTCCTCGACCCAGCGGTGGGAGAGCACGATGTACGTGCCCGTCAGATTCCCCTGCCGCCCGACGGACGTGCAGCCCACCGGATCGTGCTCGTCCCGGTAGAGGTCCTTCCACCGGTATCGCCAGTCGCGTCCCACGTAGTACGCGACGTCATGGAGCGGGGAGGCGGCGTCGCCGTTGTTGAAGATCGAATGCACCTTCTTGGTGCGCGTCCAGGGGCAGCCGCGGGCGTCCCGCGCGAGCCAGTCGCGGTCGTCGGTCTCCCACGAGCACATCTCCCCGTTGCCGTAGCGCTCGCTGAAGAAGCAGACGGAGAGCTTCGGACAGCGGTGATAGCCGTACGTGACGGGGTCGTCCCGCAGCATCTCCACAAGCCCCACCGTGAGCCCCATGGCGACCACCACGGCGCCCGCCCCGATCAGCACGGGCCGCCCCGGCCTGCGCACCCGGAACCACCGCGGAAGCCGCCGCACGGACGCGACCCCGGCCGCCCGCTCGGCCCTCCGCAGCAGCGCCTCCGCGTCGTGCGCGGCCCGCGCCGCATGCGTACGGGCGAGACAGTCGGCGACGATCTCCCGCCATTCCGCCGGGAGTTCGGGCGACAGGCGCAGCTCGTCGAGGCCGCGCGCGTACCGCACGGCGGCGTCCCTGCGGACCGACGGAGTGCCGCCGGGCATCGGGTGGGTGCCGGTGAGCACAAGGTGGGCCAGGACGCCGAAGGCCCAGATGTCCGCGGTCTGCCGGATCTGCTGCCCGCGTTCGCCGATCTCGGACCAGAGGAGTTCGGGCGGGGTGTAGTCGGGCGTGGAGAAGGCGGGCGTGTACGCGTGGGTGCCCTCCATCTCGGCGGCCATGCTGAAGTCGGCGAGGCGGGCCGAACCGTCCTGCATCAGCAGGACGTTGGCGGGCTTGAGGTCACCGTGCACCCACCCCGCCCGATGCAGTTGGTACAGCCCCGCGCACACCTCGGCGAGCAGCACGGGCCCGTTCACCGGGAGCCGCGGCTTCTCCAGGAGCCCCGCGAGCGAGCCCTCCGCCTTCTCCAGTACGAGGACGGTGGCGCCGTCGAGAGCGGGGTGCTCCGGGTCGTCGACGGTCAGGGTGTCGTACATCCGGATGAGGCGCGGGGAGCGCAGCTTGCGCAGCAACTCGACCTCGCGCTCGGCCAGTTCGCGCAGATGGTTCAGCTGACGCGGGGTGCGAAGGCCGGTGGGCAGGAACTTCAGCGCGACGGTGCGCGGCAGCCCTTCGGTGGGCACGGCCCGGCGTGCCGCGTAGACACTCCCGAAGGCGCCGCTCGCCAGCGGTTGCTGGACCGTCCAGGGTCCGACGCGGTAGCCCTTGGGTACCTCGACGGCGTACGCACCGCCACTCATCGGCGCATGCCCTTGCTCCCGGCGCCGCCGCCGGGAGGCAGGAGCACCGCGAGATCGTCCTCGCGCACGAGGTCGAAACGCAGCGCGAGGGAGACCAACGACTCCTTCTTGCCGTTGAGGCGCCGGCCCGAATCCGCCGTGTCGGGCCCCGGTTTGAGGCGGAGCTTGACCGCCAGGTAGTCGATGTTCCACTGCACGGCGGCGCGGTTCGCCGAGGGCCAGCCGGGACCGAGGCGGTCCACGACCTGGTCGACGGTGGGCAGCGGGGCGTGCGGGGCGCCGCGCAGGCGCGGTTCGCACAGGGCTGCCAGCACGGCGAAGTACCGCTTGGTCCGGTCGACGGAGAAGGCGGGACGGGTCGTCGCGCCGTCCAGCCCCGCCCGGTCCCGGTCGCACATGTAGTCGTGGCGCGGAGCCCACACCTCCAGGTGCAGGAGCTCGCCCGACGCGGGCAGCACGATCCGGGAGAACTCGAAGGGGACGGGCGCGTCGAGGCGGCCGGGGCCGACCTTGATGTGCTCGCCGGCGCCCTCGGGGTTCTCCACCACGTACGTCTGGTGCGTGCTGAGGTTGCTCAGTATCCAGAAGGCGCCGTGCGCGGTGATCTCGCCCGCCGCGCGCGAGACGCCCTCGTGGTCGATGGGCAGGCCGTTGGCCTCGGCCGATCTGCCGAAGGTGAGCCTTTCGCCGGGGGCGAGGCGGAGTTGGGCCTCGCGGGAGGCCGGCTCCGCTTCCCGTGGCGGCACGACGATTTCCCGTGGCGGCACGACGATGATGCTGTACAAGGTCCGTTCCCCCTAACGCACCGATGGCACCAGAGTAGGGGGGACATGCCAAAGGCCGCGCCCCCTCGGAAGGGGGATGCGCGGCCTTGGCTGGTACAGCGGGTGGAGCCGGCGGGCTAGTTGTTGGAGCGCTGGACCACCATGGTCTTGGCGGCCTTGTCGTGCCAGCCCTGCTGGTTGCCCGTCTTGTCCCAGAACGGGGACAGGTAGACCAGGAGCGAACCGATGCCGCAGGCGAGCGAGCCGACCATCGGGATGATGTAGCGGATGAACGCGGCGCCGATGCCGGGCTTCTGGCCGGTCTGGGCGTCGATGACGCGGATGCCGACGGCGAGCTTGCCGAGGGTGCCGCCGACCATGGCCGTCATCAGCCACTCGTAGAGCAGACCCACGACCGCGAGGGCACCGAACACGGCGCCGATGGAGCCCATCATGCTCGAACCCGCGTCATCCATGCAGCTGTTGTAGTCCACGGAGCCCGGGTCACAGTCCTGGGCGGCGCCGACGGCACCGGCCACTCCGACGACGGCCAGGACGGTGTAGATGATGCCGAAGGCCACACCATCGATCACGCGGGCACCGAAGCGGCGGCCCATGGAAGCGACGAAGGGGCCCGCGCCGCCCGGGTGGCCGTAGCCGCCGCCGGGGGTCTGCGGGTACGCGCCGTACGGCTGGGCGGGCTGCTGCGGGTAGCCGTAACCCTGCTGCGGGACGCCCTGCGGGGCCTGCTGCGGGTAGCCGTAGCCGGGCTGGCCCTGCGGGGGCTGCTGCGGCTGGCCGTAGCCGGGCTGGCCCTGAGGCTGCTGGCCGTACGGGTTGTTGGGGTCGCCAAAGCTCATGGCGGAATTCCTCCGTTGTTCAATGCGGGGACGACGCGGTTCGAGCGGAGGAATACGTGCTGCTGAGCGGTTTGCCCCCCGACACTGCCCGCGGCATTGCCCGGTCATGGTTCTCAATGGGACACCGTTCTGTCCAGTCGGCTGCCGAAGGTGTTGTGCAAGTGCAACAGAGCTGGTCAGGTCTCGGGACACAGCCGGGCCGCGGCGACGCCCTGATTGGTACCGGGCGGGCCTCATCCGGGAAGATGGAGTCATGACCGCCCAGATTCTCGATGGCAAGGCCACCGCAGCCGCGATCAAGTCCGAACTGACCGCCCGCGTGGCGGCCCTGAAGGAGAGGGGTTTCACCCCCGGCCTCGGGACTGTTCTGGTCGGTGACGACCCGGGCAGCCAGAAGTACGTGGCCGGGAAGCACCGTGACTGTGCGCAGGTCGGCATCGCCTCCATCCAGCGCGAGCTGCCCGCCACCGCGACGCAGGAAGAGATCGAGTCCGTCGTCCGCGAGCTCAACGACGACCCGGCCTGCACCGGCTACATCGTGCAGCTCCCGCTGCCCAAGGGCATCGACGAGAACCGCGTCCTGGAGCTGATGGACCCGGACAAGGACGCCGACGGCCTGCACCCGATGAACCTCGGCCGCCTCGTCCTGAACGAGCCCGCGCCGCTGCCCTGCACCCCGAACGGCGTGATCACGCTGCTCCGCAAGCACGGCGTGGAGATCAACGGCGCCGAGGTCGTGGTCGTCGGCCGCGGTGTCACCATCGGCCGCTCCATGCCGCTCCTGCTCACCCGCCGCTCGGAGAACGCGACGGTCACGCAGTGCCACACCGGCACCCGCGACCTCGCCTTCCACCTGCAGAAGGCCGACATCATCGTGGCCGCCGCGGGCGTCCCGCACCTGATCAAGCCCGAGGACGTGAAGCCGGGCGCCGCGATCCTGGACGTCGGCGTCTCGCGCGACGAGTCCGGCAAGATCGTCGGCGATGTGCACCCGGGCGTCAGTGAGGTCGCCGGGTGGATCTCGCCCAACCCGGGCGGCGTCGGCCCGATGACGCGGGCCCAGCTGCTCGTCAACGTGGTCGAGGCCGCCGAGCGCGCCGCGTCCGCCGCCGCGAGCTGAACCGGGAAGGGTGAGCCCATGAGCACAGAACCCGATCAAGGGGCATCGCCGGCCGACGTGACGGACGCCGAGGCCCTGGAGAACGGCGAGGCCAAGGGTGCCGTCAGCGGCCCGGGTCCCGACGGGCCGAAGAAGACCACGCGGCGCTTCCCGCTCCTGACCCGGGACACCGCGCGCCCCGAGGGCGGCGGCCGGGCCGCGCCCGGCGGCGCCCCCGCGCCCGCCCGGCAGTGGCCGCTGCTCAGCGTGCTCTCGACGGTGGGGCTCGGCCTCGTGCTCACGGCCTTCGACGTGTTCCGCGTCGGCACGATACTGATCGGCGTCGCGCTGATCGCGGGCGCCGTCATGCGCTGGGCGCTGCCCGGCGTCGGCATGCTCGCGGTGCGTTCGCGCTTCACGGACATGGTCACGTACGGCGCCCTCGGCGTCGTCATCGTGCTGCTCGCGCTGATGGCGCAGCCGAATCCCTGGCTGCAGCTGCCGTTCCTGGGCGACACGCTGCATCGCACGATCACGACCTAGCGGTACGGGGCGTATGCCCTCGCACGACATGGCCGGCGGCCCGTCCTCTCCCCCCGGGAGGACGGGCCGCCGCCGTATTCGGGTGCGCTACGAGCGCAGCTGCCGTGCGGGCCGTCAGCCCTGAAGAAGTTACGGCGGCGGGGCGGGGGTGTCGTCCCGTGCCGGGTTGAGCTTCGGGCACGCCCCGCGACGTACGCCGGTGGTTCCTGCAACTTCCGCTGTACCGCGATGGTTTGACGTACCGCCGCCCGCACCGGGGCTACGCTGCGGCGATGCGGATCCGCCCCCTCGTCGCCGACACGTCGATCGCGGTCGCCCTGACCACGGTCGCCGTACTCCTCGGGCAGGAGTCGGCGCGCCAGGGGTGGCCGGAACTCGACCCGTGGGGCCACGCGTTGGTGGCGCTCGCCAATCTGCCGGTGGCGTTCCGCTCCAGGGCGCCGCTCGCCGTCCTGCTCCTGGTGCACCTGGTGTGGGCCGGGTACGTCACCGCCGGCTACTGGCCCGTCGTGAACACCTTCGCGCCCATGCTCACCGTCTACACGGTCGCGTCCCTGCGGCCCGCCCGCGTCTCCGTCCCCTGCGCCGCGCTGATGAGCGCCGTCTGGATCTACGCGGGCGTGGTGAGCGAGGGCGCAGCGATGGCGTCCGTGGTCGGGCAGGCCATCGGCTTCCCCCTGGTGATCTGGCGGTTCGGGTATGTCGCGCGCCGGTCCGCTGAACTGGCCCGGCAGCTCAAGCGCGAGCAGGACGAGCGCGCGCGGCGCGAGGTGGCCGAGGAACGCGGGCGCATAGCAAGGGAGTTGCATGACGTCGTGGCCCACCACATGTCGGTGATCTCCGTGCAGGCGGGCCTCGCGAAGTTCGTCTTCACCTCCGATCCGGCCACCGCACACGCCGCGCTCTCCACCATCTCCGGCACCAGCGGCGAGGCCCTCGAGGAACTGCGCCGCATGCTGCGGGTGCTGCGGGCGCGGGAGGACGGCGACGGCGCGCCCGAGGCGCCGATGCCGGGTCTCGCGCGGCTCGGCGAGATGGTCGAGCGGGTGCGGGCCGGAGGCGTCGCCGTCGAGCTGCGTGTCGAGGGGACGCCGCGGCAGCTCGCCCCCGGGATCGAACTCTGCGCGTACCGCGTGGTGCAGGAGGCCCTGACCAACGTACTGAAGCACGCGCGAGGAGCCGGCGCGGCGGTCGAACTGCGTTATCTGCCGCACCACGTGACGGTGTCGGTCACCGATGACGGGGAGGGGGTGATTCCGGACAGAGTGGGTACGGGGAGCGGCCACGGGTTGATTGGGATGCGGGAGCGGGCCAAGCTCTACGGCGGGACGATCAGCATCGGCCCGCTGAGCGAAGGAGGGTTCGCCGTGCGGCTGACTCTGCCGACCTCCGCGCGGGCCGCATCGCAGGGGGACGACGCGACTTAGATGACCAGGGTGCTCGTGGTCGACGACCAGTTCCTCATCCGGGCAGGCCTCGTGGGGCTGCTGCGTGCCGCCCCCGGCATCGAGGTCGTCGGCGAGGCGGGCGACGGTGCGGAGGCCGTCGAGCTCGCGGCGACGACCCGGCCCGACGTGATCCTGATGGACATCCGCATGCCCGGCATGAGCGGCATCGCGGCCACCGAGAAGATCCTCGCCGAGGCCCCCGAACCCGTGCCGCGCGTCCTGGTCCTGACGACGTTCGATCTCGACGAGTACGTGTACGGGGCGCTGCGAGCCGGAGCGTCGGGCTTCCTGCTAAAGGACTCCGGGCCCGAGCGCCTGCTCGCCGCCGTGGCCGCCGTCGGCGGCGGTGACGCGCTCTTCGCGCCCAGCGTCACCTGCCGCCTCGTCGAGGCCTTCGCCCGGCAGGGCGGCTCCGGGTCCGGTGAGCCCGCGGCCCCGCCGCCGGATCTGCGGACGTTGACCCTGCGCGAGGTCGAGGTCCTGAAGCTGATCGCCACGGGCCTGTCCAACGCGGACATCGCCGACCGCCTCTACATCAGCGAGGCCACGGTCAAGACCCACCTCAACCGCACGATGTCCAAGCTCGACCTGGACAGCAGGGCGCAGGCGGTGGTGGTGGCGTACGAGACGGGCCTCGTCACTCCGGGCGGCGGCGGGCGCTGAAGGCCCGGCACGCTCGCCTCGGCGGAGTGTCTCGGAACCCACGGAAGACGGCGCCCGTCCTCTCCCCCGTGGGAGGACGGGCGCCGCCGGTCTGTGGGGCTCCGTTCCAACGGGATCCAGCGTCATGCCCCCGCCAATTCCGTTCAAGGGAAGCCTTGCCCCTGTGGCACGGAGGTGACCATTCCGCAACGGTGTTCCCGGCCCGCAACAGCGGTGGGACACTGGACGCCGGACCGCACGGAGTGCAACGGTGCACGCCGGTGGCCCGAATGCTCCCGTGCGCCCCCGGACCGGGAACTGACATCCTGACTTTTGGCATCCCTCTGGGTAGTCCATGACAGGAGCAGTGGGGGCTGCCTCATGGGCAGGGCGGGGGGCACCACGCGCGGGGGCAAGTTGGCACGTACGGGGGGAATAGGGGGAGTAATGCCTCGTTGGAAGGCACTACCGGATGAGCTCGATCCGCAGGTCAGGGAGTTCGCCAGTCAGTTGCGCAGGCTCGTCGACCGCAGTGGTCTGAGCATCGCCGCGGTGTCGGACCGCACCGGGTACAGCAAGACGTCGTGGGAGCGGTATCTGAACGGGCGGCTGCTCGCCCCGAAGGGTGCGATCGTCGCGCTCGCCGAGGTGACGGGCACCAATCCCGTGCACCTCATCACCATGTGGGAACTCGCCGAGCGTGCGTGGAGCCGCTCCGAGATGCGGCACGACATGACCATGCAGGCGATCCGGATCTCCCAGGCGCGGGCCGCGCTGGGTGAGTTGGGGCCGAATCCGGCGAAGAGCAAGGGAAGCGGCGCGGCGCGCAATGGCGCGGCGGGCGCGGGGGCAGGTACGGGCGTGGGCGCCGGTGCCGGTGTCGGTGCCGCCGATCCTGGCCGCCCCGGCCGTGCCGACCGCCCCGGCCCCTCCGACCGCCCCGGCGGGAGGGCCACCGGGGTCGCGGGCCCCGCGGGCATCTCGCCCGTGGTGCCGCCGCAGACACCTTCGTACGGACCTGGGGGCGGAGATGGCGGCCGGGGGGCCGTCGCGGCGCCGCCCGGACCGGTCGAGCCGGGCCGCGGCGGGGACTCGCCCGACCGGCAGCGGCGGCGCAGGAAGCTGACGATGTTCCTCGCGGGCGTCGTCGGCGCGCTCGTCGTCATAGCCGCCGCCGTCTTCCTGACGGACTTCGGCAAGGACGACAAGGGCGGCGAGAGCGCCAAGCCGCCGGCGTCGCCGAGCACGAGCGAGAAGGATCTGCCCGAGGGCGTCGAGTGCAGCGGCAAGAGCTGCACCGGCAAGGACCCGGAGATCATGGGCTGCGGCGGCGAGTTGGCCAGTACGACGGCGCGCGCGACGGTGGGCAAGGCCCTGGTCGAGGTCCGCTACAGCAAGACGTGCGGGGCGGCGTGGGCACGGATCACGCAGGCCGCGCCGGGCGACAAGGTCACCATCGCCGGCCAGGGCGCCAAGGAGAACGGCACCGTGAACGCCGACCTGGACGCCTACACACCGATGGTGGCCGTCAAGGACAGCGCGTCGGCGGAGGCCTGCGCGACGCTCAAGGCCGGGCAGACGGGCTGCACGAAGTAACGGGCCGTACGGAGTGGGGGTGACCCCGGGAGGTGGCGGCCACCACAGGGGGGGAGCGTGGCGGCCGCCCGGGGGTGTGACCACTCCCGTGGGGGTACTGCTCCGTGTGCCCGGCCTTTCGGAAGACATGCCTGTCCGACGCGCAGAAATTTCGGGGAGTCTTGAACGAGGCCTGTGCGCCCCCGTCGAGCAGCGAGGGTGGATCTTTGTGGGGTGGGCCACACCCTCCCGGGGTTCGGGGGTAGGCGGGGCGCGATAGCCTGGCGGCGGATCTCTCTTGATGCCAAGAGATCGATCATCGAGAGGCGATCGACGAGGGCGTCGGCAGGGGATCCAGCACAAGGGGACCCCGCACAAGGGGCAGGGACCCCCACCGCCAGCTGTCTTACGGAGATCGCCATGACCCGCACTCCCGTGAATGTCACCGTCACCGGCGCGGCCGGCCAGATCGGCTACGCGCTGCTCTTCCGCATCGCGTCCGGCCACCTGCTCGGCGCGGACGTGCCGGTCAATCTGCGACTGCTCGAGATCACGCCGGCCCTGAAGGCCGCCGAGGGCACCGCGATGGAGCTCGACGACTGCGCCTTCCCGCTGCTGAACTCGATCGAGATCAGCGACGACCCGAACGTCGCCTTCGACGGCGCCAACGTCGCCCTCCTCGTCGGCGCCCGCCCCCGCACCAAGGGCATGGAGCGCGGTGACCTGCTCTCCGCCAACGGCGGCATCTTCAAGCCGCAGGGCAAGGCGATCAACGACAACGCCGCGGACGACATCAAGGTCCTCGTCGTGGGCAACCCGGCCAACACGAACGCGCTCATCGCGCAGGCCGCCGCCCCGGACGTACCGGCCGAGCGCTTCACCGCGATGACGCGCCTGGACCACAACCGCGCGCTGTCGCAGCTGTCGAAGAAGACCGGCGCCCCGGTCTCCGACATCAAGCGCCTGACCATCTGGGGCAACCACTCGGCCACCCAGTACCCCGACATCTTCCACGCGGAGATCGCCGGCAAGAACGCCGCGGACGTCGTGAGCGACCAGTCCTGGCTCGCCGACGACTTCATCCCGACCGTCGCCAAGCGTGGCGCCGCGATCATCGAGGCCCGTGGCGCGTCCTCGGCCGCCTCCGCCGCCAACGCCGCCATCGACCACGTCCACACGTGGGTGAACGGCACCGGGGCCGGCGACTGGACCTCCATGGGTATCCCGTCGGACGGTTCGTACGGCGTTCCGGAGGGCCTCATCTCCTCTTTCCCCGTCACCACCAAGGACGGCAAGTACGAGATCGTCCAGGGCCTGGAGATCAACGAGTTCTCGCGCACGCGCATCGACGCGTCGGTGAAGGAGCTCACCGAGGAGCGCGAGGCGGTCCGCGGCCTCGGTCTCATCTAAGACCCCACCTCGCCCCCGGCAGCCGCTCGACCGGCAGCCGGGGGCGACGTGCGTCCGGCCCCGTGCCCGGCCTTCGTGCCCCGTCTTCACCCGCACGAGGGCCGGGCTTTCACTTATTCGAGCGGCATGGTCACCTTTCCGTGGCCCCCGCATGCACACTCCGTTACCCTCCAATTCCGCTTCATCCCAACGGAGTTGGCCATGGCAGGTAACACCGAGGCCACCAGACTGCTGTGCGCCGGCGTCCACCTGGACGCGGTGTTCCGCAGGAGGGTCGTCCATGAGCTCGTAGGGCACGCGGAGCGTCCCGTGGCGCCGCCGCTCGGTGCCGATGTACTTCCCGTGCTCGCGCACGCGCTGCGCGCCCGGCGTGCGGAACTGGTCTCCGCGCTGCTCCTGGCAGCCGTGTGGATCGGGTTCCTCGTCACCGACGCGGTGATGACCTGGGACGCCCTTGAGGACTCCAGGGGCGGGGAGTCGGGTGTCTCCGGCGCTGACCTCGCACTCCTCGCCTTCGACCCGGACGACCTCGTCGACTCGGGCCCGAACGGCACGTTCGGCGCCTTCGTGCCGGGCGGCTGGGCGATCGCGTACGCCGTGGTGGTCCTGCTGCTGTGGCTGGCGCGGGTCGTCTCCGGGCGCGGCACCGACGGCGGGATCCTGCGGCGCATGGAGCTCCCGGCGCCGCTGGCCTGGCTGCGGCGCCGGATCGGCTGGCTGGTGACCGCCTTCGTGTGGTGGTGCGCCGCCTCGTACGGATTCGCGGCCGTCTACGTGGTCAGGGACACTCCGTACCCCTTGATCTTCCCGCTCCTGATCGCGGCCGTGGTGTGGCGCCACCAGTTCCTGCGCAAGCGCACCCTGCGTACGCGGCTCGCCCGGCAGGCCTTCGCCGAGACCGAACAGCCCGGCATTCCCCGGCGGTTCAGCCGCATCGTCGACTGCATCCACCGCGAGCAGAACGCGCCGGTCACCCTCTACGACGCGAACCGCCCCTTCGTCGGCGCGGGAAAGCCCCGCAAACCGTGGTCCGTCGTCCTCGAACTGCAGCGTGCCGAGAAGGGCAAGGATCTGGACGGCGGGGTCCCTGCCCAGCGCGCGTACGAACCGCTGGCCGCACGCGAGGTCATCAAGATGATCGAGCCACGCCTGAAGGACCTGCGCCGGTCCGCCGCCGCCACCAGCGTGGACCGGCTCCGTGACCTGGAGATCGAGGAGTTCGTCTACCTCCCCGCGGGCGCGGGCCGCGACGAGCAGCTCTACACCGGACGGGGGTACGAGACCGCGGGGCTCTACGACGCCGGGCAGGCCGCCCGGCATCTCGAACGGGCGGCCGGCGAGGGCGGGGAGGCGCGGCGCCACTTCCTGCGGATCCGGGTGGGCGCCTGGAACGAACAGGTCGTCGTATCGCTCCTGGTCCGGGTGCACACACAGGGCGGCATGCTGGTCCTCGAAGTGGTGCCGCACGTCCTCGGGCCGATCGTCCCCGAGTTCCGCGAGGTCGACACGATCGTGGCAAGCGAGCCGGAGGGCCCGGTCCGTGACGCCCTGCGCGCCTGCGTCGACGGACCCGCGGTCGGCGTGGCGATCGGCGTCGCCGCCCTGCGCGCGCTGCCCTCGCTCGTCCCCTCGTTCCGGCTCTGGCTCGCGCAGCCCGAGGCCCCCGGAGAAGCGGCTCCCGCCGCGCGCGCCCTGCGGTCCGCGTGTGCCTGGCTCGGCATCGTCCGTCCCGTGCAGGCGCCGCCGGACGCCCCGGTGGTCTCGCTGCGCGAACTGGCGAGCACCGAAGACCTCTCGCTCTTCCAGGAGATGGACGTCGCCCGCTACACCCGCACCCTCCAGGACCGCATCGGCGAGGGCGTCCGTGACGCGCTGCGGGCGGGCGGCTTCCGTACGGACCGCCTCGAACAGAACATCACGCAGATCAACAACAGCGGGGTCTACATCACGGAGATGTCGGGCGGCGCCCTCGCCACCGGCTCCCACGGCCAGGCCACGCACACCACCGAGAGGAGCACGGCATGAGCGGCGACGGGGACAACGGCGGCGGCGCGCACGTCCAGATCGGGTCGATCACCGGTGGTTCACAGGCCTTCGGCGCGCACGGCAAGGCCGAGTCCACCAACCACACGGTGGTGGTCTCCGACCCGAGGCAGCAGCATCTCCTCACCCAGGTCAGGGCCCTGCGCGGCGAGCTGCGCCAGGCGCCGGAGCGCACGGCGGACGACGCGGCGCTCGACGCCGAACTGGCCGAGGTGGAGCGGGAGATCGGCCGCGCGGGACGCGGTGACGCCGGGCTGCTCGGCAGGCTCCGCGACCGTCTGGAGCAGTACGGGGCCGCCGCCGCGACGGCCGCGTCGGTGACGGCCGTGCTGCAGGCGATCGCCCAGGTCGCGGGCTGAGGGACGAGCGGTGCGGATCTTCGACGCCGACCGCCAGGAGTGGGTCGGCCACGAGCAGGAACGGCGGATCGCCGAGCTCCACGACCGGGACGCGGTGCGCCAGAGCAAGGCGCTGCGCGGTGTCGTGACGGTCCTGGCGGTGTGCGGCCTGGGCTTCGGCGCCTGGGCCCTTGGCTGGAAGGACGAGCCGCGGCCTACGGCGTACCTGACGGTTCTTGAACCTTCGCCGAGCGCGGACCCCGAGGGCGACACCGCGGCGCCGTCCCCCGCGGGCGTGCCGCCGGCCCCGTACGAGGAGGTGTTCGACCAGGAGGGCTTCCGGCTCGCGGTGCCGCGGGGGTGGGTGCGCGACCTCGTCGAACCGACCGAGGGCTTCAACGTCGTCAACTACCGCAGTCCGGAAGGGGATCGGCGGCTGCAGGTGTACCGGGTGGGGGAGGCGTCCCCGTACAAGTCGCTGCGGACCTGGCTGGACGAGACGCCGATGCCCGGCGGCTTTGACCAGCTCGCCCCGGTGGAGCGGACGGACGACGAAGGGCGCCCCGCGGCCCGGCTGGAGTACGTGGCCGACCGCTTCAAGGGCGAGCAGGACATCGGCACGTGGCATGTCATCGACCACCGCTTCGAGGCGGTGGACGGCGAGCTGTACGCCCTGGCCGTGTACGGCGCCGACGCGGACGGCAGGGACGACGAGGAGGAGTTCATGGCGACCGCCCTGTCGTGGTTCTGCCCTCCGGGCGAGATCTGCCCCGAGCCTTGATCACAACAGCGCGCTGATCACAACCGCGTGCTGATCACAACAGCGTGCCTTCCGTTGCCAACCTGCTCACCAATGTAGTACTTCTTATACATGAGCGAGCAAGTGCACAACAGGTTGGCGATGGTGCGCGCGGAGCGGAAAGTGTCGCGCCAGAGCCTGGCCGAGGCGGTGGGAGTCCACTACCAGACCATCGGCTACATCGAGCGCGGGCAGTACAACCCGAGCCTCGACCTGGCGCTGAAGATCGCGGTGTTCTTCGGGCTTCCGGTGGAGGCGCTGTTCTCCCTCGAGCCGTTCCGCCCGCTCACGGACGAGGTCTACGGGAGGAGTCAGGGATGACGGGTCAGCAGGTGCGCGAGAAGCCGGCACGGCGGATGACCGGGTACGACCGGCGGATGCTTGCGCTCATGAACCGGCGCGAGGGGGCGCCGATGTACGCGACCGCCACGCGCAGGAGGATCGCGGTCGTTGCCCACATCACGCTGACCGTGGCGAGCGTCGCCGCCTGGCTGCTGACCGTCGACGGCGGTCAGCGCTGGGCGATGTGGACGATGCTCGGCCTGCTGCTGCCGTGGTGCGTCGCGACCGGCGTGATCAACAGCGCCACGCGCGGCCTCCTCGAACTGCGCGAACGCGCCCTCGACGAGCGGCAGCGCGCGGAGCGGGTCCGGGTCGCGGCGCGTGCCCGTCAGGTCATGCTGTGGCTGCTCCTCGCGGCGGCGGCCGGTGCGGGCCTGGCCACGCACCTGGGATGGGACACCGACGGGCTGCTCTTCCCCGCGCTCTTCACCGCGTTCGTCGTGCACTGGCTCATGCCGTTGTGGGTGGCGGGGCTCGCCGTGCAGGACGAGCCCGCGGACCTCGACGACGAGCCGCGGTTCGAGACGCAGTAGGCGCCCGGCGTTCAGTAGGCGCCCGGCATTCAGTAGGCGCCCGGCGTTCAATAGGTGTTCGGCTTGTCCGTCACCTGGCCCTGCAGCTGGGAGACGTCCACGGAGTCCTCCTCCGACGGAGTCTTCGTCGGGACCGGCTTGTCGTACTCGCCGAGCGTCAGCGTCGAGTCGGTCCCCTGACCCTTCTCCGTGGCCCTGATCAGGTACGGAGTGCCTTCGGTCGCCACGTACAGGGTGGTGGTCTTGCCGTCCTCCGTGCCGGAGACGGGGATCACGGACGTGCCGTCGACCTTGGTAGTGGCGCCCTTCTTGAGGGCGGTGTTGTCGTCCGACTTGTCCTTGATCTCATCCTGGATCGTGTTGAGGTCGCAGACCCCGGCCATGTCCTTGAGCAGGGCGTCGTCGGTCGTGCCGTACAGATAGCGGTCCCCGATGACCTCGGCGGCCGCCTCGCCCTGGCCGCCGGGGAGCTGGGCCTTCCAGAAGGCGAGGTCGGGCTTCATCCAGACCTTCTCGCCCTGTTTGATCAGCTCCAGGCTGCCGCCGTCGTCGGCCATGCGCAGCGAGCCGACGCAGTTGTCGTCCTGGTCGAGGGTGAGGTCCATGGAGACCGGCTCGTCACCGTCGGTGTCCGTGCCCCTCTGTTCCAGCTTCAGGTGGACCGACTTCGCGTCGAGCAGTTCCTGCTCCGCCTTGTCGGAGATCTCCTGTGCGCTCAGGTCCTCCGTGTCGGCGAGCGCCAGAGACGGTGCGACCAGGAGCGCGGCAGCCGTACAGGTCGCCGTACAGGCCGCGGTACCCCAAGCGCGCTTCCTGGATGTTCCACGCATAGCGCCACCTCCATGGACAAACCCCTCTTTGAGCTTACGTTTCGCCCCAGGTGCCTGCACGCGCAGTGACACAGCGCACTTTCAGTTATCTAATGCGCATGGTTTCTTCGCCGCGGGGCATGTGCACCCGGCTACCGCGAGTGACAGGCGGGGCGTATGACAGGAATGGAAGGCAAACGGGACGTGTCCGCACAACAGACCATCCATGTGGGCGGAGAGTGGCGCAACGCCATCTCCGGCGCCACGCGCGAGATCCTCGACCCGGCGGATGCCAAGCCGTTCGCACTGATCGCCGAGGGCGGCACCGAGGACACCGACGCGGCCATCGCCGCCGCACGTGAGGCCTTCGACCACGGACCGTGGCCGGCCACGCCCGTCGCCGAACGGGCCGCGCTGCTGCGCCGCGTGGCGGACCTCCTCGTACGCGACCGGGAGAAGATCGGGCTCCTGGAGAGCCGCGACGCCGGCAAGACGGTCGAGGAGGGCCGCGTCGACGTCGACTGCGTCGCCGACGCCTTCCGCTACTTCGCCGACCTGGTGATCGGCGAGGGCGCGGGCCGCGTGGTCGACGCGGGGTCCGACGACATCCACAGCGTTGTCGTGCACGAGCCCATCGGCGTCTGCACGATGATCACGCCGTGGAACTACCCGCTCCTCCAGGCCAGCTGGAAGATCGCCCCCGCGCTCGCCGCGGGCAACACCTTCGTCATCAAGCCGAGTGAGGTCACTCCGCTGACGACGGTCGCGCTGATCGAGCTGCTCGTCGAGGCGGGCCTGCCGACCGGTGTCGCGAACATCGTGACGGGCCCCGGCCACACGGTCGGCGCACGCCTGTCCGACCACCCCGACGTCGACCTGGTGTCCTTCACCGGCGGCCTCGTCTCCGGCACGAAGGTCGCGCAGGCCGCGGCCCTCGGCGTCAAGAAGGTCGCCCTCGAACTCGGCGGCAAGAACCCGAACGTCGTCTTCGCCGACGCCTGCGCCACCGAAGAGGGCTTCGACACCGCCGTCGACCAGGCGCTGAACGCCGCCTTCATCCACAGCGGGCAGGTCTGCTCCGCCGGTGGCCGCCTCATCATCGAGGAGTCGGTGCGCGAGCGCTTCGTCGCCGAACTCGCCCGCCGCGCGAGCCGGATCAGGCTCGGCCGCGGCACCGAGGACGGCGTGGAGTGCGGCCCGCTCGTCTCGCAGCAGCAGCGCGAGAAGACCGAGTCGTACGTCGCATCCGCCCTTGAGGAAGGCGCCGTCCTGCGCACCGGCGGCAAGCGCCCCGAGCCCAGCGAGGTCCGCCCGGCGACCGGCTACTTCTACGAGCCGACCGTCCTGGACCAGTGCCACCGCGAGATGCGCGTCGTGCGCGAAGAGGTCTTCGGCCCGGTCCTGACCGTCGAGACCTTCCGCACCGAGGACGAGGCCGTCGCGCTCGCCAACGACACCGAGTACGGCCTCGCGGGCGCCGTCTGGACCAACGACGCGGGCCTCGGCCGCCGCATGGCCCGGCGCCTGCGCCACGGCACGGTCTGGATCAACGACTTTCACCCCTACCTGCCGCAGGCGGAGTGGGGCGGCTTCGGCAAGAGCGGCGTCGGGCGCGAGCTCGGACCCGCCGGGCTCGCCGAGTACCGCGAGTCCAAGCACATCTACCAGAACCTCGCACCGCGGCCGGTCCGCTGGTTCGCCGGCTGAGGCCCCACCCGTAGAGGCGTGCGCGGGGGCGGCAGTCCCGCCCCCGCGCACGTGTATGTCCGTACGTCCGAGCACCCCCCGCTCACTACGCGCAAGCACCTTGCATCACACCTCGAGGAATGAGGAGCAGCACGCATGGCTGAGACCACCGAGTACGACTACGTCATCGTCGGCGGCGGCACCGCCGGTTCGGTGATCGCATCCCGCCTCACCGAGGACCCTGACGTCACCGTCGCCGTCATCGAGGGCGGCCCCAGCGACATCGACCGCGAGGACGTCCTCACGCTGCGCCGCTGGCTCGGCCTGCTCGGCGGCGACCTCGACTACGGCTACACGACCACCGAGCAGCCGCGCGGCAACTCGCACATCCTGCACAGCCGCGCCAAGGTCCTCGGCGGCTGCTCGTCGCACAACACCCTGATCTCCTTCAAGCCGCTGCCGTCCGACTGGGACGAGTGGGAAGAGGCGGGCGCCGCCGGCTGGGGCGCCAAGGCGATGGACCCCTACTTCGGCAAGCTGCGCAACAACATCGTGCGCGTCGCCAAGAAGGACCAGAATCAGATCGCCACCGACTGGGTCGAGGCCGCGCAGGACGCGCTCGGCATCCCCGAGGTCATCGGCTTCAACGACAAGCCCTTCGACGAGGGCGTCGGCTTCTTCGACCTGTCGTACCACCCGGAGAACAACAAGCGCTCCTCCGCGTCCGTCGCCTACCTCCACCCCCACATGGAGGCCGGCGACCGCCCGAACCTCCACCTCTTCCTGGAGACGTGGGCCACCAAGCTGGAGCTGGAGGGCAAGACCGCGCGCGGCGTCCACATCCGTACGAAGGAGGGCGAGGCGCAGCTGCTCACCGCCCGCCGCGAGGTGCTCGTGTGCGCGGGGGCCGTCGACACCCCGCGTCTGCTGATGCACTCCGGCATCGGCCGTGCCAAGGACCTCCAGGCGCTCGGCATCCCCGTCGTGCACGACCTGCCGGGCGTCGGCGAGAACCTCATCGACCACCCCGAGTCGGTCATCGTCTGGGAGACCAACGGGCCGATCCCCGGCAACTCCGCGATGGACTCCGACGCGGGCCTGTTCGTGAAGCGGGACCCGGACCACAAGGGCCCGGACCTGATGTTCCACTTCTACCAGATCCCGTTCACGGACAACCCTGAGCGCCTGGGCTACGAACGCCCCGAGCACGGCGTATCGATGACGCCGAACATCACCAAGTCCCGTGCGCGCGGCCGTATTTACCTGACGTCGGCCGACCCGGAGGTCAAGCCCGCCCTCGACTTCAAGTACTTCGAGGACGAAGAGGACTACGACGGGCAGACCCTCGTCGACGGCATCAAGCTGGCCCGCAAGGTCGCGCAGGCCGAGCCCTTCGCCAAGTGGCTCAAGCGCGAGGTCTTCCCCGGCCCGGACGTCACCGACGACGCCGAGATCAGCGAGCTCGTGCGCAAGGCCGCGCACACCGTGTACCACCCGGCGGGCACCTGCCGCATGGGTGCCACGACCGATGAACTCGCCGTGGTCGACCCGGAGTTGAAGATCCGGGGACTCGAAGGAATCCGTATCGCGGACGCATCCGTCTTCCCGACGATGCCCGCCGTGAACCCGATGATCGGAGTGCTCATGGTCGGGGAGAAGTGTGCCGAGATGCTGGGTGGTGACGGCCGATGAGCGAGGCCCCCGTGAAGGACAAGGAAGACATGCCGCAGGAGCCCGAGCAGGAGCCGAAGCAGAATCCCGCCGACGGGCCCGTCTTCGCCGTCGAGAACCTCTGGAAGGTCTTCGGCCCGAAGGCCGACCGAATACCGGGTGACACCTCGGTCCATGACCTCACCCCCGCCGAACTGCGCGAGCAGACCGGCTGCACCGCCGCCGTGCGCGACGTGTCCTTCGAGGTGAAGAAGGGTGAGGTCTTCGTCGTCATGGGCCTGTCGGGCTCCGGCAAGTCGACGCTGGTGCGCTGCCTCACCCGGCTCATCGAGCCCACGTCGGGCTCCATCGCCATCGACGGCGAGGACGTCCTCGCCATGGACAAGGCGCGCCTGCGCGAACTGCGCAGGCACCGCGCCGCCATGGTCTTCCAGCACTTCGGCCTCCTCCCGCACCGCACCGTCCTCGACAACGTCGCGTACGGCCTGGAGATCCAGGGCGTCGGCAAGGCCGAGCGCCGCGCCAAGGCCCTCGAAGTCGTCGCCAAGGTCGGCCTCGAAGGCCTCGAGCAGCGCAAGCCCGGACAGCTCTCCGGCGGCCAGCAGCAGCGCGTGGGCCTGGCCCGCGCCCTCGCCGTCGACCCCGAAGTCCTGCTGTTCGACGAGCCGTTCAGCGCGCTCGACCCGCTGATCCGCCGCGACATGCAGGAAGAAGTCATCCGCCTGCACCGCGAAGAAGGCCGCACGATGGTCTTCATCACCCACGATCTCAGCGAGGCCCTGCGCCTGGGTGACCGCATCGCGCTGATGCGCGACGGCCGCATCGTGCAGCTCGGCACGCCCGAGGAGATCGTCGGCTCCCCGGCCGATGACTACGTACGCGACTTCGTACGGGACGTGGCGCGCGCCGACGTGATGAGCGTGCGCACCGCCATGCGCCCCGCCGACGCCGACGAGGAGAGCCGCGGCGCTGCCCTCGCGCCGGACGCCAAGATCTCCGAGGCCATCGAGGCCGTCGCCCGCTCGGGCTTCCCCGTGCGCGTGATGGACGGCAAGCGGTGCCTGGGTGTGGTGGACCACGAGCGGCTGCTCGGCGTCGTGGCCGGTGTGCCCACCGAGGCTCCCCCCAGGCGGGCCGCTCCCGCCTCCGACAGCGGCGAGGTGACCGCCTGATGGCGTCCGCCACCGCCTCATCTCCCGTACGAGATACGGGCGTCGCGGCCCTGCTCCGGCACCGGGCCGTCCACAAGCTGCTCCTGCTCGCCCTCGCGGCAGCGATCGCCGTGCCGATCGTCAGCGCCAAGTGGGCTTCCGGCGCCTGGCCCGAAGCGCTCACCGTCGACCTGACCGAGCCGCTGGGCAAGACCACCGACTGGATCATCGACAACCGCGACAGCCACCCGCTGTTCGTCTACTTCCTCGGGCACGTCTCCAACGGCATCGTGCTCTCCATCCGCGGTGTCTATCTGGTGCTCCTCGCGGCCGGCTGGGCCGGCGTGACCGTCGGCGCGGCGCTCGTCGCCTGGCGGGTCGCGGGCGTGCGGCTCGCGGTCCTCGCCGCCGCCTCGTTCGGCCTGTGCGGACTGCTCGGCATGTGGGTGCCGACGATGCAGACCCTGTCCCTGATGATCGTGGCCGTGCTCGCCTCCGTCGTGCTCGGCATGCTGCTCGGGCTCGCCGGCGGTCTGAGCGACCGGATCTACCGCATCCTGCGGCCGGTGCTCGACACCATGCAGGTGCTCCCTGCCTTCTCGTACCTGCTGCCCGTCGCCCTGGTCTTCGGCATCGGCGTGCCCGCCGCGGTCATCGCGACCGTCATCTACGCGGCTCCGCCGATGGCCCGGCTCACCGCGCTCGGCCTGCGCGGAGCGGACGGCGGCGTCATGGAGGCGGTGACGTCGCTCGGCACCACCGCGCGCCAGCGCCTGCTCTCGGCGCGCCTCCCGCTGGCCCGCAAGGAACTCCTGCTCGGCCTCAACCAGACGATCATGATGGCGCTCGGCATGGCCGTCATCGCGTCGATGATCGGCGGCGCCGGTCTCGGTGACCGCGTCTACCAGGCACTCGGCTCGGTGGACGTCGGCGCAGCACTCGCCGCCGGAATCCCGATCGTGCTGCTCGCCGTGGTCCTCGACCGTGTGACGGGCGCCGCGGGCGAACGGCTCGGCGCCAACACCGAGGACGACTCCCCGCTGCGCGGACGGCGCGGCTGGGCCGTGGCCGCGGTGATCACCGTCGTGGCCGCGCTCGCCGCGCGCTTCGCGGACCGCCTGGAGTGGCCCGAGACCTGGATCGTGAACATCGCCGAGCCGGTCAACACCGCCAAGGAGTGGATGGTCGACCACATCTACACCGGCGTGCCCGTCGTCGGCGGCACCGCGGACTGGGCGGCCCACTTCACGACGTGGATCCTCGACCCGGTCCGTGACGGACTGCAGGGCCTGCCCTGGTGGTCGGTCCTGCTCATCGTGGCGGCCCTGGCCTGGCTGATCGGCACCTGGCAGACCGCGCTCACCGCCGTCCTCGCGATGGCGGCGACCGGCGTACTCGGTGTGTGGAAACCGTCGTTGGACACGCTCGCGCAGGTCCTCGCGGCCGTCGCCGTCACCGTGGTCCTCGGCTTCGCGATCGGCATCGCGGCGGCCCGGAGCCCGAGACTGGAAAAGGTGCTCAGGCCCGTCCTCGACGTCTTCCAGACGATGCCGCAGTTCGTGTACCTGATCCCGGTCGTGGCCCTCTTCGGCATCGGCCGCGCCCCCGCGGTCGCCGCGGCCATCGTCTACGCGCTGCCCGCCGTCATCCGCATCACCACCCAGGGTCTGCGCCAGGTCAACGGCGCCGCGATGGAGTCCTCCCGCTCCCTCGGCGCCACCAGCTGGCAGCAACTGCGCCAGGTCCAGCTCCCGCTGGCCCGCCCCGCGTTGCTGCTCGCCGTGAACCAGGCGGTCGTCCTGATCCTCGCCGTCGTCGTCATCGGCGGCCTGGTGGGCGGTGGCGCGCTCGGCTACGAAGCGGTGTTCGGCCTCGCACAGGGCGACCTGGCGACCGGCCTGGTGGCCGGTGTGGCGATCGTCTGCCTCGGCCTGATGCTGGACCGGGTCACGCAGCCGACGACACGTCGGGAACGCAGCGCGAAGAAGGGTGCGTGATGTCCGGCATGCGAGTACGTACGCGTGTGATGAGTGCCGTGACGGCGGGGGGCGCCCTGCTGGCGCTCTCCGGCTGTGGCGCGGCCGACATGACCAAGCAGGCGTCTCCGTACGCCAATGCGGCCGGCGCCAAGACCGTGACGCTGTCCGTCCAGTCGTGGGTCGGCGCGCAGGCGGACGTGGCCGTCGCCGAGTACATCCTCAAGAAGGAGCTCGGCTACCGGGTCGACAGGGTCCAGATCGACGAGGTCCCCGCCTGGGACGCGCTCAGCCAGGGCCGTGTCGACGCGATCATGGAGGACTGGGGCCACCCGGAGCAGGAACAGCGCTACATCAAGGACAAGAAGACGATCGTCCCCGGCGGAGACGTGGGGGTCACCGGCCACATCGGCTGGTACGTCCCGACGTACTTCGCGAAGAAGCACCCGGACGTCACCGACTGGAAGAACCTGAACAAGTACGCGAAGGAGTTCCGCACCTCCGAGAGCGGCAACAAGGGCCAGCTCATGGACGGCTCCCCGTCGTACGTCACGAACGACAAGGCCCTGGTGAAGAACCTGGGCCTGGACTACGAGGTCGTCTTCGCCGGTTCGGAAGCGGCTCAGATCACGCAGATCGAGCAGTTCGCCAAGCAGAAGAAGCCGTTCCTGTCCTACTGGTACAAGCCGCAGTGGCTGTTCGAGAAGGTGCCGATGACGGAGGTGAAGCTGCCCGAGTACAAGGAGGGCTGCGACGCCGACCCCGCCAAGATCAAGTGTGCCTACCCGCACACGCCTCTGCAGAAGTACTTCAACGCCGATTTCGCCAAGAAGGGCGGCGACGCGGCGGAGTTCCTGAAGAACTTCAAATGGTCGGAGGAAGACCAGAACGAGGTCTCGCTGATGATCGCGGACAAGAAGATGTCGCCGGAGGACGCGGCGGAGGCTTGGGTCGCCGACCATGAGGAGAAATGGCGGGGCTGGCTCCCCAAGTAGGCCTCTCCGCGCTCACCCACCCGATTGCCCTGCGGGGGGAATGGGTGGGTGAGCGGGAGACATCCGCCGCGAAGCGGCGGTCTGGGGCGGCGCCCCAGATGCCGGGCTGGACGGCGCGGGGCGGTGCCGCAGGCCCCGTGTCCGGCGCCCGGAGGCGGTCAGCGCAGCTCCGCGGCGATCTCGCGCAACGCATCCGTCGCACGGACCAGCAGCCCCGGGCCGAAGGTGATCCGCGTCGCGCCGAGTGAGCCCAGCTCCCGGAGGGAAGGGCCTGACGGCTTGGCGGCCGCGTTGATGGGGCCCGAGATGCCCGCCCGCAGCGCGGGCAGCGCCTCCGGGGGCGCCTCGATCGGATAGACGCAGTCCGCGCCCGCCTTCACGTACAGCCGGGCCCGCTCGATCGCCCGCTCGGGATCCGCGACGCCTCGGATGAACGTGTCCACCCGCGCGTTGATGAACACCGCGTCCCCTGCGACGGAACGTACCTCCGCCAGCCAGTCCGCCTGCTCCCGCGGGTCCTTGAGACCGTCGGCGGAAGAGTCCTCCAGGTTGCAGCCGACCGCGCCCGTCTCCAGGAGCCGCTCCACCAGCTCCTTCGGCTGCAGCCCGTAGCCGCCCTCGATGTCCGCGCTCACCGGCACGGACCGCGAGACCGCACGCACGATCCGGGCCACCGCCGCGAACATCTCGTCCGGCGGCACCTCGCCGTCCGCGTACCCGAGCGATGCCGAGACCCCCGCGCTCGGCGTGGCGAGGGCCGGGAACCCGGCCTCCTCGAAGACCCGCGCGCTGGCCGCGTCCCAGGGGCCGGGCAGGACGAGCGGGTCACCGGGCGCACGCCCCTGATGCAGGGCGCGGAAAGTGTCGACGAGGCTCATGGCACGTACCCGCCCGGCTCGATACGGCGGCTGACCATCACCCGGTTCCAGCTGTTGATGACGGTGATCACCCCGATGAGGTGGGCGAGTTCCGCCTCGGCGAAGTGCTTGGCCGCCGCCTCGTACGCCTCGTCGGGCACGAACCCGTCCGTCAGGACCGTGACTGCCTCGGTGAGCGCGAGAGCGGCCCGCTCCCGCTCGCTGAAGACCTGGCCCGCCTCCGCCCACGCGTTGAGGAGCGCGATCCGCTTCGGCGTCTCGCCGCCCCGCAGGGCGATGTCCACGTGCATGTCCAGACAGAACGCGCACGCGTTGATCTGCGAGGCCCGGATCATCACGAGCTCGGCGAGCACGGGGTCGCCGAGCCCCTTCTTCGCGGACGCGCTCAGAGCGGCCATCGCGGTCGCGACACCCTTGTCCAGGTGGCTGGTCCGAGCAGCGCTCACTTGTGGTCCCCGGCCTTGTAGTGACCCGGCACCTGACGCGTCGAGACGCCGAAGCGGTTCCACGCGTTGATCACCGTGATCGCGGCGATCAGCTGCGTCAGCTCCTGCTCCTCGAAGAGGGCCGCGGCCTTCTCGTACACCTCGTCCGGCACGAAGCCGTCCGTCAGGACGGTGATCGCCTCGGCCAGCTCGAGGGCGGCGACCTCCTTCGCCGTATAGAAGTGCTGCGACTCCTCCCACGCGCTGAGCTGGATGATCCGCTCCACGCTCTCGCCCGCCGCGAGCGCGTCCTTGCTGTGCATGTCGATGCAGAGCGCGCAGCGGTTGAGCTGCGAGGCGCGGATCTTGACGAGTTCGAGGATCACCGGATCGACGCCCTTACGGGCCGCCGCGTCGAGCCTGATCATCGCCTTGAAGACCTCGGGGGCGTGCTGGTGCCAGTCGAGGCGGGGGGTGTGCTCGTGGACGTACTGCTTCTGTACGGGGGTGCTGTCATGCGTCGTCATGCCAACGACCGTACGGGCGGAGTAGCCCAACTGTATGGTCCATTCCCATGGAAGAATCCTGGGCCACTTTGGGCGTCGACCTCCACCTGGAGACCCGGGCCGGGACCGGGGCCGAGAACTGGGCCGAGACCGGGGGAGAGGCCGCCCGCTCCGGCGTGCGCAAGGGCCTCACGGACGCCCTGCGCGAAGCCGTACGCGGCGGCAGGCTCGCCCCGGGCACCCGCCTCCCCTCCTCCCGTTCCCTCGCCGTCGACCTGGGCATCGCCCGCAACACCGTCGCCGACGCGTACGCCGACCTCGTCGCCGAAGGCTGGCTCACCGCACGCCAGGGCTCCGGCACCCGCGTCGCCGAACGCGCCGTGCCGCGCCCCGCCGATCCCGCGCCGCGCCGCAGGGCCGGGGGCGGCCCCACGTACGACCTGATGCCGGGCACCCCCGACCTCGCCTCCTTCCCGCGCGCCGCCTGGCTCAAGGCCGCCCGCCGGGCCATGGCCGCCGCCCCGAACGACGCACTCGGCTACGGCGACCCGCGCGGCCGGATCGAGCTGCGTACCGCCCTCGCCGACTACCTCTCCCGCGCGCGCGGCGTGCACGCGGACCCGGACCGCATCGTCGTCTGCGCCGGGTTCGCGCAGGGGCTCAGCCTGCTGGGCGGTGTGCTGCGGGCGCGGGGTCTGCGGGAGGTGATGGTCGAGTCGTACGGCCTGGACGTCCACTGGAATCTGCTGAAGCGGGCGGGGCTGCGGACGAGACCGCTGCCCTTCGACGAACTGGGCACGTCCACGGACGAGTTGGGAGCGGGATCGGGATCGGAATCGGGAGCTGGGTCAGGGCCGGGTTCGGGGTCTGGGTCTGGGTCTGGGTCGGCCAAGGTGGCGCTGCTGACACCCGCCCACCAGTTCCCGATGGGGGTTCCGCTGCACCCCGACCGGCGCGCGGCCGCCGTCGACTGGGCGCGGCGCGAGGGCGGGCTGATCCTGGAGGACGACTACGACGGGGAGTTCCGCTACGACCGGCAGCCGGTGGGCGCTCTCCAGGGCCTGGACCCGGACCGCGTGGTCTACCTCGGCACGGCTAGCAAGTCCCTCGCCCCGGGCCTCCGGCTCGGCTGGATGGTGCTCCCGGCGCCGATCGCCGCCGAGGTCATCGAGGCGAAGGGGGGCGCGGAATGGGCATGCGGGGCGCTCGACCAGCTGACGCTCGCGGAGTTCATCACTTCGGGTGCGTACGACCGCCATGTGCGGGGCGCGCGCCTTCGCTACCGCCGCCGGCGGGACGAACTGGTCGCCGCGCTGGCGGAGAGGGCACCGGAGGTACGGGCCACGGGGATCGCCGCGGGGCTGCACGCGGTGCTCGAACTGCCACCGGGCACCGAAGGATCGGTGGTCCAGGCGGCGAGCTGGCAACGCCTCGCGGTGCAGGGTCTCGCGAGCTTCCGGCATCCCGCCGCGCGGGTCCCGGGGCGGGACGCGCTGGTGGTGGGGTACGGGACTCCGGCGGACCATGGGTGGGCGGGGGCGTTGGAGGCGTTGTGCAGGGTGCTGCCGTAGGGCTGAACCGGTTGTGGGTGCCGGTGTTGCTGTAGGGCTGAACCGGTTGTGGGTGCCGGTGTTGCTGTGGGGCTGAACCGGCTGTGCGTGCGTACCGTCGATCACCGGCTTCGCCGAGTTCGTCCTCAAGCGCCGGACGGGCTGGAGCCATCCAGTCCCGGCCGGAATGTTTCAGCCCCTCCGGCGTTCGAGGAGCAGGGCCTGGGGCGGAGCTCCAGTTCCGGGAAGGGGCGGGACCGGGGAAAGCCCCGCAGGGTCCGCGCCTCCCGAGCCCCCGACCCTAGCTACAGGCCTCCCCGGAGCTACCGAGCCCCCGCCCCTACCGCGCCCCCTCCACCGGCACGCTCTCCGCAGGAGCCGGCGCCTCGCCGAACCGTGCCAACGCCAACGCCCCCGCCACAGCCACCACGAACCCCAGTACGGCCAGCCACCCCAGCCCCTCCCGAGTCCGGTCCCCCAGCCACACCACACCCACCACCGCGGGCCCGACCGTCTCCCCGATCACCATCCCCGCGGTGGCCGTCGTCACCGACCCCCGCTGCAAGGCGGACGTGAGCAACAGGAACGCCGCGCCCCCGCCCACCAGCAAGGCATAAGCAGCCGGATTCGCCACCAACGCCCCCGGCGAGACGTCGTCGATCAGCCGCACGGCCACCTCCACCACCCCGAACCCGAACCCCGCCCCGAGCCCCAGAGCCAGCGCCCGCCCCCGCCCCGGCAACCGTCCGGCCACGGCTCCGAGCACCAACACCCCCACCGCCACGCCCAACATCACGTACCGCAGAGTCGTCGACCCGACGTCCTCCCCCTCGTCCCCCGACGCAAGCCCCAGCATCGCGAGCCCCGCGCACACCACCCCCACCGCTGACCACTCCATCCCGCTCAACCGCACCCGCAGCAACCGCGAGGCCACCACCGCCGTGACGGCGAGGCTCGCGGCGAGTGCCGCTCCGACGGCGTAGATGGGGATGGAACGCAGCGCCACGATCTGCAGCAGGAACCCGAGCCCGTCGAGCCCGAGCCCCACGATGTACCGCCACTGCTTCACCGCGCGCAGCAGCAGCGCGGGGTCGACCCCGGAGCCTGTTCCCGGCGCGGTGGCGCGGGCGGCCACGGCCTGGAAGACGGAGGCCGTGCCGAAGCAGACCGCTGAACCGAGTGCGCAAATCATCCCAAGAGACACGAAGTGACTGTAGAGGAGGGGGATTCGGCTGGGCCGATTGGCATGGTGGCCGGGCGCGTACCTACGCTGATCGCCGATGACGTGTTGACACATGTACGACAACGGGGGAGCGGCACGCAGATGGCAGCCGAGAAGTACGAGAAGTACGAGAAGGCCGAAGAGGCCGTGAAGGAAAAGAGCGGCACGCAGCGGCGGAGGCTGCGGTCCAGCACGGTCGTACTCGGCGGAATGGGCGTCCTCGCGGCGGCCCTGAGCTCCTGCGGCTCCGAGCCGGACAAGCGGTGCGTGGACCGCGACAGCTACGACTACCTCACCGGCTACAAAATCGTGGCGGACAAGAACTGCAAGAGCGGTTCCTCGTCCGGGTCCTCTTCGTATGGCAAGGGGCGCCAGTCCGGCGGCAGTTCCTACGGGGCGGGCTCAGGCACGGGCACGGGCGCCGGCAAGTCCGGCCGTATGGACGCCGACTGGTACTACGACGCGGACATCGACGGCCGCTACGCCGACTACGGCACCTTCAGCCGCAGCGAGGCAGTCGACCGCGACGGCTTCGGCTGCTCGGGCAGCGGCGGCGGCTGAGCCGGACGCGAGATCCGGGACCGAGATCGAGACAGAGAACGACCGAGACCGAGGCCATGGAACGCCGCACCCGCACCCCCCGCCCCGGCTGGCAGCAGACCGTCGAGGACCAGGGGCTCATCTACCCCCTCACCCGATACCCCGACGACTCGCTCCGCCCCTACTGGGACGAGTCGGCGTACTACGTCTTCTCTCTTCCCGAGGTCGAGGCCCTCGAAGAGGTCGTCGAGGAGCTGCACGCGATGTGCCTCGCGGCGGCCGAGCACATCGTCGAGCACGACCGCCTCGCCGACCTCGGCATCACGGACCCCCGAGTGGCCGAAGCGGTCACCGAGGCCTGGCGCCGCCGCGCCGAACTCCCTTCCGTCTATGGTCGGTTCGACCTGCACTACGACGGAACGGGCCGCCCGGCGAAGATGCTGGAGTACAACGCCGACACCCCCACATCCCTGGTCGAGGCCGCGAGTCCCCAGTGGTTCTGGATGGAGGAGTGCTTCCCGGGCGCCGACCAGTGGAACTCGCTCCACGAACGGCTCGTCGACGCCTGGAAGAAGCAGGCCTCGCTGCTTCCGCCGGGCGGCCCGCTGTACTTCGCGCACTCGGCGGGCGACGAACTCGGCGAGGACCTGATGACGGTCGCGTATCTGCGCGAGACCGCTCAGCAGGCCGGGCTCGACACCGAGGCGATCTCCATGGAGGACATCGGCTGGGACAGGCTCTCGCGGCGCTTCGTCGACAAGAAGCTCGGCTTCATCCGCAGCTGCTTCAAGCTCTACCCGTGGGAGTGGCTGACCACCGACCGCTTCGCCCCGCATGTCCTGGAGACCCTCGACAACGGCGGCGGCACCGGCTCCACCCTGTGGATCGAACCCGCCTGGAAGATGCTCCTCTCCAACAAGGCGCTGCTCGCGGTGCTTTGGGAGCTGTACCCGGGCCACCCCAACCTCCTCCCCGCCTATCTGGACGGCCCCCGGGAGCTCGCTTCCGAGCGGGGCTACGTCGCCAAACCCCTCCTCGGCCGCGAAGGAGCCGGAGTCACGATCCATCCACCGGGCGACGCGGCGCCCTCTCCCGTACGTGAAGAGGCTTGCTGCTACCAGGAGCTGGCACCCCTGCCCGACTTCGACGGCAACCGTGTGGTGCTCGGTGCGTGGGTCGTCGAGGACGAGGCGGCGGGGCTCGGCATCCGGGAGTCGGCGGGCCCGATCACGGACGAGTACGCGAGGTTCCTGCCGCACGTGATCCTCTGAGGCCTGGGCGGGGGAGCAGGTAGGTGAAGTGCCCCGAGTACGCTGCCGGTTGATCGCGACGACGCACTCGGAGGCGAACCGGACATGGCCGACCCCAGGATCAACACCACGCAGCCTCACACGGCCCGAATCTGGAACTACTGGCTCGGCGGCAAGGACAACTACCCCGTCGACCAGGCCGCCGGTGACCAGATCCGTAACCTGCACCCCGGCATCGGCGCGTACGCGCTCGCCGACCGGCAGTTCCTCGGGCGCGCCGTGAGCCACCTCGTGACCGAGTGCGGCATACGGCAGTTCCTCGACATCGGCACGGGACTGCCGACCGCCGACAACACGCACGAGGTCGCCCAGTCGATCGCCCCCGAGTCCCGAGTCGTCTACGTGGACAACGACCCGCTGGTCCTCACCCACGCGCGCGCCCTGCTCACCAGCGCCCCCGAGGGCAAGACCGACTACCTCGACGAGGACCTGCGCAACGTCGAGACGATCCTCGAACACGCTGCCAAGACCCTGGACTTCGACCAGCCGGTCGCACTGATGCTGCTCGGAGTCGTCATCTTCATCGAGGACGACTCCGAGGCGTACGGCATCGTGCGCCGCCTGCTCGACGCCCTGCCGGCCGGCAGCCACCTGGTCCTGTCGCACACGATCGCCAGCCCCGCGATGCCCGACGTGGACGAGGCGGTGGCGTTCTGGAACGAGAACGGCACCCCCAAGCTCACACAGCGCACCCCCGAGCAAGTCGCCGGTTTCTTCGACGGCTTGGAGCTGCTGGACCCCGGCGTGGTGTCCTGCAACCGCTGGCGCACAGGACCGGAGGCGGCGGACGCCGAGGATGTGGCGATGTTCGGCGGGGTCGGCGTCAAACGCTGAGACTGGGCGCCGGTGGGGGGGAAGGGGGCGGGCAGGGGTGCTTCCGATGAGGGCAGGGGCGCTTCCGGAGGTGCTTCCGGAGGCGCTTCCGGAGGTGCTTCTGAACTAGGCCAGCACCCCCCGCAGTTGATCGAGCCCCCAGTCCAGGTCCTCCTTACTGATCACCAGCGGTGGGGCGATCCGGATCGTCGAGCCGTGGGTGTCCTTGACCAGCACACCCCGGTCCATCAGCTTCTCGGAGATCTCGCGGCCCGTTCCGTGCGAAGGGTCGATGTCGACGCCCGCCCACAGCCCGCGGCCCCGCACCTGCGTCACCGCGCCCGTCCCGGCGAGCAGCCCCAGCTCGGCGTGCAGATGCTCGCCCAGCTCGGTGGCCCGCTGCTGGAACTCGCCCGAGCTCAGCATGGCGATGACCTCCAGCGCCACCGCGCACGCCAGCGGATTGCCGCCAAACGTCGACCCGTGCTCACCCGGCTTGAACACCCCCAGCACATCCGCGTCCGCCACCACCGCGGACACCGGCACGACACCCCCGCCGAGTGCCTTGCCCAGGATGTAGACGTCCGGCACCACGCCCTCGTGCTCGCACGCGAACGTCTTGCCCGTCCTGCCGAACCCCGACTGGATCTCATCCGCCATGAAGAGGACGTTCCGCTCCCGCGTCAACTCCCGCACGCCCGCCAGATATCCGGCCGGCGGCACCAGAACCCCGGCCTCACCCTGGATGGGCTCAAGGAGCACGGCCACGGTGTTCTCCGTGACCGCCGCCCGCAGCGCCGTCAGATCGCCGTACGGCACGATCTCGAAACCCGGGGTGTACGGACCGTAGTCCGCCCGCGCCTCGGCGTCCGTCGAGAAGCTGACGATGGTCGTGGTCCGGCCATGGAAGTTGTCGCGGGCGACGACGATCTTCGCCCGCCCGTCGGGCACGCCCTTGACCTGGTACCCCCACTTCCTCGCGGTCTTCACGGCCGTCTCCACCGCCTCCGCCCCGGTGTTCATCGGCAGCACCATCTCCTTGTCACACAGCTCCGCGAGCCGCGTACAGAATTCGGCGAACCGGTCGTGGTGGAAGGCCCGCGAGGTGAGCGTCACCCGCTCCAGCTGCGCCTTGGCCGCGTCGATCAGGCGGCGGTTGCCGTGCCCGAAATTCAGCGCCGAGTACCCGGCGAGCATGTCGAGGTAGCGGCGCCCCTCGATGTCCGTCATCCAGGCGCCTTCCGCCGACGCGATCACGATGGGCAGCGGGTGGTAGTTGTGCGCGCTGTGCGCCTCGGACGAGGTGATGAACTCTGCGGTAGTCGACACGGGGTCTCCGTTCGTCCTGCGGTGTGGGGCGGGTGTGGCGCCCAAGTTCTATCGTCGCTCGGATCGTGGACGAGGAAACCTGCCGTCCCGGCGTGCCCGATAGGCTGGTCTCCACAGCACGGCGACTGGCGCACGGGGAACGGACCCCGAGGGAGCCGTGCGAGGCTGAACCTTCGAGGTGCCGCCCGCCTGGGCACCCCGGGACCACGACCGGACACAGACCGCTCGCCCCGGAGGCCACCATGACCGACTCCTCTTCCTCTTCCTCTTCCTCGAACTCCGTATCTGCGAGTTCCTCGCATTCTCCGAACACCCTCAGCCATCCCGCGCTCGCCGCGCAGGACCCCGAGCTGTCCGCGCTCGTCGGCGCCGAGGAGCAGCTCCAGGCCGACACCCTGCGCCTGATCCCCAGCGAGAACTACGTCTCCACCGCGGTCCTCGAAGCCTCCGGCACGGTCCTGCAGAACAAGTACAGCGAGGGCTACCCGGGCCGCCGCTACTACGAGGGCCAGCAGAACATCGACCCCGTGGAACGCCTCGCCGTCGCCCGCGCGAAGTCCGTCTTCGGTGTCGAGCACGCCAACGTCCAGCCCTACTCCGGCTCTCCGGCCAACCTCGCCGTCTACCTCGCTTTCGCCGACCCCGGTGACACCGTGATGGGCATGGCCCTCCCCATGGGCGGCCACCTCACCCACGGCTGGGGTGTCTCCGCCACGGGCAAGTGGTTCCGCGGCGTCCAGTACGGCGTCCGCCACGACACGGGCCGCATCGACTTCGACGAGGTGCGCGACCTGGCCCTCAAGGAACGCCCCAAGCTGATCTTCTGCGGTGGCACCGCCCTCCCTCGCACCATCGATTTCGCCGCCTTCGCCGAGATCGCCCATGAGGCCGGAGCCGTCCTCGTCGCCGACATCGCACACATCGCCGGCCTGGTCGCGGGCGGCGCCCACCCCTCACCGGTCCCGCACGCCGACGTCATCTCCACGACCACCCACAAGACCCTGCGCGGCCCGCGCGGCGCGATGCTGATGTCCCGCGAGGAGCACGCCAAGGCCATCGACAAGGCGGTCTTCCCCGGCCTCCAGGGCGGCCCGCACAACCAGACCACCGCCGCCATCGCCGTCGCCCTGCACGAGGCTTCGCAGCCCTCCTTCCGCGACTACGCCCACGCGGTCGTCGCCAATGCCCAAGCCCTCGCCGAAGCACTGCTCGCCCGCGGCTTCGACCTGGTCTCCGGCGGCACCGACAACCACCTGATCCTGATGGACCTCACCCCCAAGGACGTCCCGGGCAAGGTCGCCGCGAAGGCGCTCGACCGGGCCGGAATCGTCGTCAACTACAACACCGTGCCGTACGACCCGCGAAAGCCGTTCGACCCCTCCGGCGTCCGCATCGGAACCCCCTCGCTCACCTCCCGCGGTCTCGGGACGCAGCACATGCCGACCGTCGCCGACTGGATCGACCGAGGCGTCGCCGCGGCCCGTGCCGGTGACGAGGACGCCCTGACGAAGATCCGTTCCGAGGTCGCCGACCTGATGGCCGCCCACCCGGCCCCGGGCCTGCCGGCGCACTGACTCACCGGCCGGACCGCCCCCCCGGGGCGGCCGACTCGCCGGCCGGGGGGTGCCGCACCCCTCACACGTCCCTCAATTCCTGCCGCGGGCCGTCCTCATGAGACCGCCGTCCGCGCAGCAAGGCGAGGACGCGACGGCGCTCGACGAGTGGCCCCCGCAGCAGCAGCGCTCCCACGGCTCCCGCCGCGGCGCCCGGTATCGCCCACCACCAGCCCGCGCCACCGTCGCCCGGTGCGCCATCGGTCCGTCCGGAGGCGGCCTGCTCGGGCTCGGCCTCCGGGTCCGAGGCCGATGTCGAGGCCGATGTCGGTGGCGGGGCTGAGTCCGCCCCGGGGGCTATCCCCTGATTGCCCTTGCCCGTCGGCGCGCCCATGACCCCGAGCTTCTTGAACAGGGCCGTCAGGCGAGCCGGATCCTTCGCCTTGTGCCAGGCGCCGGTCATGGAATCCACGTCCGTCGTCGTGTGGATCCACACGACCGCGGTGTCCTTGCCGTTCCTCCCGTCCTTCCCGTCCTTCCCGTCCTTCCCGTCCTTGGAGCCGGACGTCACCGGATAGGCCCGGTCCACCCGCCACGGCCGCACGTCGTGGACCATCCACGTCACGTTGATCTGACGGCTTCCGTCGCCCATGTCCAGGCCCGGTGGCCGCTCGCGCCTGCCCTCGCCGATGCCGCCGATGCCGCCGACGCCGCCGATGTCGCCGAGACAGCGCTCCAGCTCGCCGTACGCCTTGTCGCTCACATAGAGCGCCGTGCTCTGACCGCTCTCGGGCGAGACCACCAGGACGCTCGTCGGCCCACCTGCCATCGCCTCCGGCGCGCCCATCACGCCCAGTGCCAGTGCTGCCGCGAGCCCCGCCACCGACCCGCACATTCCCCTGGCCGTCCGCGTCTTCCGCGTCGTCCTCATCCGCATGTCCGATCCCCCAGCCGCTCTCCGGCACGACCCGTCCGCACCGCGTCACTTCTGGTACACCGCCCGAGCCGTTCAGGTTCCCGATTCGCCAGGACGAGCCGAGACGGACTTCCCGATCTCCAGCGCCCGCTCCTTGGACGCCACGCCCTCGAGCCGCAGCGTGAGCTCCGCCCCCCGCGTCCACAGCAGCGTCGGCCCCGCGATCCGCTCGGAGCGCGTCCACCTGTCGCCGTCGCCCTCCACCATCCAGAACGTGAGCCGGTGCGGGCTCGGGAACCACACCCCGGTCTCCCGGCCGACCTGCACCCAGTCGGGGCGCTCCGTCACCGTCTTGCTGAAGCCGAGGTCGAGGCGTGCCCCGAACTCGTCGAGTCGTATCGTCCGGCCCTCGTCGCGCCAGCACAGGGTGACCTGGACGCGCGCGCCCGGCTCCCGTGTCACCGCGACAGCGTCAGGCGCGCCCAGAGCGTCCGGCACCGCGGGCACGAACCCGGCCCGCCGCTCGGCCTCGGAAAGGCTCACCCCCCGGCCGCACCCGGGCACGCCCTTGGCCGGCGGGGGAGCCGACGGGTCGTACCGCACCTCGACCCCGCCGAAGTCGAACCACTCGAAGACCGCGGCCCGCACCGGCGGCGTGAGCACCGCGGCCGTCAGGAGACCGCACAGCGCCGCCGTCAGGACCCGCCACCGCGCCCGCAGCCACGACCGCAGCCGGGTGAGGCGACCGGGCCGCTCGGCCACCGGCACCGTTCCCGGCGCCGTTCCCGGCACCGGCAACGACTCCGCGATGATCTGCGCGAGGACCCGCTCGGCCATCGACTCGCCGGTGGGCCCCAGCGGGTCGAGTGATCTGCCGAGCGCTCGCAGCTCCTCGGGAAGCCGACGGGCGTCGCTGCCTCCGGCCCGTTCGGCGGAGCCCCCGCCCTGACCGTCGCCCCGCTCACTCATGCCCGTCGCCTCCCTCCGGTCCTTCCGGTGCGTCCGGCCCCTGCGGCAGCAGCCGCCCCAGCTTCCGCAGCGCGCGGTTCAGCCGGGACTTGACCGTGCCCCGTGGCCAGCCCAGCGCCTCGGCCGTCTCCGCCTCGTCCATCTCCAGGAGATAGCGGTACGTGACGACCAGGCGGTGCTCCTCGCTCAGCCGGTCGAGCGCGGTGAGCAGAGCCGACCGGCGCTCGCGCTCCAGCGCGGCCACCGCGGGGTCCGCCGATTCCGGTATCAGCGGCTCCGCCTCCGCGAGCGCGGCCTCGCGCCCGACGAGCGAGCGCTGCCGCACCGCCGAACGCACTGTGTTCCTCGTCTCATTGGCGACGATCGACAGCAGCCACGGCTTGAACGCCGAGCCGTCCCTGAACCGCCCCAAGGAGCAGTACGCCTTGAGAAAGGCCTGCTGCACCACGTCTTCCGCGTCTGATCCCGCCCCGAGTGCCACTGCCGCCCTGAGTGCGATCCCGGTGAAAGCGCGCACCAGTTCCGCGTACGCCTCCGGCTCCCCGGCGCGCACACGCGCGATCACCGCACCCTCGTCGACGCGGCCCCCCTCCAGGACCTCCCCCTGTGCCCTCACACTCTTGATACACCGGCCGGACGAGATCGGTTCCGCATTCGCCCGACCCGATCGAAGCGACGGACCGAAGCGACGGACCGAAGCGACGGACCGAAGCGACGGACCGAAGCGACGGGGCGAAGCGACGGACCGAAGCGACGGATCGAGGTGACGGATCACAAGATCGCGGCACACCCGTCACACGTCTGTTTCCGAGCAATGAGAGACACCTGAGAGAATGAGCCTCATGGCCTCTGATCGTCCTCGCGTGCTCTCCGGAATCCAGCCCACCGCGGGCTCGTTCCACCTCGGCAACTACCTCGGCGCGGTCCGCCAGTGGGTGGCGCTGCAGGAGTCCCACGACGCGTTCTACATGGTGGTGGACCTGCACGCGATCACGATCCCGCAGGACCCGGCCGAGCTGCGCGCCAACACCCGGCTCGCCGCCGCCCAGCTCCTGGCGGCGGGACTCGACCCGGAGCGCTGCACGCTCTTCGTCCAGAGCCACGTACCCGAGCACGCCCAGCTCGGCTGGGTCATGAACTGCCTCACAGGCTTCGGTGAGGCGTCGCGCATGACGCAGTTCAAGGACAAGGCGGCCAAGCAGGGTGCGGACCGCGCCTCCGTGGGCCTCTTCACGTACCCGGTCCTCCAGGTCGCGGACATCCTGCTCTACCAGGCCAACCAGGTCCCGGTCGGTGAGGACCAGCGCCAGCACATCGAGCTGACCCGCGACCTCGCGGAGCGCTTCAACGGCCGCTTCGGCGAGACGTTCACCGTCCCGGCGGCGTACATCCTCAAGGAGACGGCGAAGATCTACGACCTTCAGGACCCGTCGATCAAGATGAGCAAGTCGGCGTCCACGCCGAAGGGCCTGATCAACCTCCTCGACGAGCCCAAGGCCACCGCCAAGAAGGTCAAGAGCGCGATCACCGACACCGACACGGTCGTGCGCTACGACACCGTGGACAAGCCGGGCGTCAGCAACCTCCTCACCATCTACTCGACGCTCACCGGCATCGGTATCCCGGAACTGGAGCAGAAGTACGCCGGCAAGGGCTACGGTGCGCTGAAGACGGACCTCGCCGAGGTCATGGTCGACTTCGTGACTCCTTTCCGGGACCGCACCCAGGCCTACTTGGACGATCCGGAGACGCTCGACTCGATCCTGGCCAAGGGCGCGGAGAAGGCGCGCGCCGTAGCCGCGGAGACCCTCGCCCAGGCGTACGACAAGGTGGGCCTCCTGCCCGCCAAGCACTGACCCACACAGCCCCCCCTGCACCACCCCAGGTACAACAGCGCCCTCTGCCCGCCACCCGACCGACAGGAGTACGACGTGGGGACCGTAACGATCGGTGTGTCGATCGCGGTTCCGGAGCCTCACGGCAGCCTGCTCCAGGAGCGGCGCGCGGGCTTCGGGGACCCCGCGGCGCACGGCATCCCCACCCACGTCACGCTGCTGCCGCCGACCGAGGTGGACTCCGCGGCGCTGCCCGCGGTAGAGGCGCACCTGGGGGCCGTGGCGGCCGCCGGGCGCCCCTTCCCGATGCGCCTCTCCGGGACGGGCACGTTCCGTCCGCTGTCGCCCGTCGTCTTCGTCCAGGTGATGGCGGGCGGCTCGGCCTGCGGCTGGCTGCAGGAGCGGGTGCGGGACGCGTCCGGGCCCATGGCGCGCGAGCTGCAGTTCCCGTACCACCCGCACGTCACCGTGGCGCACGGCATCTCCGAAGAGGCCATGGACCGGGCCTACGCGGAGCTCTCGGAGTACGAGGCCGAGTGGCCCTGCACCGGCTTCGCGCTCTACGAGCAGGGTGCCGACGGAGTGTGGCGCAAGCTGCGCGAGTTCGTCTTCGGGGGCGGTGGCCCCCTGGTGCCACCCCAGGCGGCGGCCCCGGCCGCGCACGGCGTGCTGCCCGCCCGCTGAGCTCAAGCGCTGCCCGCCCGCTTACCTGGACGCGGCCTCCGAGAAGCCTTGTACCGGAAGAGAAGCCTTACACCGGAAGCCGCCGGAACACCGTCCGCGGTACGTGCCGCAGCGCCGACATGACCACCCGCAGCGCGCCGGGCACCCACACGGTCTCCGAGCGCCGCCGCAGGCCCGTCTCGATGGCCAGCGCGACGGCCTCCGGAGTGGTCGCCATCGGGGCCTCCTCCAGGCCCGCCGTCATCTTGGAGCGTACGAAGCCGGGGCGTACGACCATCACGTGCACCCCTGTGCCGTGCAGCGCGTCGCCCAGGCCCTGGGCGAAGGCGTCGAGGCCCGCCTTGCTGGACCCGTAGATGAAGTTCGTGCGGCGGGCGCGCTCGCCCGCGACCGACGAGAGCATCACCAGGGAGCCGTGCCCCTGGGCCTGCAGCGACCGCGCGCAGACCAGGCCCGCCGAGACCGCGCCGGTGTAGTTCGTCTGCGCGACCCGCACCGCCGACAGGGGCTCGTCCTCGTCGCGTGCCTGGTCGCCCAGGATGCCGAAGGCCAGCAGCACCATGTCGATGTCGCCCTCGGCGAAGATCTTGCCCAGCGTGGACTCGTGGGACTCGGAGTCGAGCGCGTCGAAGGCGACGGTGCGGACGTCCGCGCCGATGTCGCGCAGGCCCGCAGCGGCCTTCTCCAGGCCCGGGGACGGCCGCCCGGCAAGCCACACCGTGCGGGTGCGCCGCGCGACCAGACGGCGGGCCGTGGCCAGCCCGATCTCGGAGGTGCCGCCGAGTACGAGCAGGGACTGGGGGGTGCCGAAGGCGTCCTTCATGGGACCAACTCCTGGAGGTGCTAGAGGGCGAGGCGGCGCGAGAGGTCCGAGCGGAACAGGCCGCGCGGGTCGAGGTCCGCCCGCAGCGCGCGGAAGTCGTCGAGCCGCGGGTACATCGCGGCGAGCATCTCGGGCCGCAGGCGGGAGTCCTTGGCCAGGTAGACGCGGCCGTCGGACGCGGCGACCTCCTCGTCCAGTTCGTCGAGGAAGGCGCCGAGGCCCGGCAGGTTCGCCGGGATGTCCAGGGCGAGGGTCCAGCCGGGCATCGGGAAGGAGAGCCAGCCCGGATCGCCCTCTCCGAAGCGCTTCAGCACGGCGAGGAAGGACGGGCAGCCGCGCTCCGAGATGCGCCGCACGATGCGCCGCAGGGACTCTTCCTTGCCGTACCCGACGACGAATTGGTACTGCACGAAGCCGCCGCGGCCGTACACGCGGTTCCAGTGCGGGACGCCGTCCAGGGGGTGGAAGAACGTCGACATCTTCTGGAGCTCGCCCACCCGGGAGCGGGGTGCCTTGCGGTACCAGAGCTCATTGAAGAGGCCCACCGACTTCCGGCCGAGCAGCCCTTCGGGCAGGAAACGGGGGGCGGAAGGCAGTTGGCCGGGCCGGAACGCCAACGGGGCTCTACGCGCGCGTGCCGGGAGGGCGTCCAGGGGAGCGTGGTCGCCGCGTGTGAGCACCGAGCGTCCCATCGCGGCGCCGCGCGCCAGGAGGTCGATCCAGGCGACCGAGTAGCGGTAGCGGTGGTCGGTGGCGGTGAGGCGGGCCATCAAGTCGTCCAGGTCGGTGGCGCGCTCCGTGTCCACCGTCATCAAGGAGGTCTCGACCGGCTGGAGTTGCAGCGTCGCGGCGAGGATCACGCCGGTCAGGCCCATGCCGCCGGCCGTCGCGTCGAACAGGGGGGTGCCGCACTCGACCGCCTGCACCGTGCCGTCGGCGGTGAGTAGTTCCACCGCCATCACATGGCGCGAGAACGACCCGGACCCGTGGTGGTTCTTGCCGTGGATGTCCGCGCCGATCGCGCCGCCGACCGTCACGTAGCGCGTGCCGGGCGTGACCGGCACGAACCAGCCGAGCGGGAGCAGGACTTCCATCAGGTGGTGCAGGGAGACCCCGGCGTCGCACAGGACGGTGCCCGCGTCCGCGTCGATGGCGTGCACGCGGTCCATGCCGGTCATGTCGAGGACCGAGCCGCCCGCGTTCTGTGCGGCGTCCCCGTAGGCCCGTCCAAGGCCCCTGGCGATGCCGCCGCGCTCCCCGCAGGCCCGGAGTGCCGCCACGGCCTCGTCGGGCGTACGGGGGCGGAGCAGGCGGGCGGTGGAGGGGGCGGTGCGCCCCCAGCCCGACACGGAAACGGCCTCGGTCGTCGCCATGGACGCGGCCTCGGTCGCGGTCGCGGAGTCGGCGGGCGGAGCGGAGTCGGCAGGCATAGGCGTGACCGTATCGCCCGAGCAAGGACAGTTTGCCCTTATTCGTCAGAGCCCTCACCGAAATGGGTGATTGATGGAGTGTCGTCCTATATTGCCGTAAATATTGAGAGATTGGCTAGAAGAGTCGGGAGGTCAGGTCCTTGAAGTCCCCGGAGAAGGAGGCCACATGCACGACATGGACCACCGGCTGCTGTCGGCCCTGCGCGACTGCGGCTCCGACGCGCGCGTGGCAGCCGTCGCACGGGCCCTGTCCTGGACCGGAGAACACGGCGCCCTCTGGATCGCCGCCGGGCTCGCGGGCGCCGCGGTCGACCGCGAGCGGCGCGGCGCTTGGCTGCGCGGCACGGCGCTGACCGCCGCGGCCCACCTGGCCAGCATGGGCGTCAAGCGGGTCGTACGGCGCCCGCGCCCCGGCGGCGACACGGGCGCCGCGCCCCTCGTCAGGACCGCGGGACGGCACTCCTTCCCCAGCTCGCACGCTACTTCGGCCGCCGCGGCCACCGTCGCGTACGGCGCCCTGAGTCCCGTCGGAGCCCGCGTCGTCCCGCCGCTCGCCGCCGCGATGTGTGTCTCGCGGATGGTCGTCGGCGTCCACTACCCGACGGACGTGGCGGCCGGCGCGGCCCTCGGCGCCCTCACCGCGCGCCTGGGCTCCACCTGGATGAACGGGGGCCGTAAGCATGTCTGAGCGCACCGTCCTGCTCGAACGCCCCCAGCCGCCCCGGCCGCCGGGACCGAACCCCCTCGCCCTGCCGCTCGGCCTCCTGAAGACCGCGCGTCCCCGCCAGTGGGTGAAGAACGTCCTGGTCGTCGCGGCCCCCGCCGCCGCGGGCGAACTCTTCTCGCGGCACGCGCTGATCCAACTCGTCCTGGTGTTCGCGCTGTTCACGGCCGCCGCGTCCGCCGTCTACCTGATCAACGACGCGCGCGACGCCGATGCCGACCGCGCCCACCCCACCAAGTGCCGCAGGCCCGTCGCCGCCGGTCAGGTGCCGGTGACGGTCGCGTACGCGGTCGGCGGGCTGCTCGCCGTGCTCGCGCCCCTGGCCGCCGCGGCGTTCTGCACGCCCCTGACGGCGGGGCTGCTCGCCGCCTACGTAGTGATGCAACTGGCCTACTGCGTGAGCCTCAAGCACGTGCTCGTCGTCGATCTCGCCGTCGTCACCACCGGCTTCCTGATGCGGGCGATGATCGGGGGAGTGGCCCTGGACATTCCGCTCTCGCGCTGGTTCCTGATCACCACGGGCTTCGGCGCGCTCTTCATGGTCTCCGCCAAGCGCTACTCCGAAGCCGTCCAGATGTCCGGGAGTGCCGAGAAGCTGGGCGCCACGCGCGCGTTGCTCACCGAATACACCACCGGATACCTCCGCTTCGTGTGGCAACTTGCCGCGGGCGTCGCCGTCCTCGCGTACTGCTTGTGGGCCATGGAGAGCGGCGGCACCGGCAACGGCCTGCTGCCCTGGCGGCAGCTGTCCATGGCCGCCTTCGTCCTCGCGGTCCTGCGGTACGCCGTCTTCGCCGACCGGGGCACGGCCGGTGAGCCCGAGGACGTCGTCCTGCGTGACCGGGCGCTCGCCGTCATCGGCCTCGTGTGGATCGCCATGTACGGCCTAGCGGTCGCCGACTGGTGAGCCCCTTCAGGGAGCGGCTGCGGGCCATGGGCCCCGAACTGCTCGGCTTCGCCGCCGCCGGGATCTGCGCGTACGCCGTCGACCTCGGCCTGTTCATCTGGCTGCGCGGCCCCGTCGGCCTCGACCCGCTGACCGCCAAGGCGCTGTCCTTCCTGGCCGGTTGCACGGTCGCGTACGCGGGCAACGCGCTCGGCACCTACCGGCGGCGCGAGGGAGCCGGAGTGGCGCGAGCCTCGCGGCTTCGGCAGTACGGGATCTTCTTCGCCGTCAACATCGCGGGCGCCCTGGTGCAGTTGCTCTGCATCGCGGTCTCCCACTACGGCCTGGGCCTCACCTCACAGCGCGCGGACACCGTCTCCGGTGCGGGAGTCGGTATGGCACTCGCCACGGTCCTGCGTTTTTGGGGTACCCGGACCTTGGTCTTCCGTACAGCGGGCAGGGAGGCATCATGGACTGGCTGAAAAAGCTCCCCGGCATCGGGCCCCTGGTGGAGCGCCTGATGCGCACGCACGCGTGGAGCGCGTACGAGCGGCTCGACAGCGTGCACTGGGCCCGCCTCGCGGCAGCGATGACCTTCATCAGCTTCCTGGCGCTCTTCCCGCTGATCACCGTCGCCGCCGCGATCGCCGCCGCGACGCTCTCCAAGAGCCAGCAGAACAAGCTCGAGGACACGATCTCCAAGCAGGTCCCCGGCATCTCCGATCAGCTGAACCTGGACGCCCTCGTCGCCAACGCGGGCACCATCGGCCTCGTCGCGGGCGCCCTGCTGCTCTTCACCGGCATCGGCTGGGTCGGCTCGATGAGGGAGTGCCTGCGGGCCGTCTGGGAGCTCGAGGACACCGAAGAGAACCCCGTCATGCGCAAGATCAAGGACGCCGGGGTGCTCGTCGGACTCGGCGGCGCCGGACTCGCGTCCGTCGCCGCCTCGACCCTCGCGTCGACCGCCGTCGGCTGGAGCGCCGACCTCGTCGGGGTCTCCGAGGACGGCTGGGGCGGGGTGCTGCTGCAGGCGATCGCGTTCGCCATCGCCGTACTCGCGGACTTCCTGCTGCTGCTCTACGTCCTGACGCTGCTGCCGGGCGTCCAGCCGCCCCGCCGCCACCTGATCACCGCGGGTCTCATCGGCGCGGCCGGGTTCGAACTGCTCAAGCTGCTGCTCGGCGGCTACATGAAGGGCGTCGCGTCCAAGAACATGTACGGCGCCTTCGGAGTGCCCGTCGCGCTGCTCCTGTGGATCAACTTCACCGCGAAACTCCTGCTCTTCTGCGCCGCCTGGACGGCGACGCGGAAGGAGCGACGTACAGAAGAAGAAGCCCGGGAAGCAGAAGCTCAAGAAGAGCGGAAGAAGCAGCAGGAAGAGCCCGGAGACGTCAGCGGCGGCTCTTCCGCTGCACCCGGTCCGGCAGCGGCATCCGGCGGCTGATCACGAACCAGCCGGCGGCGATGAGCGCCAGGACGCCCGCCGCGACCCCGAGCGCGATGCCGACGCCGCCCGACTCCTTGCCGGAGGCGTGCGCCACGTTCTTGGACGAGTCCGACCCGTCCTTGCCTGCGCCGGGAGCGCCCTTGCCGCTGCCCGTACCGGCACCCTTCGGGGCGACCAGTTCGCCCACCGGCTCGACCTTGCCCGAGGCCTTGAAGCCCCAGTCGAGGAGGCGTTCGGTCTCCTTGTAGACCGCGTGCTGTTCCCCGGAGTCGGGGTTCATGACGGTGACGAGCAGCACCTTGCCGTTGCGCTCGGCGACACCGGTGAAGGTGTTGCCCGCGTTCGTGGTGCTGCCGTTCTTGACGCCCGCGATGCCCTTGTAGGCGTCGAGACCGATGTCCCCCGTGAGGAGCCGGTTGGTGTTCTGGATCTCGAAGGGCTCGCGCTTCTTCTTGCCCTTGTCCTTGCCCTTCGTGACCTTCTTGGTCTCGCCGGGGAACTTGGCGGTGGCCGTCGAGCAGTACTCGCGGAAGTCCTTCTTCTGCAGCCCGGACCGGGCGAACAGCGTCAGGTCGTACGCGGAGGAGACCTGCCCTTTCTCGTCGTAGCCGTCCGGGCTGACCACATGCGTGTCGAGGGCCTGGAGCTCCTCGGCGTGGGACTGCATGTCCTTGACGGTCTGCGGGACGCCGCCGTTCATCGCCGACAGGACGTGCACCGCGTCATTGCCCGACCGCAGGAAGACGCCGAGCCACAGGTCGTGGACCGTGTACGTCTCGTTCTCCTTGACGCCGACCATGCTGCTGCCCGCGCCGATGCCCGCCAGGTCGGAGAGCTCGACCTTGTGTTTCTGCGTCTTGGGGAACTTCGGCAGGACCGTGTCCGCGAAGAGCATCTTCAGGGTGCTCGCCGGGGGCAGCCGCCAGTGCGAGTTGTGCGAGGCGAGCACCTCGCCCGTCTCGGCGTCGGAGACCATCCAGGAGCGCGCGGACAGGTCCTTGGGGAGGACGGGCGCGCCCGCCTTCAGGCTCACCTGTGTGCCCGGCTTGCCGAGCTTGGCGCCGCCGACGGTCGACATCGACGCGGGCGGCTCGGGCTTCTTCTCGCCTCCCGGCTTGTCGTCCGCCCACGCGGGAGCAGTGGTCGACATGGTCAGCAATGCGACGGAAGTGACCAACAAGGCGGTCTTTTTTGCGGCAGGCACGGACGAGAACGTACAGGGCGCTGCTGTGGGAGTCGCCGCCGAGGTGGTCTGTGTCCTCGACGGCGCGGGCTCCCCACCCCGGCGGCGGTGCGGAAGGAAGGCTCGCGATACTGAACGTATGAAGCTCAGCCGCCCGGTCTCCTGGTTCCTGCTCGCCTTCGGTGTGTGGAGCTGGTTCATCTGGATCACTTTCGTCAAGAACCTGTGGAAGGACGGCAGCGGGCTCGCCTTCGATGACGCAGGCGACCCGAGCGCGTACTTCTGGGTCCACCTGACGCTCGCCGTCGCCTCCTTTGTCTTGGGGACGGTGGTAGGGACCATCGGGTTGCGCGGAGTGCGTGCTCTGCGGCGTACGTCATGACTGATCGGTCACTTTGAGGGGCGCGCTCCGTGATTGTCTTGTCCGTGCTGGCCGCTGTCGCCGCGCTCGCGGCTCTCGCCGGGATGCAGTGGTACGTGTGGCGGCGCCTGGTGCGGGACACCACGGCCGGGCCAGGGCTCGCCCGGCGCGCGGGCTCCGTGGCCTTCGTTGCGGGGCCGTTGCTGATGTTCGGGGTGATCGTCGCCGAGCAGACCGGGGCGCCGTTCTGGCTCCAGCAGGTGCTGGCCTGGCCGGGCTTCATGTGGATGGCGCTGTCGATCTATCTCTTCCTCGCGCTTCTTGCGGCGGAACTCGTACGGCCCTTCTTCTTGAGACGTCTCTTCTTGAGACGCCGCTTCTTGGGACGTCGTGCGAAACCCGCCCCTACGGAGGGCGCCGGTTCCACGGAGGCCCTCTCCGTAGAGGACGCCGCCCCGCAGGAGTCCGCGGAGTCCGCGGAGTCCGCGGAGTCCGTGGAGTCCGTGGAGTCCGCGGAGCCCGCCGCCGCGGAAGTGCGGGCGGACCGGGCCGCGCCCTCGCGCCGCCTCTTCGTCTCCCGGATCGTCGGCGGGACCGCCGCGGCCGTCGCCGTGGGAACGGTCGGCTACGGAACGTACGGCGTGCTGCGCGGGCCGCAGGTGAAGCGCGTCACCGTGCCGCTGGCCAAGCTGCCGCGCGCGGCGCACGGGTTCCGGATCGCCGTGGTCAGCGACATCCACCTGGGGCCGATTCTCGGACGCGGTTTCACCCAGCGCGTGGTCGACACGATCAACGGCACGCAGCCCGACCTCGTGGCGGTAGTCGGTGACCTGGTCGACGGCAGCGTCGAGGACCTCGGGCCCGCCGCAGCACCTCTCGCACAGCTCCGCGCGCGGCACGGCACGTACTTCGTGACCGGCAACCACGAGTACTTCTCGGGGGCCGGGCAGTGGGTCGATCACGTGCGCGAACTCGGGCTGCGTCCCCTGGAGAACGCCCGCACGGAACTGCCCGGCTTCGACCTCGCGGGTGTGGACGACGTGGCGGGCGAGCGCGAGGGGCGCGGGCCCGACTTCGCCAAGGCGCTGGGTGACCGGGACGGCTCGCGGGCCTCCGTCCTGCTGGCCCACCAGCCGGTCGTCATCCACGACGCCGTCAAGCACGGCGTCGACCTCCAGCTCTCCGGGCACACCCACGGTGGACAGCTGTGGCCAGGCAATTTCATCGCCGACCTGGCGAACCCGACGCTCGCGGGGCTCGAGCGGTACGGCGACACGCAGCTGTACGTGACGCGTGGCGCCGGTGCGTGGGGACCACCGGTGCGGGTCGGGGCGCCGTCCGACATCACGGTCGTCGAACTGGCCTCCCGCCAGGCGTGATCGCGTGTTGGTTCGATGCAGGACGAACTGGCTGGATACTGCCGGGCCTTGAGGTGACGGTGTGACACAGGGCACTACCTCTGCGCAGCATTAAGTGTCGGAAGTGTGTGCGGTAGTTGGGGCTTTGGTGTGCCATAGGGGGAACGTTGTTGCGACGTCAGGCTTTCCGGCTGCCACCGCACCCGGCATCCGTCTCGCTCGCCCGGCTCCGCGTGCGTGATCATCTCGCCGCGTGGGGGCACAAGGAAGAGAGCGTGGCGCTGCAGGACGCCGTGCTCCTCGTGTCGGAACTGACGACGAATGCCGTGTGCCACGGGCACGTCCTTGAACGGGAGTTCGAGGTCGCGGTGACGGTGCTTGCCGACGGCGACTGCTTCATAGAGGTCTCCGACGAGAGCCCCGCCGATCCCGCGCTGCGGGACGTGGGCCCCTGGGCGGATAACGGCCGCGGGCTGCGCCTGCTCGACGCGCTCGCCGAGGCGTGGGGAGTCTGGCAGCGGGGGCAGCATGGGAAGACGGTGTGGGCGCTTGTACGGGTTGCTAGGCCTCTGAGCCACTAGGGCTTGCCTTGCCCTGTGCGTTGCCGCGGGGCTCTCCCACCCGTTCCCGTCCGCCCGTTACCCCGCAGCCTCACCTGCACGAACAGGCCTTTCCCGCCCGCCCGCTCGCTTACCCCGCATCCGCCCCTGCACGAACAGGCCTTTCCCGCCCACCCCGCGAACCCGCAGCCGGGAGCGTACGTGGGGGGCATACCGGCACAGCCCCGCCCCACAACCGAAACGCCCCCTTACCCCGGCGCTCCCGGCGCTCCCGGCGCCCCCGCAGGCAACGTCACCGTCACCAAAAGTCCCTCGCCGGGTGCCGTCTCCACCCCCACCTCACCGCCATGTGCCACCACCACCCCCTGCACGATCGCCATGCCGAGACCGCTCCCCCCGCCCCCGCCCGCGCGGAAGAAGCGGTCGAACACCCGTGCCGCGTCCTCCTCCGCGAGGCCCGGCCCCCGGTCGGCGACGCGCAGCCGCACCACCCCGCCCTGCCGCTCCACCCCCAGCGTGACCGGCGCCTCGACCGGAGTGTGCACGCGTACGTTGCCCAGCAGATTGCCGAGCACCTGCCGCAGCCCCGACTCGTCCGCGCGGATCAGCACCGCCCCGTCGGCACGCACCGTCAGCGGGCGCTCCGGCTCCTGCATCCGCAGGTCGTCGGCGGCGTCCCGTACCAGGCGGCTCAAGTCCACGTTCTTGAAGCGCAGTTCCGGCTGCTGGTCCAGGCGGGCCAGGGTGAGCAGCTCGTCCACGAGGTGCCCCATCCGGTCGGTCTCGGCGATCACGCGGCTCCACGCGCGCGTGCGTTCCGCCGGATCGCGGAGCATCCCCTTGTCGTACAGCTGGAGGTAGCCGCGGATCGCCGACAAGGGCGTACGCAGTTCGTGCGAGGCATCGGCGACGAAGCGGCGCAGCTGTGCCGAGCTGCGTTCGCGGGTCTCGAAGGCGGACTCGACCTGGTGGAGCATGGAGTTGAGGGCGAGACGCAGCTGCTCGGTCTCCATCGTCGGGGCGCGGCTCGACGGCACACGCCGGGTCAGGTCGCCCTCCGCGATGGCGGACGCCGTCTCGACCATGTCCTCCAGGGGGCGGAGCCGATGGTGCGCGGAGAGCATCGTCAGGACGGCGAGCAGCCCCAACAGGACCACTCCGAAGGCGGCGTCGAGCTTGAGCGCCTTCTTGATGCCCGATTCGACGTTCTGCGTGGCCGCGGCCATCAGGACCGTCGTGCCGTCGGCGAGCTCCGCGCCCACCATGCGGTGGGAGTCGCCGTCCAGGGTGATGTTCTGCGGCCCGGACCTGCCCGCGACCCCTTCGGGGTCGTCGACGGCGGCGGCCAGGGCGCGTTGGCGCGCGGTCGGCGCGAGCGCGCCGATGGAGACGGGCTCGCCGCGACCGTCCACCGCCACGAACACCGTGTCCCCGCGCGGGAGCGCGCCGACGCGCTCCTTGCCGCCGGGCGAGAGCTTGTCGAGCGCGATGCCCAGCTCGCTGAGCCTCTCGATGTCCTTCATGGTGAGCCCGGTGCTCAGCAGCGATTTGCGCGACTGCGTCAGCTCGGCGTCCACGCTGTCCAGGAGGTAGTGGCGCATGCCCATGACGCTCACGCCGGTCGCCACGACGACGCCGAGGGCGAGCAGGGCCACGTTCACCCACGTGAGCTTGGCGCGCAGCGAACTCATGCCACGGTGCGCACGCCTCATGCGAGGCCGTATCCGACACCCCGCCGGGTCGTGATCACCGGCGGGCCCAGCGCGTCGAGCTTGCGCCGCAGATAGCTGATGTAGGTCTCCACGACGGTCGACTCGGCCTGGTGCTCGTACTGCCACACATGGCGCAGAAGCTGCTCCTTGGGCACCACACGGCCGCCGTTGCGGACCAGGAAGCGCAACAGGGCGTACTCGGTGGGTGTGAGCTGCGCCGTGCGTCCCGCGCGGCGCACCACGTACGTCGCCTCGTCCAGCTCCAGGTCCCCGTAGCGCAGCGGCGGGCGCTGGGGGAGTACGTCGCCCGCCCTGGTGCGGCGCAGGACGGCCCCGATGCGGGCGACGACCTCGTCGATGTTGAACGGCTTGGTGATGTAGTCGTCGCCGAAGCCGAGCGCACCCACGACCTCGGCGGGCGAATCCCGCGCGGTCAGGAAGAGCAGGGCCAGTTCGGGACGCCGGGCGCGCAGTTCCCTGGCCAGGGCGCGGCCGTCGCCGTCCGGCAGCATCACGTCCAGGAGCGCCACGTCGGGCCGGGTGCGCTCGGCGAGCGCGAGGGCGTCGCGCACGGTGCCCGCCACCATCACGTCGAAGCGGTGGTAGCGCAGGGCGATGGCCAGCACGTCGGCGATGCTCGGCTCGTCCTCGACGACGAGGACGGTGGCCCCGGCAGCCGGACCATGGACCCCGACAGCCGGGCCATGGCCCCCGACACCCGGACCGGTCCGCACTCCGACATCTGTTCCCTGCTCGCCTTCGGCGTGGCTCATGCCCTCAGTATCGGCACGCGCGTTGTACGAAGTCTCGGTCCGTGCCTTGGAGTTACTTGAGAATCATGGCCGCTTCGCGCCGTAGGAGCGCGCTGCCGCCGATGCTGAGGCTCCTGAAGGCACGGACCCGGGGGACCTGGCGACGCTGAGGAGGAGTGGATCGTGGCGGCATTGGCGCGGTGGTGCTATCGGCACCGTCTGGTGGTCCTTGTGCTGTGGGTGGCGGCACTGTTCGGTCTGGGGGCGGCGGGGACATCAGCGGGCACCAACTACTCGAACGTGTTCTCCCTGCCGGACACGGACTCCAAGCGCGCGTACGACCTCATGACGCAGGCCTTTCCGGAGAGCTCCGGAGACACCGACACGGTCGTCTGGCGCGTCGACGAGGGAGCGTCGGCTCGTGACGAGGACGTACGTTCCCGGATCGAGCCCGTGCTGAAGGAGATCGCCGGCATGAAGGGCGTCGGCGGGGTCGAGAGCCCGTACGCGTCCGGGCAGGCGGGTGCGGCCCAGACCAGCGAGAACGGGCGCACCGCCTACGCCCGGGTGACCTTCGCCGAGGAGGCCAACTCGGTCCCCAAGGAGCTCGTCCAGGACGTCGTGGACACGGCTCAGAGCGCCGAACGCTCCGGTCTCCAGGTCGAACTGGGCGGCCAGGCGATCACCCGCATCCAGGAGCCGCCCACCGGTGTCGCCGAAATGGTCGGCATCGGGGCCGCCGCCATCGTCCTCTTCCTGGCCTTCGGCTCGCTCTTCGCGATGGTTCTGCCGATCGTCATCGCCGTCTTCGGAGTGGGCCTCGGCATGCTGTCGACGATGCTCCTCAGTCACGTCACGGACATCCCTGAAGTGGCCCCGCTGCTCGGCTCGCTGATCGGCCTCGGTGTCGGCATCGACTACGCGCTCTTCATCGTCACCCGGCACCGGCGCGGCATCCTGCGCGGGATGGAGCCGGAGGAGTCCGCGGTGCAGGCCCTGAACACCTCGGGCCGCGCGGTGCTCTTCGCGGGCGGCACGGTGTGTATCGCGCTCGCCGGGATGCTGGTGATGAACATGCGGTTCCTGGACGGCGTCGTCATCGCGGCCTCCCTGACGGTCGTTCTGAGCGTCCTCGCGGCCATCACGCTGCTGCCCTCGCTCCTGGGCCTGCTCGGCCCTCGGGTGCTCAGCCGCAGGCAGCGTCGCCGCCTCGCCGCTACGGGGCCGGAGCCCGTCGAGGCGAGCGGCCTCGCGGCGCGCTGGTCCTCGTACGTCCAGAAGCGCCCGCGTTCGATCGCGGCGCTCGCCTTCGTGGTGATGGCCTTCCTGGCGCTGCCGTTGCTCTCCTTGCGGCTCGGCGCGACCGACCAGGGCAACCACCAGGAGTCGACGACGACCCGTCAGGCGTACGACATGCTCGCCGAGGGATTCGGTCCGGGATTCAACGGCCCACTGCAAGTAGTGGCCGAAGAAGCGGACACGGGGAGCCTGGTGGCGACCATCCGCGACACGGAGGGCGTCGCGAGGGTGGCGGCGGCGCCACCCTCGGACGGCATCTCCGTCATCAACGTCGTCCCGACCACGTCCCCTCAGTCCGAGGAGACGGATCAACTCATCGACCGTCTACGGGGAGACGTGATCCCGGAATCCGGCGTCGAGGCCCATGTAGGCGGCGTCACGGCTGTCTTCAAGGACTTCGCCGCGGTGACGGGAGACCGACTGCCCTACTTCGTAGGAGCGATCATCGCGCTCGGCTTCCTCTTGCTGCTGATCGCGTTCCGCTCGCTGGTGGTGCCGCTGATGGCCGCCCTGATGAACCTGATCGCGGCGGCGGCGTCCTTCGGCGTACTGGTGGCGGTCTTCCAATGGGGCTGGGGCACGGAGATCCTCGGCATCGGCAAGGAGGGCCCGATCACGGCCTTCCTGCCCGTCATCATGCTGTCGCTGCTCTTCGGGCTCTCGATGGACTACCAGGTGTTCCTGGTGAGCCGTATGCACGAGGAGTGGGTGCACACGAAGGACAACGCGCGAGCGGTTCGCGTCGGCCTCGCGGAGACGAGCCGGGTCATCAACTGTGCGGCCCTGATCATGATCTGCGTCTTCTCCGCTTTCGTCCTGAGCGGCGACATGGAGGGAGCGATGGCGGGCATCGGCCTGGCGGCGGCGGTCGCCCTGGACGCGTTCATCCTGCGTACGGCCCTCGTCCCGGCCGCCATGCACCTGCTCGGGCGCTCCAATTGGTGGCTTCCCGCGGGCCTGGAGAAGCGCCTTCCGCACTTGGCGGTGGAGCCGCGGGAAGCGCCGGAGAGTACGGCACCGGTGCCCCACGCGCGCGTGGTGGAGTCCGCGGCGTACCCGGAGTCCGCGGCGTACCCGAAGTCCGAGGCGTACCCGAAGTCCGAGGCGTACCCGAAGTCCGAGGCGTACCCGAAGTCCTCGAAGTCCGACGGTGAAAGCGCCGCCTCAGTAGTGCACGGTTTCATCCGCACCGCTGAGGGCGAACCGGTGGAGGGCGCGATCGTGACCCTCCTCTCCAAGGGGGGCCGTCAGTTGGACCGCGTCACTTCTCTTGCCGACGGTTCGTACATCGTCGCTGCCCCGTCGGCGGGCGCCTACTTGCTGGCCGTCACGGCCCCGGGATACGTGTCCCGCGCGCGCCACATCGTGGTCGCGGGCGAACCGCTGGTGTACGACGTGGAGCTGGCGGTGGGGGAGATGGACACGGTGAACTAGCCGGCCCTCGGATCAGAGGACCCGGACCCTCGGCAACCCCGTCACGGACATCACCAGCGAGTAGAGCGAGGTCGTCGCAGTGATGAAGAGCCGGTTGTTCTTCGGCCCTCCGAAGGCGATGTTCGAGACGGGCTCGGGGACGGTGAGCCGCCCGATGAGAGTGCCGTCGGGGTCGTAACAGTGCACTCCGTTGTGGAAGGCGGCTGCCCACAGGCGGCCTCCGTCGTCGAAGCGGATGTTGTCGAAGCCGGAGTCCTTGGCCTCGGCGAAGACGGCGCCGTCCGCGAGGGTCCCGTCATCGCGCACATCGAAGACGCGGATCGCTGCGGCGCGCGTGTCGGATACGTACAACTGCCGCTCGTCCGGCGAGAAGACGAGCCCGTTCGGTCCGTCGAAGCCGTCGGCGACGATCCGCACGTCACCGGTCACGGGGTCGATCCGGTAGACGTTGCAGGCACCGATCTCGGGGGCCGCGCGGAACCCTTCGTAGTCACTGGTGATCCCGAAGTCCGGGTCGGAAAACCAAACTGACCCATCCGAGCGGACCACGGCGTCGTTCGGGCTGTTGAACCGCTTGCCCTCGAAGCGGTCGGCGAGGACGGTGACGCGGCCGTCGTGCTCGGTGCGGGTCACGCGCCGATTGCCTTGCTCGCAGCTGATCAAACGCCCCTCCCGGTCGAGGGTGTTGCCGTTCACGTATCCGGCGGGGGCGCGGAAGACGCCGACGGTGCCGGTCGCCTCGTCCCAGCGCAGCAGCCGGTCGTTGGGGATGTCGCTCCAGATGAGCTGCCGCCAGGCGGGCAGGTAGAGCGGCCCTTCGGCCCACCGGCAGTCGTCGTACAGCACTTCGAGTTTGGCGTCGCCGTTGGCGCACCGTCCTGTGCGGAAGCGCTCGTCCAGAACCTCGTACGACGTCGGGACTTTCTGGGAGGACATGACGACCCCTGTCTGACGGAGGAGTGAATCACATTCGGCAGTGTGACGATAATGCAGTATCAGATATGGTGGAAGTCAAGGGCGGGCGAACGGAGGGTGGGAGCACCGGTGGGAGCACCGCTGATGGACGACACCGACCGAGAGCTGCTGGCGCTGCTGCAAGAGGACGCCGCCCAGCCCTACGCGACCCTGGGCAAGGCAGTCGGCCTCTCGGCGGGCGCGGCCCACGAACGGGTCCGCAAGCTGCGTGAGCGCGGAGTGATCCGCCGTACGACGGTCGAGGTGGACCCGGCGGCCGTGGGGCAGGGCGTGCTGGCCTTCGTCATGGTCGACTCGACGGCATGGATGGGGGAGCGGGCAGAGGACTTCGCCGCGATCCCCGAGATCCAGGAGGCGCACGTCATCGCGGGCGCGGCGAGCGTCCTGGTCAAGGTCCGTACGTCGACAACGGAGCAGCTCCAGGACGTGCTGCGGCGTCTCTACGCGATCGAGGGCGTGAGTGGGACTCAGGCGACGGTGTCGCTGGAGACGTTCTTCGAGAGGCCGGTGTCGCCGGGGGCGGCCTCCTGAGGTCCGGGGTCGGCCTGAGGTCCGGGGTCGGCCTGACACCCGCCGTCGCTCACCCCGAAGCGGCGCACTCCCGGCACCGCCGCCGTCCCCGCGCACGCGACGCCCACCACCACGGCCGCGATCCACAGCGGGGTCGCCGTGCCCCACGCGTCCGCCGCGAGCGGCCCGAGGACGTACGCAAGGGGCATCGCGGCCAACGACAACAGCCAGTCGTACGAGGTGACGCGAGCGAGGGCTCCGGACGGTATCGCGGCCTGGACCGACGTCGCCCAGACGGGGCTGAGGAAGCCGAGCCCCGCCTGAGCGAGGCCGTACGCGGCGATCACGGCAGGTGCAGGGGCCTCGGCGGCGAGCAGAGCCAGCGGCAGGGCGTACGTCGCGAGACCGAGGTTGGCCGTGAGGATCGGGCGCCTCGGCCGCGCGCGCCCGGCGAGCAGGGAGCCGGCCAGGAGGCCGACGGCGCCCGCCTGGAGGATCGCGATCCAAGTCCCCTCCCCGCCCAACTCCTCGACGGCGAGGACGGGTCCGAGCGTCAAGAGGACGGCGGCGGCGCCGTTCCACGCGGAGTGCGCGACGAGGCTGGTCCAGTACCAGTCGCGGCTGCGGACCTCGTGCCAGCCTTCCAGGAGATCCTTGCGCAGGGACCGGCGAGCGGTGGGTTCTTCGGCCGTGCGGTTGACACGGACGGCGGCCAGGAGACACGCGCTGATGGCGAAGGAGACGCCGTCGAGCACGAACGCCCAGCCGGGCCCCGCGACCAGGATCAGCAGCCCGGCGAGCGCGGGGCCACCGACGCGGGAGCCGCTGCTGACCACGCCCAGCAGGGCGTTGGCCGCGTGCCGGTCCTTCGGGGCGACCGTCCCGGCGACGAGCGGTGACAGGGTCGGCATGGCGAAGGCGGAGGCGGCGCCGCCGATTGCTTCGGCGAGGGCGAGCTGCCACAACTCTGGATCGCCACCGAGCAGTTGTACGCCGACGAAAAGCTGGGTCACGCACCGCACCAGGTCGGCGGCGAGGGCCACGGTGCGGGCGTTGAACCGGTCGCCCACGACACCGCCGAGCGGCAGCAACAGCAGCTTCGTCCCCATCGCGCAGCCGAGTACGAGCGCGAGTGCGGAGGTGGACCCGGTGGCGCGGAGTACGGCGATGGCGAGGGCGGCGGGGATGACGGCGTCGCCGATGACGGACAGGGAGCGGCCGACGAAGAACAGCCGGAAGGAGCGGTTGCGCAGCAGGGGGTGCGACAGCATGGAGGGGACTGTATTTCGGTACCGAACTATTCGTCAACGAAATATAAGGGGCCGAAGCATGCGAAGTAGGCTGCTGCATATGGCGAAGAGGCGTAAGAGTGAGAACCCCGGGGACGGGGAGCCCGGCGAGAGCGGGCCGGTCCGCGACTGGACGGACGGTCACGTGGAACGCTGGCTGCCGGTGCTACCCGCCCTCGACCCCGACGTCGAGGGCGCGGTCACGCGCATGAAGAAGTTGACGGTCCATCTGCGCAGAGTGCGCGAACAGTCCCTGGTCGACTTCGCCCTGGAACGCCACGAGTTCGACACCCTCCACAAACTGGCGGGCCGAGGTGGCCGGGCGACCCCCTCCGAACTGGCCGCGGACCTGGACCTGGCCCCCGCCTCCGTCACGGGCCGCCTGGACGGTCTGGAGAAGCGGGGCCTGATCCGCCGCACGCCGTCAAAGACGGACCGCCGCCGGGTGGACGTGGAACTGACCGACGCGGGCAGGTCGATCTGGCTGGGCGCGATGGATGTACTGGGCCACGAGGAGTACCGCCTCCTCGGGGCGCTCCCCGAGGAGGAGCGGGCGCAGCTCTCGGACATGCTGCGCCGCATCATGGTGGTGGCGGAGGAGGGTGGCGGGGCGCAGTGGAAGTGACGCACGCCCCACCGCTCAACTCCGAGCCAGCTCAGGCCGCTTGCGGTAGTCGGTGAACCCGATGACGTTCCCCCACGGATCGGCGAACTCCACGGTGTACCCGGTGGCGACGGAGAAGGGCGGGGCCAGGAGTTTGACCCCGACATCATCGAGGGCCTTTCCGGCGGCCCGCGCGTCGGGCACCTCGATCCACACCCGGGGCGTGGCCCAGGCGGACGGCCGATGCTCGATCCCCTCCTCCACCCGCAGCAAGAGCCCGGGCGTCTCCTTGCCCACCTTCAGGATCGCGAGCCCGATCTCGTCGATCCGGTGCGACACGGGGAACCCGGCGCGCTCGTAGAAGCTGACGGCTTCCGCGAGGTCGCCGACGGGGAAGAGGACATTGTCGAAGCCGAGCAGCTCGGTCGGCGACTGCTCACCGAATTGACGAACGGACTGGTCAACGGACAGGCCGACCGACTGGTTGTCTGACATTCCGTCAGGGTAGGTCGGTAGACGGCAATTCGGCCGCATCGCGGATGGTCGGCGGGGCACTCGGACCAATCGCCGCCCAAACGGCCGAGGCAGATCCCTCGGGCCGGGGCGTGTCGAACCCCTGTACGTGCCACGCTCTCGGGGTTCGTTCCGTCTCGGCGGATCAGCCGAGGTCCTGCCCGTCCACCCCTCAAGCCGGTCCGGTTCACCCCTCAAGCCGGTCCGCATCGCACCGCGCGATCTCGTCAAGCACTGGTGCAGGGCCCTGGACGTGGCCGTGGTAGATCTCCTTGACGATCTTTCCGTTCTTGTCAGTGGTGTAGTCGTGTCGGTCCACGACCACGATCTCGTTGTTGACGTGATCCATGCCGAGGCGCCGGAATTTGGCCGGGTTGTTCGGGTCGCCCAACGGGATGGACCGGCACAGCGCCGCCTGGCCGTTCGCGGGAGCGCGGCCGATCTCGCCCTTGGCCGACCCGCTGCTTCCCGAACCATGCTTGTCGTACGTCGAGTCGTCGTAGACGCGCACCGGATCATCGCCCTCAAGGCCGAGCGGGTCGCTCCAGCGCAAGGGATTGTCGACGTACGCGTAGTGGTTCGGGGCGGGGACCAGGCCGAGCGACCGCCTCAAGGTCTCCTCGCCCTTCGACGTCGCAATCGACCTGACCGCCGTGGACCGCCGCCCGGGGCAGCCGCGGCCGTAACGTAACAGCGAAGGCCCCGCCCCCGGTGCGAAACCAGGAGCGGGGCCCACGAAAACGTACTGCCGAAGACGTACTGCCGAAAACGTACTGCCGAAGACGTACGTGCTCAGAAGCGGCGCGTGATCAGTGCGCGCTTTACTTCCTGGATCGCCTTCGTGACCTCGATGCCACGCGGGCACGCGTCCGTGCAGTTGAACGTCGTGCGGCAACGCCACACGCCGTCCTTGTCGTTGAGGATCTCCAGGCGCTGCTCGCCCGCCTCGTCACGCGAGTCGAAGATGAAGCGGTGCGCGTTGACGATCGCGGCCGGGCCGAAGTACTGGCCGTCGTTCCAGAAGACCGGGCACGAGGACGTGCACGCCGCGCACAGGATGCACTTCGTCGTGTCGTCGAACCGCTCGCGGTCCTCCGGCGACTGCAGACGCTCGCGCGTCGGCTCGTTGCCCTTGGTGACCAGGAACGGCATGACGTCGCGGTACGCCTGGAAGAACGGGTCCATGTCGACGACCAGGTCCTTCAGGACCGTCAGACCCTTGATCGGCTCGACCGAGATCGGCTTGGACGGGTTGATGTCCTTGATCAGGGTCTTGCAGGCAAGGCGGTTGCGGCCGTTGATGCGCATGGCGTCCGAGCCGCAGATGCCGTGGGCGCAGGAGCGACGGAAGGTCAGCGACCCGTCCATGTCCCACTTGATCTTGTGAAGGGCGTCGAGGACACGCTCCTTCGGGTCGATCTCGATCTCGAAGTCTTCCCAGGTCGCGTCCGCCGAGATCTCCGGGTTGAAGCGGCGGATGCGGAAGGTGACCGTGATGTACGGGGAGTCGGCGAAGCCGGCCTCGGGCTTGGCGTCTTCCTTGTCGAGGGTCGGGGTTGCCATCAGTACTTACGCTCCATCGGCTGGTAGCGGGTCTGGACGACAGGCTTGTAGTCGAGGCGGATCGACTCGGCGCCGTCGTCGCCGACCTCGCGGTACGCCATGGTGTGGCGCATGAAGTTGACGTCGTCGCGGTTCGGGAAGTCCTCGCGGTAGTGACCGCCGCGCGACTCCTTGCGGGCCAGGGCCGACTGCGCCATGACCTCGGCCAGGTCGAGCAGGTTGCCCAGCTCGATGGCCTCCAGGAGGTCGGTGTTGAAGCGCCTGCCCTTGTCCTGGATCGAGACGTTGAGGTAGCGCTCGCGGAGCTCCGCGATCTTCTCCACCGCCGTCTTGATCGTCTGCTCCGTGCGGAACACCATGACGTTGGCGTCCATGGTCTCCTGCAGCTCCTTGCGGAGCTCGGCGACCCGCTCGGTGCCCGTGGCGTCGCGCAGGCGCTCGACCTGGGCGACGACGAGCTCCTCGGCGTTCTCGGGGAGTTCGACGAAGTCGTGCTTCGCCGAGTACTCCGCGGCGGCGACGCCCGCGCGCTTGCCGAAGACGTTGATGTCCAGGAGCGAGTTGGTGCCCAGGCGGTTGGCGCCGTGCACCGACACGCAGGCCACCTCGCCCGCCGCGTACAGACCCGGCACGACGGTGGTGTTGTCCGCGAGGACCTCACCCTCGACGTTCGTCGGGATGCCGCCCATGGCGTAGTGCGCGGTCGGCTGGATCGGGATCGGGTCCGTGTAGGGCTCGATGCCGAGGTAGGTGCGGGCGAACTCCGTGATGTCGGGAAGCTTCGCGTCCAGCTGCTCCGGCGGGAGGTGCGTCAGGTCCAGGTAGACGTGGTCGCCCTCGGGACCACAGCCGCGGCCCTCTCGGATCTCCGTGTAGATGGAGCGGGACACGACGTCTCGGGACGCCAGGTCCTTCATGACCGGCGCGTACTTCTCCATGAAGCGCTCGCCGTCCTTGTTACGGAGGATGCCGCCCTCACCACGGGCGCCTTCCGTGAGAAGGATGCCCATGCGCCAGATGCCGGTCGGGTGGAACTGGAAGAACTCCATGTCCTCCAGCGGCAGGCCGCGGCGGTAGCAGGCCGCCTGGCCGTCGCCCGTCAGTGTGTGCGCGTTAGACGTCACCTTGAAGAACTTGCCGGTGCCGCCCGACGCGTAGACCACGGCCTTCGCCTGGAAGATGTGGATCTCGCCGGTCGCGAGTTCGTAGGCGACCACGCCCGCGCTCTTCTTGACGCCGTCGATCTCCACCAGGAGCTGGTCGAGGACGTAGAACTCGTTGAAGAACTCCACGCCCTCCTTGATGCAGTTCTGGTACAGGGTCTGGAGGATCATGTGGCCGGTGCGGTCGCCCGAGTAGCAGGCACGGCGGACAGGAGCCTCGCCGTGGTTGCGGGAGTGACCGCCGAAACGGCGCTGGTCGATCTCACCCTTGGGCGTACGGCCGAAGGGCAGGCCCATCTTCTCCAGGTCGAGGACCGCGTCGATGGCTTCCTTCGCCAGGATCTCGGCGGCGTCCTGGTCGACCAGGTAGTCGCCGCCCTTGATCGTGTCGAAGGTGTGCCACTCCCAGTTGTCCTCCTCCACGTTGGCGAGCGCGGCGGCCATGCCGCCCTGCGCCGCGCCCGTGTGGGAGCGGGTCGGGTAGAGCTTCGTCAGGACCGCGGTCCGGCTGCGCTTCGTCGCCTCGATGGCCGCGCGCATGCCCGCGCCGCCGGCGCCGACGATGACAGTGTCGTACTTGTGAATCTTCACTGGGTTCGCCTCGGCTTTAGCGGATGTTCGGGTCGAAGGTGAAGATCACCAGCGTGCCCAGAAGGATGGTGAACACCGTGGCGGTGTACAGCAGGCCCTTGAGCCACAGGCGCGTGTTGGCGCGCTCCGCGTAGTCGTTGATGACCGTGCGCAGGCCGTTGGCCCCGTGCAGCATCGCGAGCCACAGCATCAGCAGGTCCCAGACCTGCCAGAACGGCGAGGCCCAGCGACCGGCGACGAAAGCGAAGCCGATCTTGCTCACGCCGCCGTCGAGCACCAGCTGGATCAGCAGGTGGCCGATGACAAGGACGACCAGGACGACGCCGGACAGGCGCATGAAGAGCCATGCGGCCATCTCGAAGTTGCCGCGGGTCGAGCGCGGGGTCTTGGAGGTGCGCTTGCGCGGCGCCTCGATGAGGGGCGCCGGGTTGTCGACGTCGTAGAGCGAGGCGCCTTCGACGGGACCCACTCCGGATGTGTCGAGCGTGGTGTCGGACATGTCTGGCGTCAGCTCCCGAAGACTTCGCGGACGGCGTGGCCGAGGACCGGGTAGAGCGCCCCCACCATCAGGACGATCCAGATGCCCATGACGGTCCAGAGCATCTGCTTCTGGAAACGCGGGCCCTTCGACCAGAAGTCGACGGCGATGACACGCAGGCCGTTCAGGGCGTGGAAGAGGATGGCGGCGACCAGGCCGTACTCAAGGAGTGCGACGAGGGGCGTCTTGTAAGTGCTGACGACATCGTCGTACGCCTCCGGGGAGACGCGGACGAGAGCGGTGTCCAGCACATGCACGAACAGGAAGAAGAAGATGAGGACGCCGGTGACTCGGTGAGCCACCCAGGACCACATTCCTTCCCGGCCGCGGTACAGCGTTCCAGCCGGCACGGCAGAACCCTCCGGGAGCGGGGATTGGGGCCAGCCGGCTTGGGTGGTCGGACGGGCCCGGCCGGGTACGGTCCACCGGCCGCTCGTCATCGTATCGACGAGTTGTCGGTTCGCTCGCGCGGGGTAGCCAGGTGTGATCAAACAGGCAATCAAACAGGCACGTACGGGCTATTCAGGTCGTGCACGAGTCGGGTGAGTCGCCCGCGGGCGAGCTTGCGCATCTCCTCGGCCGCCAGGACTCGCTCTTCCTCCGGTTCGGCCGCGAGCCGGGCGCGGATTCCGGCGAGCAGATGGTCCAGGGCCTGGGTCGGCGGGACGTCGTCCAGGCAGATCACGAAGACGTGACCGAAGCGGCTCTCGTACGCGGCGTGCGCGGCCCGCAGGGCGGTGTCCGCGGCGGTGTAGGTCCCCTGGCTGGGGATGGCCGGGCGCAGAGGTTCGCAGGCCAGGGCCTCGGCGAGGTCCGCGGGCGGCAGGTCGTACGCCGCTTCGTCGGACGCGGCGAGCAGGGCGTCCAGGTCCGGATACGGCCGGTGCGCGACGAGGCGGCGGGCCCAGAGGCGGCTGCCGCAGCAGGTGAGGAAGGCGGCTTCGGCCGCGCCGGGCTCTGCCGTGTTCAGGTACTCCGGGGCGCGGTTCGGCTCCGCCGGAGGGTTGGGTGAACTGTGCGCGGGCAGCGGGGGCTCCTGGGCAGGGGGCATCGATGAGGGACGGGTGGGGGATTTGTCGTAACGCTAGCGAGGAGTGGTGAGGAGTGTCTGACGGATGCGTGAACTTCACCCGGATGGGAGAGTTTCGCTTCGCGTGGTGGACGGGGTGGCCGCAAGCCCCGCTTTACGGTGTGCGGATGACTGCCGCCCGTGCCGCCCGGTGGAGGGTCTCCTGTACCGCCCGCCCGCCCATGTGCCCCGCAGGGCATCGCCCGACGAAGGACGGTAGCCAGTGATCCCCCGCCGCCTCGCCCTCGCCTCCGCAGCCGTCGCCGCCGGTGCCGTCGCCCTGACCGTCGCCGTCTGGCCCGATGACGGGGACGGTGGCGCGCCCGCGTCTCCCCCCTCCGACAACAAGTCCGCCGTCTCCAGGGCCCCCTCGCCCACGAAGTCCTACCCCCTCTCCAAGGCCCCCTCCACGATCCCCGCCGTGAGCGAGCACACCGCGGCGCGCGGGCCGGGATGGAAGCCGAGGGGCAGCGGACGCGTGGTCATCGGGGACGGCGACCTCGCGGACGAGGGCAAGCTGCTCGCCGGGGAGCTCAAGCTCAAGTACGCAGGTGACGCCGACCCCCGCGAAGGGGACGTGGAGCTCGCGCTCACCCCGGACGAGTCCAAGGCGGCCGGCACATCCGACGGCAGGGACGAGTCGTACACCCTCTCCGTGAAGGGGCAGCGGGTGAAGATCACCGCCCCCGAGGAGGCGGGCGTCTTCTACGGGACGCGCACCCTGAAGCAGGAGGTGCGCGGCGGCAAGACCGCGCCCGAAGGCGTCGTACGCGACCGCCCCGCCAAGCCCCAGCGCGGCTTCATGATCGACATCGCGCGCAAGCACTTCGACGCGGCGTGGATCGAGGACCGCATCCGGGAGCTCGGCGACCTCAAGTACAACCAGATCGGTCTGCACTTCTCCGACGACCAGTCCTTCCGCATCGAGTCGGACTCGCACCCCGAGATCGTCTCGCGCGACCACCTCAGCAAGGCCCAGGTCCGCCGGATCCTCAAGCTCGCCGCCAGCCGCCACATCACCGTCGTACCCGAGATCGACTCGCCCGGGCACCTCGGCGCGGTCATCGCCGCGCACCCCTCGCTCCAGCTCCGCGACACCCGCGGCGTCGCCGCGCGCGGCGCCGTCGACATCTCCAAGCCGCAGGCCGCGCAGATCGTCGACGATCTGCTCGAGGAGTACGCGGATCTCTTCCCGGGGCGCTACTGGCACCTCGGCGCCGACGAGTACCGCGCCCTGATGGTCTCCGACCCCGAGGCCAGCTACCCGCAGCTGGCCTCCGCCGCCCGCGAGAAGTACGGGGCCGACGCCCGCGTCCAGGACCTCGCGACCGGCTGGCTCAACGACCGGGCCGAGACCATGCGCCCCTTTGAGCGGGGGCTCAGGGCCTGGAACGACGGGTTCTTCCGCGGCGGCGTCGAGAAGGCCGACGACGATCTCCAGGTCGCGTACTGGACGGGCAAGGAGATCGGGGCGAGGGAGCCGGTCGAGTATCTGAAGGACGGCCGGAAGGTCATCAATTACAACGACGAGTACCTCTACTACGTCCTCGGCCAGCCCAACGACTTCCGCTATCCCACCGGGCAGCGGATCTACGAGCAGTGGACCCCGCTGGTGATCCGTGGGACGAAGCCGGTGAGCAAGGAGTACGACGGCCAGATCCTCGGCGGATCCTTCGCGGTCTGGTGCGACCTCGCCGACTCGCAGACGCAGGAGCAGGTGGCGCAGGGGATCCGGATGCCGCTGCGGGCCACGGTCCAGAAGCTGTGGGATGCACGCGAACCGGTCCTGCCCTGGGGAGAATTCGTCAAGCTGGCCGACCAGGTGGGATAGGTCCCGGAGGCCGTCGACGCCCTGGGGAGGGACGTGGGCTGACGTCCTGCATGACGGGGCTGCCGTGACGGTGATCCTGTTCGTGCTGCGGCTGACGCGGATGCAGGACGTGAAGGCGAGGTCGGGTTCCCCATCGCCTGACCGGCGCACTGTGCCGGAGAGGTCTAGTAGATCCGTTTTCGGCTTTCCGGTGGCGAACTTGCATACGTCTGTGGTGTATTCGGCAAAAGCCGATCTCAGCCCTTGAAGGCCGTCGAGGGCACTTGAGTTCGAGCAGAGTCGAGTACACGGGGGTACGCGCGCATGGGCTACTGGGGTTACTACGTCGTGGGCAGGAGCGAGCGGCCACTCGTGGAGCTCTCGGCGGTGGCGGGAGTGCGGGACGAGCTCAGTCTCCTCGTGCAGCGGGACGACGGCTGGCAGGTGTGGGAGGTGCCCGGCGGCGACGGCACCCGTGACGTCGGCAACATGAACACCCTGGCCCTGGAGACGGGTTCGCCCGCGCTCTTCGGCTATGTGATGGACAGCGACTGCGTGGTCGTCGAGGCGGCGGCCCCGGAGAGCGGCGTGTGGACGACGTGCCTGGCTCGCGAGTCGATGGCCGGCTACCTCGGCGACGACGGCCTGAGCCTGGACGACTACTTCCTCGAGCCGCGCGACGCGGCGCAGCGGGCGGTGACATGGGCGGCGGAATCGGGCAGGACGGTGGCGCCTGCGCCCCTGCTCGACGTATTGAACGCCGCAGCGGAACCATCGGCGGAGGAGCTCTTCTTCCGCTTCCTCGACCGGCTCGGCGTGGTGCCGCAGTGACTTTTCTGAGGGTCCGTACGCAGTTGCAGTGACGTTCCTGGCGGCTCGCACGCAGTAGGTGACGTGCATTGTCCGCAACGGGAGGCGTACGACATGGGCGGCCCGAGTCTGGTCGAGCTGATTGCCGAGGCCGACGAGAGGGGGCTGGCGGCGAGCGGGCTCGCCTGCCTCGACCGGTGTGTTCCGCTTCTCGGCGGCGGGGACGAGGTCCTGCGTCCGCTGTGGGGCAGTCTCGCCGAGGGCGGGTCCTGGGACGCGGCGCTCGCCGACGCGCGGGTGGAGTTGGGCGGTGCGGACGTCCTGGAGGACGCATCGGCTGACGAGGCCATCACCCTCGCCTACCGCATGCTCGGCGCCGTGCCCTCCACGCGTTCCGCGGCCAGGTTGCGGGAGTGGGCCGACGCCTGCTCCGTCGCCGCGCTGCAGATCCATCGGCTGCTGGACACCGTGCCGGACGGAGGCGGCAGCCCGTCGACGCTGAGCGCGAGGCGTGAGGGGCGTACGGAGGGGATGTCGCCGCTGGTGGCCGCCGAGTTGAGGCGGCAGGTGCGGATCTTGGAGCTGCTGGCCAATCAGGGCGCGGGTGCGGGTGGGCTGCGCCAGGCGTTGGATGTGTCGATGGAGGGGCGGCGGGTTCTGCGGGCGGTCGTCTCGCGGCGGGAGCGGGGGAGCAGGGTCTGACCACGGGGCCGCCCCTCCGGCTCCCGTCCCCCCGGCTCCCGCCCCCCGGCTCCCGCCCCCCCCAGCTCTCAGCCTGGGCTTCCGGCCTGGGCTCCCGGCCTGGGGCGGCCCAGGCCTGGGCTTCCGGCCTGGGGCGGCCCCAGTAAGTGGCCCCGTCTACTTCGCCCCGAAGGCGGCTGCGAGCGGCTGCTTCTTCTTGAAGACGGTGGACGGCGCCGTGACGTGCTCGCCGCCGATGTAGAGGCGGTCGCCCGCGAAGAGCATGCGGCGCTCCGTCGTGAACCTCGCCTCCATCTCGTAGGTCGAGGACGGGTTCTGCTGGAGCTTCGTCTTCTTGTACGTCTTCGGGTCCAGCGACCAGACCGCGCCGCCCGCCTCATCGACGACATCGGCCTCCTGGTACGCGATGACCTTGCCGTCGTCGTCCGCGACGCCGATCGGGGTCAGCGGACCGCCGTCGACCCCTTCGGCCCTCCCCGACTCCTTGCCGGTCTTCAGATCGAGGGCGACCAGGTCGTTCTCGGCATCGGATGAGGCGCTGCCGGGTTCCGAAGTGCCAAGGAAGAGTGTGTCGTTGGTGACGGCGATCTGTCGGCAGCCGGTGACCTCGGTGGCGGGGCAGTCGAGCTTGTACTTCCCGTACTTGCCGCCCACCGTGCTGATCGTGCTCAGCAGCTTTCCTTGCGGGGCGCTGTCGTCGACGGTGAGGAACTCCGAGGCCCCGGAGGAGGCTTTCCCGGCGGCGCTCTTCTTGGAGTCACCGCCGTCCGCCGCGACGACCAGCGGTTCGGTGGAGACGACGTGAGCGTATTCGGTGCCTGCCGGGAGCCTGTACGCCGACTTCACCGCGCGGGTGGCGGGGTCGATCGTCTGAAGCGTCAGCTGCGGGTTTTCGACCTCACCGCAGTCGCGGAGCGCGAGGAGCTTTGCCTCGCTGCCCGCGTAGCCCTCGACGGGGCACTTCTCGTCGGAGGGCTTCCACAGGAGTTCGCCCGCGACGGACCAGCCGGCGTCGGCGCTGGTGCCCGCGGCGGCCACGGTGCCGCCGCCGATGGTCACCTCGTCGAACATCTGCGGGGAGCCGTACTCGTCGACGGCCTGCTTCTGCCAGAGCAACTTGCCCTTGTTCAGGTCGACGAGGCCGACCTCCGTGCAGACGGAGGGGTCCTTCGCGCTGTCCTGGAAGAGGACGGCCACGAGGCCCTCCTCAGTGGGCTCGGGTGAGGACCAGCAGATCTCACCGGCGAGCGGTATCTGCCACTCGGCCTTCGCGCCGTCTGCACCGCCGAGATCAAGGGGGTACCCCGCGATCTTCTTCAGGCCGACCTTCACGAAGTGCTTGTCGGTCGCCCACATCCCCATGGCCCCCGACATGTCGCTGACCTTGGCCATGGGCACCTGGCCCAGCAACTTCGCTTCGACGGCCGCTGATTCGGCCCCGGTGCCCCCGCTCCCGCGTCCGCCCGCCCCGTCGTCGCCCTCGCCGCAGCCGCTGAGCAGGAGCGCGGCCGCGAGTAACGAGCCGAGGGCGGCTGCCGCCTTGCGTGACATGTGAATCTCCTTGTGCGCATGGGTAATTGGTTGCGGTTGGTGATCCTTCCTTTTGGGTAAGGGAATTACAACTCCGAATTCCTTATCCCTACTCCAGTTGAAATGTTCTCGGGAACATTAGCGAGAATTGCGGGCGGGTAACTCGGCGGTGCAGGTGGCCCGACCGTAGGAACCGAATGCGGTGGCCCGCTGCTTGTGTTCGCCCCGGACTTCCAGAGCGCAGCTCGCCTCACCGCCCTTCTTCCCGAGCTGAATGCTGACGGCCGGATCCTTGCCGAGCGGTACGCGCACCGTCTTCTTCCACGGGAGCTCGACACCTGCCTCTACGGTGGCGCTGCCCTCCGTGTTCCGCGCCAGATACGAGACGCTGGCGTCGCCCGTGCCGGTGATGCGGTAGGTCACCGATGCCGTGGGCACGGGTCTCTGTACCGGCTCGTCGCCGCCGAGGAAGGCGTACGCGACAAAGGCGGCGCAGACGCCGAACAGCACCGCACCCACCGCGACCACGCGCCGGTTCGAGATCTCGCCGACCACCTTCGCGTCGGCCAGGGCTTCGCTTCCCGTGACGTACTCCGTATCGACGGAGTCCTTGATTTTGGACGCTACTTCATTCGCTACTTCAGTCGCCATTTCCTTTGTCATATCCCCACCCCATGAGTGATCCGAGCCGATGTGTGCCCTTCGAATTCCGGCTGGTTATACAGCACATCTAGGAGGGTTCACCAGGGGGAGAAGATATCGCGATAGATCACCGAGTGTCCGTAATGTCAAGGCTGTTGACGCGGCATCGAACGACTGCGTAGAACTCTCGCCTGCCACTTGATCCATGCTTCTGCGCCGCTCCTGGAATTCCTCGAGCGGTACTCGATCCTGCCCTCTTTCTGTTCGTGCGAGTTCGTACGAGTTCATGCGAGCGAGCTGCGCGAATTTACGGAAGAAGGCTCCGGAAGGGTAGTAGACACGGTGAGAAACAGTTATCGAAGGCTGCTGGTCGGCCTTGTCGCGTCGGCGGTGGTGGGCACAGTGCTGCCCCAAGCCGCCTTCGCGGAGACGGAGGAGAGACCGGCGCCCGTGCGGGCGCCGGCCGCGGACGGGGGGGAGGGCCCGCCGAAGGGCCCCAAGATCCCGAGAACCCCACCCCGGAAGTACCCCGCCAACTCCCGTGACCCCAAGGTCACCTACGGCGAGGGCGGAACCACTCTCGACGCCCCCAAGGTGGTCCACGGCACCGGCGCCGAACTGTCCTGGCCGAAGTACACATCCGGAAAGGGCGCGGGCGACGACCTGGTCGGCTACCAGCTGCACCGCTCCACCCGCCCCGACTTCAAGGCGACCGGCGCCACGCTGGTGACCCCGCTCGCCAAGGGCGCGACCTCCTACAAGGACACCACCGCCGAGCCGACCTCGGCCGACAGCGCGACGGAGACAGCGCGGCGCTACTCGTACCGCCTCCTGGTGAAGACCAGGGACGGCCGTCTGCTCGCCTCGCCGGTGCGCCGCGTGGGTGTGCCCAAGGCCGGGCACACCTTACGGAGCATGCGGGCCGGACAGACGGACACCACGCTCTCCTCCGCCGAGCCGGGGGCGAACCTCGACGAGAAGTGGCTGAGCGTCGGAGCGGACGACGGTGGTGCGTACGGCACCACACGCGCGGCCCTGAGGTTCCCGACCTCCGGCATCCCCAAGAAGGCGACCGTCCTCCAGGCCGATCTGCGCCTACGGGCGGCAGGGAGGGCATCCAAGGGGAAACAGAGACTCCTCGAACTCAGCCCGCTCAAGCGCGAGTTCACCGAGAAGTCCGCCACCTGGAAGAAGGCGGGCGCCAATACCCCGTGGACCACCGGCGGCGGCGACGCGTCGGCGGCCGTCTCCGACACCACCGCCCGCGGTGGGGCGTACACCTGGGACGTCACCTCGCTCGTCCGTCAGTGGGAGAAGCGCCCGAGCACCAACAAGGGCGTCCTCCTGAGCGCCGCCGACGAGTCACCCGGGGCGCGCGAGTCCTCGGCAGCCGCGCGGAAGCCCGTGCGCTTCCTGTCGAGCGAGACACCCAATACGGCGCAGCGGCCCGAGCTCCGCGTCATCACCGCCGAGCCCACCCCCTGGGACACGTACTACGCGCCGGACACGCCCACCCGCATGTCCGAGAACAACACCTACCCGGTGGACGTCACGGTCACGAACACCACGACCACCGCCTGGCCGGAGGGTGAGCGCGCGCTGTCGTACAAGTGGTCCCTGCCGGACGGCACGGACGCCACGACCGCCGACAACCAGCTGAAGGCCGACATCCCGGCCCTCGCCCCCGGAGCCACCGCCACGGTCAACGCGACGGTCAAGTCGCCGTACACGGCCGACGGCAACCGGCGTTCGGGCTACACGCTCACCTGGGACATCCTCAACAAGACCGACGGCAGCTGGCTCTCGCAGAAGCCGGGCATCGGCGGCCTGGAGCAGACCACGGCCGTCGAGGACCCGACCGCGGACCGCGTCGGCATGGAGAAGCAGCACGCGTACACGGGCAAGAACACCGGCGCGGGCTCGACCCTGATGAACAACCTCGGTTCGGGCAACGCGACGTGGTCGTACAACGCCTTCACCAATCCCGGCCGTGGCATCAACACCTTCGCGCGCTTCACTTACAACGCTCAGGACACCTCCGACAGCCAGCTCGGCCACGGCTGGTCGGCGCAGGCGGCAGGGCCTCTGCGGCTCGGCTCGATGCTCGACTTCCACCCGGACGCGGAGCCCGGCGAGGCGTACGTCATCGACGGTGATGGCACGCAGCACCTGTTCCGCAAGCAGGAGGACGGGAGTTGGCAGCCGTCGGCCGGTTACCACTACCGGCTCACCGCGAAGCCGGACGTCGCGAAGGTGTGCCAGACCGGCAGCAGCCCCGAGGTTCCGGACGCCTGGACACTGACCCGCCCCGACGGCACGCGGTTCGTGATCGGCTGCGACGGCTATCTCACGGCGGTCATCGACAAGAACGGCAACACCCAGACGTACGTCTACGAGGTGCGCGATTCCGGCAACCGCTGGGTGAAATTCCTCAAGGAGATCAAGGATCCGGCGGGCCGCAGCTCCCTGAAGCTCGACTACTACGGGGCCGGCGACGCGACGTACGACTACATCGACGACAAGGGCGAGAAGGCCACGGGCACCGACCTGTGGAACCCGAAGATCTACGACCACCTGAAGTCCATGACGGACGTCTCGGGCCGCAAGGTCTCCTTCCTCTACACGGAGAAGGGCCACCTCGGGCGTCTCACGGACGGCGACGGCGCGGCGCAGCCGAAGGTCTTCAACTTCGCGTACGACGCGGCGCAGGGGAACAAGAACACCAAGCTGACCAAGGTCACGGACCCGCGCGGCAAGGCGACCGGCGTCGAGTACGCCGAAGGCCCCGACTCCATGGCGTCGACCAAGACGATCACGGACCGGCTGCGCGCGACGACCGGTTTCACGTACAAGTCGACGGCGGAGAACGGCACCGAGACCAGTGCGACCGACGCCGAGAAGCACGCGACGACGTACACGACGGACGCGCAGGACCGCCCGGTCAAGGTCACCAACGCCAAGTCGGAGACCACCAGGACGACGTGGGACGACGACCACAACGTCACGCTCCTGGAGGAGAACAACGGTGCCAAGACGGCGTACTGCTACGACGCGAGGACCGGTTACCCGCTCTGGGAACGCTCGGCGGAGGAGAACAAGGGCGGTGTCCCCTCGGAGGCGGACTGCGCACCGGGCAAGGCCCCGGCCCACTCGACCCGCTACGAATACAGGACCCGAGAGGACGGCTACTCGGCCGACCTGACCAAGAAGACCTCGGCGGAGGGCCGTGTCTGGCAGTTCGGCCATGACGCCAAGGGCAATCTGAAGACGGTCACGGACCCGAAGGGTGTCGCCTCGTCCGAGGAGGGCGACTACACGACGTCGTACGAGTACGACGCCTACGGCCAGTTGACGCGGGCGACGGACGCCAACGGCAACGCGACGGCGTACAAGGACTTCGTCGCGGCCGGCTACCCACGCACCACGACGGATGCCCTCGCGAAGATCACGACAACCGAGTACGACGCACGCGGCCAGGTGACGGAGGTCGTCGACGCCCTGGGAAAGAAGACGACCCAGACGTACGACGGCTTCGGCCGCCCGCTGGTGTCGAAGGCGCCGAAGGACCAGGCGGCGGGCGTGTTCATCACGACTCCGGCGCCCGAGTATGACGCGAACGACAACGTCACCAAGTCGACCGCCCCGAACGGCGCTGTCTCCACGGCGAGTTACGACGACGCGGACCAGGTCGTGTCGGCCACCGCGCCGAAGGACACGGACACCTCCGGCGAGCGCAGGACGGCGTACACGTACGACAGCGTAGGCAACCTGAGGACAACGACGGAGCCGAAGGGCACAGCGACAGCCGCCACCCCCGACGACTACGTCACGACGAACACCTACGACGAGATCTACCAGCTCACGTCGGTGGTGAACGCCAAGAAGGACAAGGTCAGTTACGTCTACGACGGGGTCGGCAACCCGGTCCGCGTCATCGACCCCAAGAAGAACGCGACGACCGACCCGGACGACTACACGACCAAGACCGACTACGACATGAACCACCGCGTGGTCGCGGTCGCGGACGCGGCGGGGCGCACCGTCAAGCAGGCGTACGACAAGGACTCCCTGACCGTCTCGACGACGGACGCGGAGGAGAACACGACCAGGAACCACTACGACGAGCGCGGAAAACTCGCGGTCGTGGAGACCCCGCACGAGGGGACGAAGGTCCGCACGACGAAGTTCGGCTACGACGAGGTCGGCAACCAGGTCAAGGTCTTCACGCCGAGAGGCGTGGCGACGGAGGACGAACCGGACGACTTCGTCGCGGAGACGACGTACGACCCCTTGAACCGCCCTTCCCGCCAGATCCAGCCGTACGACCCGAAGGACCCCCGCTACAACAGGAAGGTCTGGTCGGAGACGACGTACGACGCGGTGGGACGGGTGGCGAAGACGTCGATGCCGCCCTCGGAGGGCGAGACGACGCGCAACGACACCACGTACGGCTACTACGACAACGGCTGGGTGAAGACGTCGCAGGACGTGTGGGACATCCGCACGACGTACGACTACAACGCCCTCGGCCAGCAGACGGCCCGCCAACTGACGTCGGCCGGCGGCTCGACGAGCCGGACGATGCGCTGGGGCCACTACCCCGACGGCAAGCTCAAGTCGCGTGACGACGACGGCATTCCGGTGGGCGCGAGTGAGCTGGTCGCGTACGAGTCGCAGGCGAGCGGGGGCAAGGGAACGGAGTCGTCCCCGCACACCTGGAAGCTGAACATCGCGAAGGCGGGCAAGTACACGGCGTACGCGGAGTCCGGGAAGTCGGGCGAGTGGACGAAGCTCGGCACCGCCACCTACAAGAAGGGCGAGAACGCCGCCCTGAAGGCGCCCGCGGACACCGTGAAGCTGGTCCGCGACAACTCGGCGGAGAAGGCGGCGGACACCGAGCGCAAGCGCTTCGCGTACGCGTACGACATCAACGGCAACCTGACGTCGATCGACGACACCTCGACGGGCACGAAGGTCGACGCGTACACGATGTCGTACACGGGCCTGAACCAGGTCGAGAAGGTCGCGGAGGCGCTGGCAGGCCAGGAGAAGAAGACGACGTCGTACACATACGACGCGAACGGCCAGCCAGAGACGCTCACCCACCCGGACCAGTACGCCAAGTACACCTACGACCTGCGCGAGTTGGTGAGGACGGCGACGGTGGGCAAGTCGGCGTCGGACGCGTCACCGAAGGTCACGACGTACGACTACACGTACCGGGGCGAGCGCAAGACGGAGAACAAGGCCAACAAGAACAAGGTCGACTACGCCTACTACCTGGACGGCGCGCTCAAGTCCCAGACGGAGAAGAAGCCGGACGGCACGACCCTCGTCTCCTCCCACACCTACGCCTATGACGCGAACGGCAACAAGGCGCAGGACGTGGCGAAGAAGATGAACGCCGACGACCACACGAAGTACGTGTCGTCGACGACGGACTACACGTACGACCCGGCGGACCGCCTCGCGAAGTCGACGCGTACGGGCGACGGGGCAGGGACCGAGACATACGTCCACGACGACAACGCGAACGTCATCTCGCAGACGGTCAAGGGCAAGACGACGACGTTCGGCTACGACCGCAATCGTCTGCTGAAGACGACGACGGGCGGCGCGTCGGCATCGCACACGTACGACGCCTTCGGTCGCCAGGAGTCGGTGACGTCGGGCGGCAAGGTCATCGAGCGCAACGCGTACGACGGCTTCGACCGCGTGAAGCAGCACGAGAAGGCGGACGCGTCGACGGGCGCCCTGAAGACGACGAAGTACGCGTACGACCCGCTGGACCGCACGTCGTCACGGACGGATGCGGGAGGCAAGTCGACGGACTACACCTACCTCGGCATGTCGGGCGAGGTTCTGGGCGAGGAGGTCGCAGGGAAGCTGACGAAGTCGTACCAGTACGGGCCGTGGGGAGATCGTCTCTCGCAGATCAAGCACGCGGCGGACGGGAAGACCGAGGACTCGTACTACGGCTACAACAGCCACACGGACGTCGAGACGCTGACCGACAAGGACGGCAACACGAAGGCGACGTACGGGTATTCGGCGTACGGGTCGGATGACAAGGCCGACTTCACGGGAATCGACAAGCCGGACGCCGGGGACCCCACGAAGGACGCGTACAACCCGTACCGCTTCAACTCAAAGCGGTGGGACGCGGCTTCGGCCACGTATGACATGGGGTTCCGTGATTACAGTCCGGGGCTCAATCGGTTCACTACTCGGGATATGTACAACGGGGCTCTTGCGGATATGGGGCTCGGTAGTGACCCGATGACGGGGAACCGCTATGCCTTCGGTGGGGGCAACCCCGTCGGCAATGTGGAGTTGGACGGCCACATCTTCGGATGCGGTGTCTGCAGTGACGTGATCGACAAGGCCGTCGGAGCCATCAAAGGCGGGGCGAAGGCCGCCACCAAGACGGCTGGCCGTGGCATTACGACTGCCGCCGAGGTCTTCCTCAACGTCGTCGGCTGGAACTCGCCCACTGCGTCCAACGGGTACGAGTCGGAGCCCGGTGCCAAGCCGGATTACGACAAGGGAGTGTTGACCAAGCCGGGCTCAGAGAAGGAATGGCAGCCCGGTGCCGCGCGGTTCCCGTTCCAGAAGCAGGACTGTGCCGGCGGCCAGAGCATGTTGTATTACATGCCGCTGGACGGCGGGGGGCGAGCTCAAGGGGCTTTGGGCTGCTTGAACCGTGACGACATCAACAATGTGGACAAGAAGACCGGCGAGATCAGCGGCGGTGACGGGATCTTCGGGACAGAGACGGTCTGGCCCACGAAGGACCCCAAATTCATCCCCAAGGCGATGCAGAAGGGCGGGCCGCTCTACCGAAAGGGTCTGCACCGAGGTCACTTGATCGCCAACCGATTCGGAGGGTCAGGCGAGGACATTCGCAACCTGGCGCCCATGTACCCCGACGTGAACCAGAGGGTAATGGCATCGGTGGAGGAGCAGGTGGCATCCGAGATCAAGGGGAACCATTCTGTCTACTATGAAGTCATGGTTCACTACCCGAATGGCAAGAATCCACTGCCGGATCGCTTTGACATAGTTTGGCAAAGCTCCAGCGGTGCCGGAAGCCAGGGGGTCATCAAAGTCCCCAACGTGCCCTAGGGCTGCATGAGGTTACCGGTTAGAATTCAGGGACCGTGCCACCAATGGTGGCACGGTCCCTGGCGTGAGCAACGGTTAGGAGTTTGACGCATGTGGGTTGAGCGACTCGTCTCGGCTGTGAACTGGGATCCTTTGAATATCGCCATCCCATGGAGGGATATTGAGGAAGAGCTGAGAACGCCACTCCCCGAGGACTACAAGAGGATCTCGGAAACGTTCGGAAAGGGCGAGTTCTCGGAATTTTTGCAAGTCCTCTCTGTTGATCATGTGGGCCACTTCGACCTGGCTCGTACCTGGCGGAGGCATTTGGACGGCACTCCACAGGAGGGGGCGGATCCCGTATTCGAGCCGTATGAGATCTATCGGCCCGGCCGACGCGGTCTCATTCCTTGGGGGTACGGTGAGCTGAAGTGCGGGTATTTTTGGCTCGCTTCTGCAGAAGACGACCCGGCGAGTTGGCCTGTTGTCACGCGGGGTGAACGCTATCCGTGGCGTCAAGTGGACGTGAGCACATCGGAATTCATCTACCGCGTCTTGGCGGACCCGGATTTCGAACCGTTCTCGATCGCCCAGATGTTCCCGGAGCCGGACTTCTACCCGATTGATCCATCGTAGTGACACGGCCGCGGGACTCATGAGTGTGTCCAATGGTTGTACAGCTGGCTGGAGTTGACCCTGTGAGAAGGGGCACGACTCGGAGCCGTCACGGTAGAGAGATGACTTCCGCTTGGTAGGAGGAGGGTGCGGTCGCGCGCCCTCTCGGTTGCCGAGATGAAGGGGTGGGAGTCATGGACGGTGAGGGAAGACGGGTGCCGAGAGCCGAGGAGATGCGGGGGCAGGCCCGGGAGTTCGTTGCGCGGGTGACCGTGCGGAATCGGTTGCCGCTCGATTTCTCCGTCGCGAGTCTGCGGGTCGTCGACTTCCTCATCGAGGGGCTGCGCAAGGGTGGGCGCGGGCGTGACGAGGTTGCCGGGGCGCTCTTGGGGCTCGGCGCCTATGTGGGGGAGGTGTTGGTGCGGCGGGCGGGTGCCGTCTGGGTCGATTTCGACGAAAGCCAGCGCCACTTCTTTGGGCATTCTGTGGGTGTACGGATGCCGGACGAGAGGGTGTGGAATCCCCTGGGGAAGGTCGTCAATTGCTTTGACGCCGCCGCTGATACTGCGGAGCAGTCACTGCAGACCTTCTACCTCACCCTTCCGGGGCGCTCTCGGGGTGTGGCGTAGTTCGCCGCGCTCACGGAGGGTCCTTCTCGGGGGCACGGGCACGGTGAACAGTGTCAGCGGGGTTAAGAGGAGAGCGTGGGGCAGGGTGGGGAACAATATCGCCGTGCGTCGGCCAGCGATGAGGAGCTGACGCGGGCCCTGGGGAGTGCCAGGGACGGGGACGAGGCGGCCTTCGGGGTCGTCTATCGGTGCGTCCAGCCCGGGCTTCTCGGGTACTTGCGTGGGCTCGTTCGCGAGGATGCCGAGGACGTGGCTTCCGAGGCGTGGCTGCAGATCGTCAGGGATCTGGGGCGGTTTCGCGGGGGCGGGGCCGACTTCCGGCGCTGGACCGCAACCGTTGCACGGCACCGTGCCATCGACCATCTCCGTCGCCAGAAGACCAGGCCGCGGGCCTCCCCCCTGGAGTGGGACGCGTTCGCTCTGCCGGCCGCCGATGACACCGCCGCTGAGGTCCTGGAGTCGATGACCACCTCGCGCGTCCTGGGGCTTGTGGCTGAACTGCCGCCGGTCCAGGGTGAGGCGGTGCTCTTGCGGGTCGTGGTGGGGCTCGATGGGCCGGCAGCCGCGCAAGTCCTCGGTAAGCGGCCTGGGGCCGTGCGTGCGGCTACCTATCGCGGATTGCGGGGGCTGGCACGGCAGTTGGCCTGCGATGGGGAGCCCGTCTGTCCTCCTCGGCGGCGTCCAATGGGGAGCGGGTATGCCACGCGGCGGGAGAGACGGGCGGTGTGCTGAAGCAGCTGGGGGGTGTTGATGGAGGGGTTCGACGTACGGCTGCGGCGCGTGGCTCGGCGGGGGATGAGGTCCCGGCTCATCGTGGTCGTGTGGTGCCTGGGCGTCATGCCCTCGGCGCTCGTTCTGGTGAATGTCGCTCTCGGGTCCGACTCGCGCCCGTGGTTCAACGGCCTGGGTATAGGGCTGGCGTTCACGGTGTTGTGCGGCGGGCAGGCGTGGAGGAACCCTGCGCGGGTGAGGGCCCTGCTCGATGACGGTGAGGAGCTGGTTGCGGCCTTCCCGGTCGGGCCTGACCGGCTCACTCTGCTGAGGCGACGGGTTGGGGTGGGCGGCTTTCTCGTGGTTACCAACCGGCGGGTGCTGGTGTTCTCCCACAACAAGATCACGGATGTCGCGACAGACCTCCTCTGGTCCGCGCCGCGCCGGGAGTGCTCGGCGGAACTCGTCCCGAAGGGGCGCCGGTTGACGGTGGTCTGGCGCGAGGAGCGTCATGACTGCCGTTTCGGCTTCGGTGCCCGGCGTAGGACTGCCGTCGAGCGATTCACCGTTGCGATCAACAGGGGGTGGTGGTGAGTCCGCCGTTGGCGCACCGGCCGGGAGGTCCGCTGCCGATCCCGCACACCGTTCTGGAGAGTCACATCATCCCCGTGGCGTAGTAGCGAGTTGCGGGAAAGTTCCACCCACCGGGGCGATGACCTGCGCCGATGCGGGTGCGGTGTGGAACTTTTCTGCAATTCGGCAGATCAGCCGCCGAGGGGCGGGCGGAGACCGCTGCCGGGGTCCAGACCGCCGTGCGCGGTGCGGACGCTGTGCGTGCTGCCATGCGGAGAGGTGGGGTGCGGGGTGCCGAGCCCTGCGGGCGTGGGGGAGGTGCGCCGTAGCCTCCCGGCGCGGAGGGCGGGGCTGGTCCCCCGTGCCCTCCCCTGTGATCTCCCGTGATCCCCCGTGGCCGGCACCGCAACGCCCAGCGCCGTGCTACCCCCAACTCCGGGGAGCAGCACGGCGCATAGGTACCGCTCAGGAACCTGCCGTCACTACGGCGTCAGCACCTGCCCCAAGTGCGCCCCCGTCGGAGTCCCCAACTGCGTACGCCCGTAGTAGACGCCGCCCGTCGTCGAGACGCCCGACGAGCCGCTGTCCAGCTGCAGGATCGTGCCGTTGCCCGTGTCCTCTCCGTCCACGCCGATCGCCAGATCCGCGCGGCCGTAGCCCGACAGGTCCGTCAGGGACACCGACGCGCCCAGGCGGTCCGCCGACTCCGTGGAGCCGGTGATTCCCTCCGTGTCCTGGGTGAATGCCTGCGCTCCCGTGCCCGTCAGGCCCGATGACGTGCCCTTCAGCAAGAGCGACGTGCCTGCGTCCTTTCTTGCCGTGCCCGACCTCGTGATGTCCTCGTTCGGTGCGCCCGTCAGGACGTCGGCGTAACCGTCCAGGTTGAAGTCGCCCGCCGATACCGACCAGCCCATCGCGTCGCCCGACTCGGCGGCGCCCGGGACCCCGGACGTGTCCTGGTGGATCGTCTTCATGCCTGTCGTCGTGAAGCCCGTCGACGTACCCGGGATCACCGTCACCTGGCCGCCCGCGTGCGCGCCCGACTCCGCCGTGTACGGCTGGCCTATCACCAGGTCGTCGTAGCCGTTGCCGTTCACGTCGCCCACCGCCAGGGAGCGGCCGCCCTTCACCGACAGTGAACCGACCCTGCTCAGGCCCGACCTCGTGCCCTTGAACCACTGGACGCGGCCGGTGCCCGCCTGGTCGCGGTAGTTCAGGGCCACGTCCGCGTATCCGTCGCGGTTGAAGTCGCCCGATGCCGCGTCGGCGTACGAGATGGCCGTGTCGCCCGACGTCAGCGTGCCGCCCACCTCACTGCCCGCCTTGAAGCGCGCCGCCCACGTGCCGCCGGTGCCGGTGGACGCCGAGAAGACGTCCGCCTTGCCGTCCGCGTTGAAGTCGCCGACTGCCACCGCCGAGCCGAACTTGGCGCCGGGGTAGTGGAAGTCGTCCGCCAACTGCATGTCCGTGCCGGAGGTGAAGTCCGGGCCGTAGAGCATCGTGACCGCGCCGCGGTCCTTGTTCGTCGCGTCGTCCTCGCCGGGGGCGCCGATCGCCAGGTCCGCGTATCCGTCGCCGTTGATGTCGCCCCAGGCCGTGGCCGCCGCCCAGTTGTCGCCCGCCTCGGAGGCGCCGGGGACGCCGGGGCTCGACTGGGTGAGGGTCTTCTTGGAACCGGCCACTGGGCCGTCAAGGCCGCCGGGGATCAGCGTCAGCGTGCCTACGCCGCCCGATGCCTTGGGCGTGCCCGCCACCAGGTCCGTGATGCCGTCGCGGTTGAAGTCCGCCGTGGGGATCGCGGAGTTGCGGCCCGCGCTCGTCGCGTAGCGTCGGATCTCGCCGAGCTTGGAGTACAGGTTCTTGCCGGGGCAGGCCGTCGCGAAGCCGTCCCGGTGGCCCGAGATCGTGTTCAGCGACGGGGTGTCGCCCTTCTTCCACACGCCCGTGTCGTCCGCGGCCGTCAGCGTGACCTTGCCGGACGGGTCGCCCTCGTACTGGCCCAGTTTCCAGGCCGCGACGCGTGAGACGGATTGGAGTGCGGCGCGGGTCGGCTTGCCCGCCGGCTTGTTCGTGGCCGGGTCGCCCTCGAAGTCGCCGAGCACCGCGATGCCCGCGGACTCGCCGTTGAAGCCGTACGTGTGCGCGCCGCGCACCGGCAGATCGGTGCCGCCGCCGCGGCCCTCGAAGACCTGGCCGCACTTGTCCACGAGGAAGTTGTAGCCGAGGTCGTTCCAGCCCTCGGTCTCCACGTGGTACGTCATGATGCCGCGGACCAGGGACGCCGACTGGGCGCAGCTGTAGTCGTTCGTACCGACCGTGTGGTGGACGAAGACCGCCTTGACCTTGTCTATGTACTCCGGCGGGTCCTCGACCTGGGACTCGTCCGCGCCCCAGGCCGCCCGGCCGATCATGGGCGGCTTGGTGACCGTGGACGGCGGAGCCGGCGGAACCGTGGGCTCCGGCTCCGGCTCCGGGTCGGGGGAGGCGGTGGGGGAGGGGGCGTCCGTGGGTGCGGGGGACGTCGGGGCCTCGGTTGGGGCTTCCGTCGGGGTTTCCGTCGGGGCTTCCGACGGTGCGGGTGAGCCGTCTCCGCCGCCGGTCTCGGGGTTCGGGGGCACCGGCGTCTCCGACTCGTCGGGCACGGGCGCCGCGAACGCCGCCGGGGCCATCGCCGAGCCGTCAAGGGCCGGGTTCTTCGCCTCCTTGGACGTCACACCGGGGTCTACGAGGTTGACCTCAAGCCCCTTGGGGAGAGCGGTACTTGAGGTGCCGTCCGCCCCGACCACGCGGACCTCCACGCCGTCCGATGGGCCGACCCACAGCGGCTCGGAGGCGGCACGCATGCCCGCCTCGACCTTCTCGGGAAGGTGCAGCTCCAGGTCGAGGTGCTGCCAGTCGGTCCACTTGTCGGTCTCGATGGAGCGCGTACGGACCTGGGCCGTGCCCTCCAGCTCCTTCGTCACGCCGGTCCACGAGACGCCGAGCAGCGAGAACTGCTTCGTCGACGTGCGCGGCAGCTCCCGCTCCTTGGCACCGTCCGCCTTGAGCGCGATGTCGTGCACGCTCACCGGGCGCTTGCCGCGGGAGACCTCGTCCGTCGGATCCCCCGTAGAGGGATCGGCCATCGCGTACGTGACGGCCCCCGCGCCCCCCAGCGCGACGGCTCCGATCGTCAGCCACGCCCTGCGCTTGAGACTCAGCGGTCTGTACGCGTGCGTGGTTCGCGCTGTTTCGCGCGGTTTGCGCGGGCTCAAATGCCCCACCCCTTAGCGGAATTGCCGGTGAATTGCCGGTTGACCAAAACGAGTGCTTACGACCACCCCAAGGGTCAAACGGTTGTACGAGGGTGGGCGAAATGTGACGTGACGTATCCCGCACTCCTGAGGTGTGACATGTGGACGTGGCGGTGCGCTGGGTCACCTGACAGCTGTGAACGGGGAGTGGAAGACAAGTGCGGGTGGGGAGCGTGGTTTCTGTGGTGGGGAAGAGACACCGGTGGGTGGGAAAGAGACACCGGTGGGTGCGTGGAGTCGCCTGCTGTCTCGTGATGGGCGCGCTCGCGTCCTGCGGCGGCGGCGAGGGGAAGGTGTACGAGGGACTGGTCACGCGGACGCCGTCGGAACCGGCGGAGCCGCAGAAGCCCGCCGACGAGGTGCGGGGCGAGCGGCTCTCGCGTGAGGCCATGCGGCTCCTGAAGGACACCGACTCCGTGCGCATCGGGGTCGAGATGAACGCCCCGGGGAAGTACCAGAAGGTCTCCGTGCACATGGACCGCCGGAACAACTGCACCGGAACTTTCGACTCCGGGCCCACCAACAGGGGCGAGGTGCTCATGATCGGCACCGGCGATGCCTACTTCCGGTTCTCGGACGACGCGCTCGACGCGATCCGCGACGCCGGCGTGGCGCGCGGCCCGGAGGCGGGGGCCACGGCCAGGGAGCGTACGGAGCTCGCGCGCGGCAAGTACGTGAAGCTCCCGACGGGCGGCAGGGCGCCGGGCGGGGTGTCACCCACGCAGACGTGCGACCTGGACAAGATTTTCGGTGAGCTGGACGGCTCGTCGGAGAACGACCTGAGCGGCGCGCGCGCTCTGCCGGACAGGCGGTGGCACGGCGAGAAGGTCACCCCGCTCGCCGCGACGGACGGCGGCCGCGACATGACGGTCTATCTGGCGGCGGGCGACAAACCGTACATCGTCGGCATGACGCAGAAGCGGGGCGACGAGCAGATGGAGATGCGGATGTCCGACTACGGCAAGCCGGTCGTCGCGCGGGCCCCCGACCCGTCCCTCGTCCTCGATCTCGAAGCGCTCGGCATGGACGGCGGGGGCTCCGTGTTCGAGGTCTGAGGGGCCGCCACCATCCCGGGGCCTGTGACATTTCTGGCGGCCTTGACGCAGCTCACCGTGGGGGCACGGACACGGTGAGCTGTGCCGTAGCGGTACGGATGGGAAAGCGTGGGTCGAGGAGGGGAACCCCGACGCGCAAGGGCGCGCGACGAGGAGCTTGGCGCCGCGGTCGCGGGGGCGCAGGAGGGCGACGAGGCGGCTTTCGCGGTCGCGTACCGCCTGGTGCAGCCGGGGCTCGTCGGCTATCTGCGGGGCCTGGTCGGCCATGACGGTGAGACCGCCGAGGACATCGCGGCCGAGGCCTGGCTGGAGATCGCCCGCGATCTGGGGCGGTTCCGCGGCGACGGCGCGGGCTTCCGCGGCTGGACGGCGACCATCGCGCGCCACCGGGCGTTCGACCATCTGCGGCGCCAGAAGGTCAGGCCGCGTCCGTCCACCCTCGAACAGGACGTACTCGATCTTCCCGGGCCGCACCGCACGCCGGAACAGGCGCTCGAATCCATCTCCACGGAGAAGGCACTCGCGCTGATCGCCGGGCTGCCGCGCGACCAGGCGGAGGCGGTGCTGCTGCGGGTCGTGGTCGGCCTGGACGCCCCGGCGGCGGCGCGGGTGCTCGGTAAACGCCCCGGGGCGGTACGGACCGCCTCGTACCGGGGGCTCAAGCGGCTCGCCGAGCAGTTGGGTGCGGCGCGGGGTGTGACGGATGACGGCGCCGGTCCGCTTGGGGAGTCGGGATGACCGGGGAATCGGGATTCAGGATGGACGCGAACGAGCGCGTGGACGCGGTGCTGGGCGAGGCGGTGCGCCCCGGCACCATCGACACCGAGGCAGAGCACCGCGCGGTCGCCGCGTTCCGCTCCGCGCGGGACGAGGGTGACCACCGGGCACGCACCCGCCGCCGCGACGACTGGCGCCCCAGCGCACGAAGCCGCGCGTTGGTCTCGCTGCGGGCGGCGGTGGGCGCGGTGCTGGCGAGCGTGCTGCTGGGCGGGGGCGCCTTGGCCACGATGAACGCGTCCCGCACCCAGGACGGCGGCACCCCACCTACCGCCGACCACCGGCCCCCACCCCACACCACGCCCCCGGCAGAACACCGGACACCACCACCGCTCCCACGACCGGAGCAGACGCGGACACATCCGGAAGCACTCAACGAGACGAAGCCCAAAGCGAAGGCCGAGGCCGAGGACGAGGGCGGGGCCAGGGCCGAGGACGAGAGCGGGGCCAAGGCCAAGGCCAAGGACGGGGCGAAAGGCGGGAGCAAGGGCAAATCCAAGAGCGAAGGCGAAGCCCAGAGCAAGCCGGCCCAGCCCAAGGCCTCCAAGAAGAGGACGAACAAGCCCCGCTAGGAGCGTCCCCGGCAGGGGCGCGGGGAACGGCGCGCGCAGCCACAACGCACCCGCAGGGGAAGAGCCCGGCAGCCGCCCCACAGGGGCGCGAGGAACTGCCGCGCCCAGCCACGAACAAGCCCGCGGACAAAAAGAAAGCCCTGCCCCGGCCCGGGGGCCAAGCCAAGGCCCAGCAACCGAAGCTCCGGTGGGGTGGAGCAAGGGGGGAAACTCCCGCGGGCCCCAGCCAAGGTGAGCGGCCGGGGTCGCCACCCCCCACAGGAGAGACCCCGGCCGTCACGCGGACGGACCGCACGCGGCCCGTACTCCCTTCAGCGCCGTGCGTGCGTTTTCTGTCACACCGCGTTCCGTCACGCGCTAGTTGCGCGTTGTACCAAACATGGACGTGAGCCCACTTCAGCCCGTAGCGTGCTGCTTCGCGCCAGGCTGCGGGGGCAGGACCGCAACCGGTGTAGGCGCATAGGGAGAAGTTGTGCTGGGGGACGACGCGGAACTGACCGCCGCGGTGCTTGCGGCGCAGGACGGGGACGAGACCGCGTTCCGGACTGTGTACCGCGCCGTGCACCCGCGGCTGCTCGGCTACGTACGGACACTGGTCGGTGACCCGGACGCGGAGGACGTCGCGTCCGAGGCCTGGCTGCAGATAGCCCGTGACCTCGACCGGTTCAGCGGCGACGCGGACCGGTTCCGCGGCTGGGCCGCACGCATAGCGCGCAACCGCGCCCTCGACCACATACGCATGCGGGGCCGCCGCCCGGCGATAGGCGGCGACGAGACCGAGCTCACCGGAAAGCCGGGCGAGGCGAACACCGCCGACGAGGCGATGGAGTCCCTCGCCACCGGCGACGCCCTCGCCCTGATAGCCCAGCTCCCGCAGGACCAGGCCGAAGCCGTCGTGCTCCGGGTGGTCGTCGGCCTCGACGCCAAGAGCGCGGCCGAGACCCTCGGCAAACGCCCCGGAGCGGTTCGTACCGCCGCGCACCGCGGCCTGAAGCGGCTCGCGGAACTGCTCGGAGCGGACGACGCGGACGGAGCGGACGGTGCGGACGGCGCGAAGGGACCGTCGAGCGCGGGAGCGCTGGACGCCGTACCGCCTCAGAGGGAACCTCGCGGGCGTCCAGTTACATCTGCCGGTGTGACGCATTCGCGTTCGCGGGCGCAGAAGGACATGTGATGGCCGACGAGGACTACAGGTGGCTGGACCGCGACGCGGCGGAACGTTTGCTGAGCGGTGAGCCCATCGACGGCACCGCCATCGACAGCACCGACCCTCACGCACGGGAACAGGCCGCACAGTTGGCCAAGGCCCTGGCCGCGCTGGCCGCGGACGACCGCGCCGGCTCCGTCGTACCCGCCGACATCTCCTCCGAACTCCCTGGTGAGGCCGCCGCGCTCGCGGCGTTCAGGGAGGCTCGTGTCCCCTCGGCACGGACAGCTTCTACGCGCGTGGGAGCGCCCGATACGGTGCGTATCGGGCGCTCGGGCGCCCCTTCGCGCCCCGCCCGCTGGGCGCGCCCCGTGCGTTACGGTCTCGCCGCCGTGCTCGCCGGATGCATGGTCGGCGGAGTCGCCGTCGCGGCGGGAACGGGCGTGCTGCCCTCGCCGTTCGGCGACCGGAGCAAGCCGGGCCCTGCGGCATCCGCGTCGTCCGTCGCCTCGCCCGAACCGCTCGCGTCCCCGTCGGACGGCGCGAGCGGCACCCCGGACGTGGAGCCCGACGACGTGACCACCACCCCGGAAGACCCCTCGCGCGCACCCGGCAGCAGCGCGCCGCCGCAGGACGTCGAGGAATCCGAGGGCGCGTCCAAGGGCGGCGCGGGCACCACGCAGCCCGGCACCGGCGATCCGCAGCGCGATGACGAGGCCAAGGACTGGTACCGCAAGGTGGTCTCCGCCTGCCGTGACTACCGCAGCGGCGAACTCCAGGGCGAGAAGAGGCGCCGCCTGGAGGAAGCCGCCAAGGGATCCCAGCGGGTGACCGAGTTCTGCGGTCGCGTCCTGAACGGATCGGGCAGCGACCGCGAGCAGACCGGCGGCGGCAGCGACGACGGCAAGGGCGGCGGTGGCGGCGGTGACGACGACGGCGACAAGGGCGACGACGGGTCATCCGGCGGCAACGATCACTGGGGCAACGGCGGCATAAAGCCCGTCCCGCCGATCGTGGCCCCCGCCCCGAAGCCGACGCCCACGCCCGATCCGAGCGACTCGTACAGCGCGCAGCCCGAACTGCCGAGCCCCTGAAGCGCCCCTCCCTGCCCGCCGCCGACGCGGCTCTGACCTGCTCGGATGCCCCGCGCGCGGCAGGTGTGACGTTTTTTGAAGCACTGACGCAGTAAGAAGTGAGCCGACTGGTCATCGGCCCGCGCACGAGCCAGGGGTTCCCCCCGTACCTTTGGCTCGGTGCCACCAGCGTGGGCGGGAGACGTTCCCCCGATCCCGCCCACGCTGATTACTTGTAGACGACGACCTTGTCGCCCTTCCGCACCTGTGCGAACAGGCTCGCGATCTTCTTCTGGTCCCGTACGTTCACGCAGCCGTGCGAAGCGCCGTTGTAGCCGGTCGCCGCGAAGTCCGACGAGAAGTGCACCGCCTGGCCGCCGCTGAAGAACATCGCGTACGGCATGGCCGTGTCGTACAGCGTCGAGACGTGGTGCCGGGACTTCCAGTAGACGGTGAACTCGCCGTCGCGCGTGGGCGTGTACTGCGAGCCGAAGCGCACGTCCATCGTCGACATGGCCTTGCCGTCGACCATCCAGGTCAGCGTGCGGCTCTCCTTGCTGATGCACAGGACGCGGCCGGTCAGACAGCGCTTGTCGGGCTTCGACGCCGGGATACCGCCCCCCGAGTACAGCTCGTATTTCGTGGGCTTGCGCGTCATGCCGACCAGCTTCTGCCAGGTGACCGTGTCCGTTCTACCCGTGCGCGGAAGCCCGCGCTTGCCCTGGAACCCCTTGACCGCGGTGGCCGTGGACGCGCCGTACGTCTCCGACGGGTCGTCGAAGAACCAGGCGATCTGGCGGAGCCTGGCCTGCAGCTCCCGCACCTGGCCGCCGCGCTGTCCCGGGGCGAGCAGGGTCCTCGGGGGCGGCTTCGGGGCCGCCGTCCGCTCCGGTTTCCCGGACGGCTTATCGGGGCCGTCCTGTTTCGTCTTGGTGGGAGAGATCTTGGTGGGAGAGATCTTGACCGGCTGCGCCTTGCCGTCCGAGTCGACGGCCTGCGCCTTGCACCCGCCCACGAGGGCGACCGCGACCACGGCCCCCACGGCTATCGCACCTTTGCCCACAACGACCCCCGTCATCGCTCGACGCATCGACAGACTCGCTGAGAGTGCTTCCCGCGAGTGACCACCCCTGAACGTTGCCGCATGCTGGAGGAGGACCGCCATACCGGAGAAGTAACGGAGAAGGATCTCCGGCAGGGATCGGCAGGGATCGGCAGGGATCGGCAGGGATCGGCAGGGGTCAGCAGGGGTCAGCAGGGATCTCGGGCAGGAGGCACAGAGTGATGGCGCGTGAGTCGGAGTCCGGACTGCCCGTCGAGCCCGTGTACGGACCGGAGACCCTCGACGGCTGGGACCCGGCGACGAAGCTGGGCGCACCCGGCGCGTACCCCTTCACGCGCGGCGTGTACCCGTCCATGTACACCGGCCGCCCCTGGACGATGCGCCAGTACGCCGGCTTCGGTACGGCCGTCGAGTCCAACGCCCGGTACAAGCAACTGATCGCGAACGGCACGACGGGCCTCTCGGTCGCCTTCGACCTGCCCACGCAGATGGGCCACGACTCGGACGCGCCGATCGCCTCCGGCGAGGTCGGCAAGGTCGGGGTCGCGATCGACTCGGTCGACGACATGCGGATCCTGTTCGGCGGCATCCCGCTGGACAAGGTGTCGACATCGATGACGATCAACGCCCCCGCCGCCCTGCTGCTTCTGATGTACCAACTGGTCGGCGAGGAACAGGGGGTGGACCCCGGCGCGCTGACGGGCACGATCCAGAACGACGTCCTGAAGGAGTACATCGCGCGCGGGACGTACATCTTCCCGCCCAAGCCGTCGCTGCGCCTGATCGCGGACATCTTCAAGTACTGCCGGGCCGAGATCCCGAAGTGGAACACCATCTCCATCTCCGGCTATCACATGGCCGAGGCGGGCGCGACGCCCGCGCAGGAGATCGCCTTCACCCTCGCCGACGGCATCGAGTACGTACGGACGGCGGTCGCCGCCGGAATGGACGTGGACGACTTCGCGCCCCGCCTGTCCTTCTTCTTCGTGGCGCGTACGACGCTCCTGGAGGAGGTCGCCAAGTTCCGTGCGGCCAGGCGCATTTGGGCCCGTGTGATGCGCGAGGAGTTCGGCGCCGAGAACCCCAAGTCCCTGATGCTGCGCTTCCACACGCAGACGGCCGGGGTCCAGCTCACCGCACAGCAGCCCGAGGTGAACCTCGTCCGGGTCGCGGTCCAGGGCCTGGGCGCGGTGCTCGGCGGCACGCAGTCCCTGCACACGAACTCCTTCGACGAGGCGATCGCGCTGCCGACCGACAAGAGCGCGCGCCTCGCCCTGCGTACGCAGCAGGTCCTTGCGTACGAGACGGACGTGACGGCCACGGTCGACCCGTTCGCCGGGTCGTACGTCGTCGAGAAGATGACGGACGACGTCGAGGCCGCGACCCTCGAACTCATGGAGCGCGTCGAGGACATGGGCGGCGCGGTGGCCGCCATCGAGGACGGCTTCCAGAAGAACGAGATCGAGCGCAGCGCCTACCGCATCGCCCAGGAGACCGACTCCGGCGAACGCGTCGTGGTCGGCGTCAACCGCTACCAGCTGGACGAGGAGGAGCCCTACGAACCCCTCCGCGTCGACCCCGCCATCGAGGCCCAGCAGGCGGCCCGCCTGGCGAAGCTGCGGGCGGAGCGGGACCAGGGCGCGGTGGACGCGGCGCTCTCCTCGCTCCGGGAGGCGGCGAAGGGGGACGCCAATGTCCTCTACCCGATGAAGGACGCGCTGCGGGCGCGGGCGACGGTGGGCGAGGTGTGCGACGCGCTGCGGGAGGTGTGGGGGGCGTACGTGCCGACGGACGCGTTCTGAAGCGCTGACTGGGGACGCGGTGTCCGCTGTGCGGACACCGCGTCCGCTATGTCGTACGCGCGTGCGACACTCCGCCCATGCTGGGTGTCACCGATCTTCCGACCTATCTCGCGGGCCTCGCCCTGATCATTCTGCTGCCGGGGCCGAACTCGCTGTACGTGCTCTCCGTGGCCGCGCGACGCGGCGTACGCACCGGCTATACCGCGGCGGCCGGCGTGTGGTGCGGCGACGCCGTCCTGATGACGCTCTCGGCGGCCGGTGTCGCCTCGCTCCTCCAGGCCAACGCCCTGCTCTTCGGCATCGTGAAGTACGCCGGCGCCGGATATCTGACCTGGCTCGCCTTCGGGATGCTGCGCACCGCCGTCGGTATGTGGCGCGCGCGGCGCGAGCCGGTCGCCGAGCAGGAGGGCGGGGAGTCCGGGGCCGCCGGGGCGGGGGAACGGCCGTTCCGCAGGGCCCTGGTGATCAGCCTGCTCAACCCGAAGGCCATTCTCTTCTTCATCGCCTTCTTCGTGCAGTTCGTCGACCCCGGATACGCCTACCCCGCGCTCTCCTTCCTGGTGCTCGGAGTCCTCGCCCAGGCGGCGAGCGTCCTCTACCTCACCGCCCTGATCTTCAGCGGCACCAAGCTGTCGGCCGCGTTCCGCCGCCGCAAGCGGCTCTCGGCGGGAGCCACGTCGGCGGCGGGCGCGCTGTTCCTCGGGTTCGCGGCGAAGCTGTCGCTCGCCGGCGGCTGAGCTCAGTGGTGCCAGGCTGATCCGCCGACGTTGTGGATCATGCGCTGGAGCACCTTGAGGGTGCGGATGTACTCCTCGTCCGTGATGCCCGCGTGGATCTCCGCACGGGTCTTGCTCTGCCGCGCGGCGGCCTCTTCCCGGAGCGCGCGGCCCTCGTCGGTGATGCGGAGACGGCCGTCGCCGCCCTCGGTGAGCAGGCCGCGGTCGCGCAGGGCGCGGATGTCGTGGTGCAGGGAGCCGTCGCCCACGTTCAGATAGCCGCGCAGCGTGGCCACGACGGCTGCCTTGTCCTTGCCGTTCTCGGCGATGATCTGGTTCAGGATCCACCACTCGGGCTGGGTGACTCCGAACTCGGCGAGCATGGTGCGGATGTGGTGGACGACGGCTTCACCCGCGGCCGATGCCCAGTAACCGATGGGCTGGGTGATGAGGTCTTCGTCGCTGTGGGAGTACGTGAAGGTTTCCATGCCCAGAACGTAGAACCTCAAGTTTGATTGAGGTCAACTGTCCCGGTGGAATTTCCCCAGGTATCGCGTCAGGCCCGTCGTCTCATCGCCCGCCCAGCCGACGTACCCGTCGGGGCGCACCAGGAAGAGGCCCTTGCCGTAGGGTGCGTACGCACCGATGCGGAGTACGTTCACCAACTCCTCGTCCAGTGACGGAAGTTCGGCATCCGTGCCCACCGCGAGCAGCGTGAAGTGCGGGCCCCTGAACGCGTCGAACAGCCTCCCCCCGGCGCACGGCCCGTCCGGCGCGCGGTCGCCCGCCCGCAGCGCCTCGTCCGCGAGGCCCGTACGGGTCTCCACGGCGAGGGAGCTGTCCCGATACCCCAGGCCCAGTTGGCGCGTGGCCTCCCCGCGCCGCTCCTCGCCGCGGTGGACGCGGGTGGAAAGGCCCAGCATCCGTGCGGCGTTGGGCAGGCGCTCGGCCTCGTAGGTGTCGAGGAGGGTCACGGGTGCGCCGCTCCTCAGGACCGCGCCCAGCTTCCAGCCCAGGTTGTACGCGTCCTGCACGCTGGTGTTCAGGCCCTGCCCGCCCGCCGGTGAGTGCACGTGCGCCGCGTCACCGGCCAGGAACACGCGGCCCGCGCGAAACCGGTCCGCGAGCGCCGCGCGCGGCCGGAAGTCGGAGGCCCAGCGCACTTCGGTCACCTCGTCGGCGGTGAGGTGCGTACGGGCGGCGACGACCTTGCGTACGCCTTCGAGCGAGGTGTCGGGGCCGGTCCCGTCCGTGAACTGGGCCGTCAGCTGGAAGTCCGGCGTGCCCGCGAGCGGGCAGATCGCCAGGAAGCCCGCGCCCTCGGTGGCGGGCGGGAACATGTGCCAGTTGTCGCGGTCCAGGGTGGGGATGCGGACGTCGGCGACGAGGATCGGGTGCGGGTCGACCTTCCCCGAGCTCTCAGCTTCGTTCGAGCAGGGGAGACCCCAATCGCCCGTCATGCCGATACCGAGTGCCGCGCGCACGGTCGAGCGACCGCCGTCGGCCGCCACGACGTAGGCCGCGCGGACGGTCCTGCCGTCCGCGAGCCGCGCGGTGACGCCCTCGTCGTCCTGCGTGAGGCCGGTCAGCGCGGCGCCGAACTCGATCTCGTCGCCGCCGAGTTCGCGTAGGCGGGCGTACAGGATCTCCTGCGTACGCCACTGCGGGACCATCAGTGGCCGGTCATACGGGGAGTCCTCCGTCGGCTCCTTCTCGTCGAACAGCCGGTGCTCGCCCTGCCGCTCACCGTCCTTCCAGACCATGCCGACCGGGTAGGTGCCGCCCGCCGCCTCGGCCGCCTCGATGACGCCGAGGTCGTCGAAGACCTCCTGGGTGCGGGGCTGGATGCCCTTGCCGCGTGATCCGGGGAAGAGGGTGTCGGCCCGCTCCACGACCAGGGCGCGCACGCCGCGACGGGCGAGGTCGCAGGCGAGGGTCAGGCCGGTGGGCCCCGCGCCCACGACGAGTACGTCCGTCATGAGCCCGGCCGCGCCGCCCCCGACGTCCCTCATGTCCTTAACGCTGTTAAGTCCCATGCTCCAGAGCCTGCGCTTAACGGTGTTAAATTGTCAAGGTGGCTACGACACCCCTGGACCGCACCCGCGTGGCGCGCGCCGCCCTGAAGCTCCTGAACGAGACGGGCCTCGAAGGGCTCTCCCTGCGCGCCATCGCCAAGGAACTGGACGTCAAGGCGCCCGCTCTGTACTGGCACTTCAAGGACAAGCAGGCGCTGCTCGACGAGATGGCGACGGAGATGCTGCGGCGCATGAACGCGGACCTCACGGCGGGCGGGACGCCGGACGCCGAGTGGCCGACCGCCCTCGCCGCCGCGATGCGGGGCCTGCGGCAGCACCTGCTGAAGTACCGCGACGGCGCGAAGGTCTACAGCGGTACGCACTTCACGGACATGTCGTACGCCGCCCCCATGGAGGCCCACCTGCGCACGCTCACCGCAGCGGGCTTCACACCGGGCGGCGCGGCCCGCGCCTGGCTCACGGCGTACAGCTACACGATCGGCTACGTGATCGAGGAGCAGTCCATGGGGTCCGACCCGGCGAAGGAGGAGGGCGGCTACGACCTGGCGGCCCGCGCCGAGCGCCTCGCCGCGTATCCGCTCGCGGCGGCCGCCGGCTATGAGATGTTCCGGGACTACGACGGCGGGTTCGAGAAGGGTCTGGCCGCGGTGGTCGCCGGGATCGGGGCCACGATGGTGGAGACCCGCCGAGCGTAGTCTGGCCCCATGAACGAAGGCGAGACGCTGGAGCGGCTGGTCCAGGAGCTGGTGGACGCCATGGGGGAGGCCGAGGTCGCCATGGGTGAGGCCGTCGACGTCGCCCGTGCGGTGTCGGCGGACGGCGCCGCCGACACCACCACGGAGACAGGCGCCGACACGGAGGGCTCTACTTCCGGGTCATGAGACCGTTCCGGATCAGCGGCGTGAGCCGCTCCTCCACGAAACGGTTCAGCAGCCACGCGAGCAGCAGCATCGCCGCGATCGTCAGGCCGAAGGTCGCGTACGACGGGAGGCCGAGCCCCCGGTGCAGCGCCGCCACCGTCACCCAGCCCAGGTGCTCGTGCACCAGGTAGAACGGGTACGTCAGGGCTCCCGCCACCGTCAGCCACTTCCAGTCGACCCGGTGCAGCGCGCCGAGCGCGATGAGCAGGACCGCCGCGAAGCCCGCCGTCACGACCGCGATGATGCCGAAGGACGTGCGGTAGGAGAAGAACTCCGGGTTCGGGGCGTGCCACAGGCGCGAGACCGCGTAGTGCTGGCCGATCAGCCAGCTCACGCCCACGATGCCCCAGGCCGTGAGGTCCTTGCGGTCGCGGTGGACGAGGTAGATGCCGATGCCGCCGATGAAGAAGGGGGCGTACTCGGGCATCAGGACGAGGTCGAGCAGCGGCTCGTTCGCGCCCTCCGCGACGACCGCGGCCAGGGTCCACACCGCGCAGAACAGGATCACGCGGGCCCGGTTCGCGCCCGGCATGACGACGCAGAGCGCGAAGAGGGCGTAGAAGCGCAGCTCGGCCCAGAGCGTCCAGCAGACCCCCAACACCCGGTCCACGCCCAGCGGTTGCTGCAGCATGGTCAGATTCACCAGGGCGTCGCTGGGCGAGACCGCCTGGTACGCCACGACGGGCAGCGCGAAGACCGCCGTCACCAGGATGATCGCCGCCCAGTAGGAGGGCAGGAGCCGCGAGGCGCGCGAGGCGAAGAACGCGCGCAGCGGGCGGCCCCAGCCGCTCATGCAGATCACGAAGCCGCTGATCACGAAGAAGATCTGCACGCCGAGGCAGCCGTAGGCGAACCAGCTGTGGGTGGTGGGGAATTGGAGCTGTGGCGAGCTGCCCCAGGCCTCGCCGATCTCGCCGTCGCGGCCGCCGTAGTGGTAGGCCGCGACCATCAGGGCCGCGATGAGCCGCAGGCCGTCAAGGGCCCTGAGGCGGGGCCGCGCGCGCCTGATCACCGGAGGGGCCGCGATCGTGCGCGTCAGGGCGTCCGCCCCCGGGGAGTGCTTCGGGAGCGTGGCTTGGGGAGAGGTCATCCGAGTGCGGTCCGCTTGATGGAGCGCTGGACCGAACGGGCGCGGCGCGCGACCCGGCGTACGGCCGCGTTGCGCGGGATGAACGAGAGCTGCGAGGGCAGCGCTCCGGGCAGGGCGAGGGCCGTGAGGCGGCGCCGCTTGAAGTAGCGCCAGGTGTGCGGGGTGAGGTTCATCGAGAGGTACCGCTCGGCGGCCCCGCGCCGGCGCGGGTAGATCTGCGGCTGCATCGCGAAGCCGACCGCGACGAGCAGCCCGCCCAGGTCGGCGACCGGCATGCCCGGCCGGCGCCCGGTGACCGCGCTCTTGTCGGCGAGGTCGGGGAGCAGCGCGTCCACGATGGTGACCGGGACGCGGTTGCTGTTCTGGTAGGGCGCGAGCCGCTCCAGGAGTGTCTCCGTGCCGGTGCGGGCGACCGGCAGGTCGTAGAGCGCGGACGCGGTGAGCAGCGCGGTCGAGAAGCAGCCGATGACCAGCGCGGGACGCATGCGCTGGTAGAGGACTTCGGCGAGGACCGGCGAGTCCAGGACGGTCAGCTCCACGCCGATCGTCTCCGCCTCCTTCTCCAGCGTCCGCGACCAGCGGGCCGGGGCCGTCGGGTGCGGCTTGAAGACCACGCGCGTATGGCCGAGTTCGGCGGCGCCGCGCACCATGCGTACGTGCAGGTCCTCCTCTTCCTCGGCGGTCAGGATGCCGAGTGCGGAGAGGTACTGGCCGAGCAGCAGGGCGGGTTCGGCGATGTCCGGGACGTCCGTCCCGGTGTCGGCCAGTCGCCCGAGCACCTTCAGGAAGGCCTCGGTCGGCACGATCTGCGGCTCCACGTCGAACTCGGTCAGGAGCAGCGGGGTCAGGCCCGGCACCAGGTCCAGGTGCAGCAGGCGGCGCACCCGCGTGCCGACCAGCGGGTCGATCTTGTTGCGGGTCGGGCCGTAGCTCATCAGGCCGTCCGCGTAGACGTCCACGGGCGCGCCCGTGAAGATCTGGGCGAGGGCCAGGGCCGGGTTGACCTGGATCGACTCGACGGCCAGCTCGACGTCGTCGTCACCGAGGTCCCACAGGAGCCGGATGTACCGCTCCCACATCGGGATGTCGTCCGACCGGGGGGCCCAACCGCCCGGGTGGAAGGGGGAGATGGCCTCGTTCCAGGAACGTACGTCGTCGAACCGGTCCCGCAGCTGCCCGAAGCCCGGCATCTCGTCGACGGCGACCGTCGTCTCCGGTGTCGCCGCGTTGTTGCTGACCAGGAGCAGCCGCCGGTCGGCGGGGCCGAAGAGGTCGGCGTCGATCGCGGCGGCGAGCGTCGCGGTGCCGTACAGCGTGGACGCGAAGAAGATCTGCGTCGTCGCCATTACGCGGCCACCTCCGCCGACACCGGGCGCCGGCGCAGCCGGCGAAGGCGGGTCGCCCGCTGTATGTCCATGGAGTCGAGGGCGTCGTCGAGAACGCCCTGCGGCATCCGCTTCAGGGCGGCCGCACTCAGTGACTTCAATTTCCGCGCCACTTGTGGCTCGAACCTTTCGATGGATCCCAGATGGTGGGAAATGATCGCGCAGTAAGTACGGACGGCCTTCGGCAGGAGTTTGTCCGCGTCGCGGTCCTCTGCCGTTTCCCGGACCACCTGGTCGAATGCCCGGATGAAATCGAGCTGGCGTACGTCACCGATCTGTGTCAGTGACGACGCGACCCCGCGCCGGTAGAAAACGCCGAGAAGACCCACCGCCGCGAAGGATTCCGCCTCGCGGTGCAGCCGCCAGATCCAGGGCCGGTCCTCCGCGGTGCGCAGGCCGTCCGTGAAGTGAAGGAGGCCCTGGTCGGCCAGGCGCCGGTGGTAGATGCCCGCCCAGGCGTAGGCGTAGTCGACGGACGTCGACCGGTCAGCGGGCAGGATGACGTCCCGCGGCGGCATGACGACGCCGCGCCTGCCGTGCGGGACGCGGTGGACGGAGCGGGCCCGCGCGGTGCACTGCACATGATCGGTACGCACGAAGTCGCAGCCCAACTGCTCGATGGCCGCGACGAGTTGTGCGTAGTAACCGGGTGCGAGCCAGTCGTCACCGTCCAGGAAGGTGAGGTACTCGCCGCGCGCCGCGTCAAGGCCCGTGTTGCGGGCGGTCGCCAGACCGCCGTTCGTCTCATGTCTGAGATGGACGGCGCCGGGCAGCTCGCGCGCGGCACGCTCCAGGATCTCTGGAGTCTCGTCCTTCGAACAGTCGTCGACGAGAATGAATTCGAAGTCTTCGCGTGCGTTCGCCCGCAGACTCTTCAAGGTGTCGGGCGCGTATTGCTGCACGTTGTAGAACGGCACGATGACGGAGAGCTTAACCACGTGGGTGACGTTAGGTGTCGGCCCGGCATTCGTCTTGGCCGAAGGTGAGATGTCAGGTGAACGACGCATGGCGGAATGGTTAACCCGCCTGTCCACCGGCGGTTTCCCGGGCTGATTCGCCATTCGTCGGCGTGCTGTTAACCGTTTGTTGCACCTGAGTTGGGCCGCCAATCTCAATGCCTTCCTAGCGTCCTTCCTGTGCCAGTAAGCAACAGCGGGACGACACGGATCACCGTGCTCGCCGACTCCGACACCCGGTGGAAATGGGGCGCGCTCACCGCGAGCCGCCTCGCCGGCGAGGGAGCGGACACACACCTCGACGGACGCCTCCTCCGCGGCCGGGCCACGCCCACCGTCCGGCAGCTCGAAGAGGTCGGGGTGCGCGCGGATTCCCTGCGCGAGGTCACCGCCGTCGAGTTCCTGCGCGAGGTGGAGCGCGAAGCGCCCGACGTCATCGTGCTCGCCCTCGTGGGCGGCGCGGTCCAGGCGGTGCTGCACGGGCTCGCCCGCATCGCGGAGGGATCCGCCGGTAGCAGGCGGCCCGTCGTCGTCACCGGCTATGTCGGCGTCGTCTACGAGAAGCTCGCCGACGGCCTGCTGCTTCGGCACGGCGCGGACGTCGTCCTCGCCAACTCCCGTCAGGACGCGGAGCGTTTCCGCGCCGTGTACGAGGGAGTGGGCGCCGACGCGTCGGGCGTCGTGGAGAGCGCGCTGCCGTTCCTCGGCGGGGCCGCCTACCTCGAGAAGGACCAGAAGAAGGACCAGAAGCACGACCCCTACACGGTCGTCTTCGCCGCGCAGCCCTCCGTGCCGGACAGTCGCGCACACCGGACGTACCTGCTGAGCCGCATGGTCAAGCACGCACGGCTTCACCCGGACCGCGAGGTCCTGATCAAGTTGCGCAGCAAGCCCGGCGAACACACCACGCACATCGAGGAACTGCCCTACCAGAAGCTCGCCAAGGGTGAGGACCTGCCGCCCAACTGCCGCCTCGTTTACGGGAACATGGGCGAGGTCCTGGACCGTACCGACCTGCTCGTCACGGTCAGCTCCACCGCCGCGCTCGAATCCCTGCACCGCCGCATTCCCACCGCGGTCCTCACCGACCTCGGGGTGCGCGAGGCGCTCGGCAACCACCACTTCATCGGCTCCGGATGCCTGGCGTCCTGGGACGAGATCGACGCCGGGTACAGCCCCGAGGCCGCTCCGGAGTGGGTCGCTCGGCAGGGCGTCGCGCCCGACGGGACGTACGAGAAGGCCTTCGACGCGGCACGTGAGCGCGTCGCGAGCCTCCTGGCGCAGCCCGCGCTGCCCGCGATCGCCCCGTACTACAGCCTGACCACCGCCCCCGGCTACCTCCCCGGCATCCTGGCCCGCCACCACCTCGGCCCGGACGGCTCCCCGCTGCCGGGCGCCCCCGCGGCGGACCGCGAGCCGGGCCCCGTGCGCCAGGCCGTCCGCAGCGCGGCGCGCGGCGCCTACCGGCACGGGGTGCAGCGCGTGGCCCCCGTCATCCGGCGGATGGGCGAGCTGTGAACCGCGGGCGAGACGTGAACCGCGGGCGAGACGTGAACCGCGGCCGAGACGCGAACCGCGGGCGAGCCGTGATCCCCCACCCCTCTCAAGGAGCCCCCATGTCCCACCCCGCCCCAGGGAGCGCGCCAGCGCGCCGTGTCCTCGCCGTCATCCCGGCCCGCGGCGGTTCCAAGGGCGTGCCCGCCAAGAACCTCGCCCCGGTCGGCGGTGTGCCCCTGGTGGCGCGCGCCATCCGCGAGTGCCTGGCCGCGCGGCTCGTCACGGACGTCGTCGTCTCCACGGACGACCACGTGATCGCCGAGGCGGCGCGCTCGGCCGGCGCCGAGGTCGTCCTGCGGCCCGCGGCGATCGCGGGGGACACCGCGACCAGCGAGGCCGCGGTCCTGCACGCGATGGACGCGCACGAGGCGCAGCACTCCGTCGCGGTGGACGTGGTCCTGCTCGTGCAGTGCACCAGCCCCTTCATCGTCCGCGAGGACGTGGACGGCGTCGTCGGCTCGATCATCGACGGCGGCGCGGACACGGCGCTGACCGTGGCGCCCTTCCACGGCTTCGTGTGGCGCGACGCCGACGACGAGCCCGCGGCCCTGGACGCGCGGCGCACCGGCGAGGTGGGCGGCACCACGAAGGTCGCCAACGCGACGGCCACCGACGGCGGTTATGGCGTCAACCACGACAAGTCCTTCCGGCCGCGCCGCCAGGACCGCCCCCAGGACCTCCTGGAGACGGGCGCGGTCTACGCGATGGACGTGGCCGGCTTCCGCGAGCACAAGCACCGCTTCTTCGGGCGCACCGAGCTCGTTCGGACCGACCCGGCACGCGTGCTGGAGGTCGACGACCCGCACGACCTCGCCCGTGCCCGCGCGCTCGCCCCGCTGTTCGACGGCGGCCGGGCCGACGCGCTTCCGACCCGCGACGACATCGACGCGGTCGTACTCGACTTCGACGGCACCCAGACGGACGACAGGGTGCTGATCGACTCCGAAGGACGGGAGTTCGTCTCCGTGCACCGCGGGGACGGCCTCGGCATCGCGGCCCTGCGTGACGCGGGGATCCCGCTGCTGATCCTGTCCACGGAACAGAACCCGGTCGTCGCCGCGCGGGCCAGGAAGCTGAAGCTTCCCGTCCTGCACGGCATCGACCGCAAGGACCTCGCACTCAAGCAGTGGTGCGAGGAGCAGGGCATCGCTCCCGAGCGCGTGCTCTACGTCGGCAACGACGTCAACGACCTCCCGTGCTTCGGCCTCGTCGGCTGGCCCGTGGCGGTCGCGAGCGCCCACGACGTCGTACGCGGCGCCGCACGCGCGGTCACCGCACTCCCCGGTGGTGACGGCGCGATCCGAGAGATCGCCGCATGGATCCTCGGCCCCTCCCTCAACAAGTAAGGAAAGTTCCTGCCATGAGCTCCAACTCCCGTCTGCGCACCTTCGGTTCGAAGACCGCCGGTCCCGGCCACCCCGTCTACATCACCGGTGAGATCGGCATCAACCACAACGGCGAGCTCGACAACGCGCTCGCGCTGATCGACGTGGCCGCCGACGCCGGTTGCGACGCGGTCAAGTTCCAGAAGCGCACCCCGGAGATCTGCACCCCGCGCGACCAGTGGGACATCGAGCGCGACACCCCCTGGGGCCGGATGACGTACATCGACTACCGCCACCGCGTGGAGTTCGGCGAGTCCGAGTACCAGGCCATCGGCGAGCACTGCAAGAAGCGTGGCATCGACTGGTTCGCATCGCCGTGGGACACCGAGGCCGTCACCTTCCTGGAGAAGTTCGACGTCCCGGCCCACAAGGTCGCGTCGGCCTCCCTGACCGACGACGAGCTGCTGCGCTCGCTGCGCGCCACGGGCCGCACGGTCATCCTCTCCACCGGCATGTCGACCCCGAAGCAGATCCGTCACGCGGTCGAGGTCCTCGGCTCGGACAACATCCTGCTCTGCCACGCCACGTCGACGTACCCGGCGAAGGCCGAGGAGCTGAACCTCCGCGTCATCAACACCCTCCAGCAGGAGTTCCCGAACGTCCCGATCGGATACTCCGGCCACGAGACGGGCCTGCAGACCACGCTCGCCGCGGTCGCGCTCGGCGCCACCTTCGTGGAGCGCCACATCACGCTCGACCGCGCCATGTGGGGCTCGGACCAGGCGGCATCGGTGGAGCCCCAGGGCCTCACGCGCCTCGTCCGCGACATCCGCACCATCGAGGCCTCCCTCGGTGACGGCGTCAAGAAGGTCTACGAGTCGGAGCTCGGTCCGATGAAGAAGCTGCGCCGCGTCGCGGGCGTCGTCGCCGAGGCCGACGCGGCCGAGCGCGAGCCGGTCGCGGTCTGAGCGCGCAGGCGCTCTTACCGGGAATTCCCACCGGGACCCCCCACAAGGACAGGACACGGTCATACGACGATGAGCCCCCGACCCGGGCCGCTGGCCCCCACCGCTGCGGCGCCCGCCACGCTGGCGTTCGTAGAGAGCCCTGTGCAGCTCCTCAACGTCCTTGAGTGGGCGCATTCGGCAGGGGCGACCGGCCCGGCCGGGGGTCTCACCGTCGTCGTCCTCTCCCCGAACGACCCCATGACCCGCGGCCAGTTGCGCCGCATGGCCCAGCTGGCCCGTGACGAGGGCCTGAACGTCCGCTGGGAGGAGGCGCGCGGCGGTGCGGCTGCTCCCTTCCAGACGATCGGCGGCCTGACGGGCTCGCTGCGGGCGGCGGACCGGATCGTGATCGGCGATCCGTTCTCGCGTTACGTACAGCTGTTGTTGACGATCACCAGGGCCCGCTCGCTCGTGGTCGTGGACGACGGCACGGCCACGATGGAGTTCGTGGCGCAGCTGGCGGCCGGGGAACGCCTGGTGCGCTGGCACCGGCGCGGCGGCCGCCCCGGCGCGCGCGACCTGGCCTTCGCCCCGATCTCCGCTTCCGCACGGCGCCGTCTGACGCCCGGCGGCAAGCGCACGGTGGAGGTGTTCTCCTCCATGCCGATCGACTCGGCGCCCGCGGGCGTCCGCATCACGTCGAACACCTTCGCCTGGACGCGGGAGCGCTTCGGCCCGCCCCGCGTCTCGAAGGGGGCGGACCTGGTGGGCACCTCACTCGTGGAGACGGGCGTGGTGGACCCGGACCGCTACGTGGAGGCGGTCCGCTCGCTGGCCCGCGCACACGGCGCGACGCGCTACTTCGCGCATCGGCGCGAGAGCTCCGAGAAGCTGCACCGCCTTGCGGTCGAGACGGGCCTGCAAGTGGTCCGCCCCGACCTCCCCCTCGAATTGATCGCCCGCCGAGGCCCGATCGGCAGCACGATCCTGAGCTTCCCCTCGACGGTGGTGCACACGCTGCCGCTGGCCCTCGCCGGCACCGAGGTCCGCGTCGCGGTGTGCGACATCGACCCCGCCTGGCTGACGGAGAACGCGTCGCCGCGGGCCCAGGGCTTCCTGTCGGGCGTCACGGGCACGGCGCGTGACGTGCATCGCCTCGCTTCGGTGGCATCGGCTCCGACTGCGGCGCCGCGGGGGGCCGTGGCCCCGGCGTGACCAGCGTCTTTCCCCCTGGAAGCCCTCCGGAAGGCGTGAGAGTTTACCCACCTCAACTAGCGGCTATGCGCCACGCGGCCACTTTTTCTTACCCTATCGGGCTGAACTTTTGTTGATCGTGGGTCAGTTGACCCGGGCCTCGCCCTACCCTTCAGAGGGTGAACCAACTGATGTCACGAGATTCCGAGCGAGGGTCCGAGGCCGATCTGCCCGGGGAAGCAGCGGGGGACGCCCCCGGGGAAGCAGCACTCCCCGGCGCGCTCCCGGACGCCTTGCGCGCTGAACTCATCGCCTTCCGCCGCGACTTGCACATGCACCCCGAGCTCGGCAACCAGGAGTTCCGTACGACCGCGGCCCTCAAGGCCCGGCTCGAGCGGGCAGGTCTGGAGCCGCGCGTACTCGACATCGGCACCGGCCTCGTCTGTGACATCGGCACCGAACAGTGGGACGGCGTGCGCCCCATGCTCGCCCTGCGTGCCGACATCGACGCGCTGCCCATCCCGGACACCAAGCTCGGCGTGCCGTACCGCTCCACCGTGCCCGACCGCGCCCACGCCTGCGGACACGACGTGCACACCGTCGTGGTGCTCGGCGCCGGGCTCGTCCTGGCCGAGCTCGCCAAGCAGGGGCAACTGCCCTTTCCCGTACGGCTGATCTTCCAGCCCGCCGAGGAGGTCCTGCCCGGCGGCGCGCCCGATGCCATCGAGTCCGGGGTGCTCGAAGGGGTCGGGCGGATCATCGGCGTGCACTGTGATCCGCGCGTCGACGCCGGGAAGATCGGCCTCCGGCACGGCCCGATCACCTCCGCCTGCGACCGGCTCGAGGTCTCGCTCGACGGAGCGGGCGGCCATACCGCGCGCCCGCACCTCACCACCGACCTCGTCACCGCCGCCGCCAAGGTCGTCACCGAGGTCCCCGCCCTGGTCGCCCGCCGTGTCGACGCCCGCTCGGGCCTCTCCGTGACGTGGGGCCGCATCGAGTCCGGGCACGCCTGCAACGTCATCCCGCAGCACGCCGAACTCTCCGGCACCGTCCGCTGCCTGGACCTCGCCGCCTGGCGGCTGGCGCCCGACCTGGTGGTCGGCGCCATCCAGGAGATCGCCGACCTCTACCGCGCCAAGTCCGAGGTGAACTACATCCGCGGGGTGCCGCCCGTCGTGAACGACCCAGAGGTGACGGACCTGTTGCGCGAGTCCATGGAGCTGCGGCGCGGGACGCACTCCGTCGAGGACACCGAACAGAGCCTGGGCGGCGAGGACTTCTCCTGGTACCTGGAGCACCTGCCCGGCGCCATGGCCCGCCTCGGCGTCCGTACGCCCGGCGAGCGCACCGTCCGCGATCTGCACCAGGGCGACTTCGACGCGGACGAGTCGGCGATCACCGTCGGCGTCGAGCTCTTCACCGCCGCGGCGCTGCTTGACGGCGCCGACAGGTAACCACCGCTATCGGCCGGTTACGGACCACCCGTTCACCCGGACGTAACCGGCCCTCGGCACGAATAGGTAACGGCAGTGCGAAACCCCGTTCCCCTCCCTTTCTACGCGCGTTACTGTGCGCCGAAATCAGGCCCTTCAAGGGTGCTTTGGGGAACGTAAGGGGTGCGTCCTATGCGTCTTCGTCGAGGATCTCGTGGAACACGGGGATCGAGGCTCTCCCAAGTGGCCGTCGTGGTGGCGTCCCTCGCCCTCGCGGCCTCAGCGTGCGGCAAGACCAGCAGCGAGGCGTCAGAGGACGAGGGCGACAAGTCCGGTGGTTCCTCGGAGTACAAGGGCAAGGGCATCGGCCTCGCGTACGACATCGGCGGCCAGGGCGACCAGTCGTTCAACGACGCCGCATACGCCGGATACGACAAGGCGCGCAAGGACTTCAAGATCGGCGGCGTGGACATGGAGCCGGGCGACGGCGAGTCCAGTGCCGACAAGGTCCAGCGCATCGAGCAGCTGGCCAAGCAGGGCTACAACCCGGTGATCGGCGTCGGGTACATCTACGCCCCCGCCATCAAGGAGGCCGCGGCGAAGTTCCCGAAGACCACGTTCGGGATCATCGACGACAACACCGTCAAGGCCGACAACGTCGCCGACCTCGTGTTCCACGAGGAGCAGGGGTCCTACCTGGCGGGCGTCGCCGCCGCGAAGGCGACCAAGGCCGACCACGTCGGCTTCATCGGCGGCGTCGACATCAACCTCATCCACAAGTTCGAGGCGGGCTTCGTGCAAGGGGTCAAGTCCATCGACCCCAAGATCAAGATCGAGAAGAGGTACCTCACCGAGAAGCCCGAGGACGGCGGCTTCAACAGCCCCGACAAGGGACAGAACGCGGCGAGCGGTCAGATCGAGTCGGGCGCCGACGTGCTCTACCACGCGGCGGGGCTCTCCGGGCAGGGCGTGATCCAGGAGGCCGGCTCCCAGAAGGTGTGGGCGATCGGCGTCGACTCCGACCAGTACAAGCAGAAGGCCCTGGCCAAGTACAAGGACTACATCCTCGGCTCGGCGCTCAAGGACGTCGGCGGCGCGGTCTACGACCTGACGAAGTCGGTCGTCGAGGGCAAGCCGATCACGGGCGAGCAGCGCTACGACCTGAAGTCCGGGCGCGTCGGGTTCGCCGACTCCAACCCGAAGTACGCGGCGATGAAGGACGTGGTCGCCGCCGTGGAGAAGGCCGAGAAGGACATCGTCGACGGCAAGGTCACGGTCAAGACCACGCCGTAGCCCGACCCGCGACAGCTGGGGCGCCCCGCGTGTGCGGGGCGCCCCACTGTGCGTCCATGCTCCCGCAACCTCGCGGCCACAGCTCGATAACGGACGGGACAGAAGGGTTCTTATGTCAGGTCTACGCGCGTTACGCTGCGGCGAAATCAGCGCCAGGTGAGGCGCTCGTACGTGCTTGTGCTTGCTTGTACATAAGGAGTTCCTCTCTATGCGCCGGGTTTCCCGAATTGCCGCAGCGGGCATCGCGACCGCCGCCCTCGCCGTCTCCGCCACCGCTTGCGGCGGCACGTCCAGCGACGCCGCCGGTTCCAAGGGCGACGGCAAGCACAAGGGCGTCGCCATCGCGTACGACGTCGGCGGCAAGGGCGACCAGTCCTTCAACGACGCCGCGACCGCCGGTATGGACAAGGCCGCCAAGGACCTGAAGGTCGGCAAGAAGGCCGTCGAGCCGACGGACGGCGAGTCCGACGCCGACAAGTCCCAGCGCCTGACCGAGCTCGCCAAGCAGGGCTACAACCCGGTGATCGGCATCGGCTACGCCTACGCCCCCGCCGTGAAGGAGGTCGCCGCGAAGTTCCCGAAGGTCACCTTCGGCATCGTCGACGACGCCACCATCAAGGCGGACAACGTCTCCGACCTGGTCTTCAACGAGGAGCAGTCCTCGTACCTCGCGGGTGTCGCCGCGGCCAAGGCCAGCAAGAAGAAGAGCGTCGGCTTCGTCGGCGGCGTGAACAACAACCTGATCCGCAAGTTCGAGGCGGGCTTCGTCCAGGGCGTCAAGGACACCGACAAGTCGGTGAAGATCAAGCGCCAGATGCTCACCGAGAAGGCCGAGGACGGCGGCTTCTCCAGCCCCGACAAGGGCAAGGAGGCGGCGAGCGGCCAGATCGAGGGTGGCGCCGACGTGGTCTACCACGCGGCCGGTCTCTCGGGTCAGGGCGTCATCGAGGCGGCCGCCGCGAAGAAGGTCTGGGCGATCGGTGTCGACTCCGACCAGTACAAGCAGAAGGCCCTGGACAAGTACAAGAAGTACATCCTGACCTCGGCGACCAAGGACGTCGCCGGAGCGGTGTACAACCTGACCAAGTCGGTCCAGGATGACACTGCCAAGGGCGGCGTGGTCCGTGCGGACCTGAAGTCCGGCGGTGTCGCGCTCGCCGAGTCGAACCCCGAGTTCATGGAGATGAAGGACCTGCAGGCCGCGCTGAAGAAGGCCGAGCAGGACATCATCAGCGGCAAGATCAAGGTCAAGACCGCGCTGTAACGGGACTGCGCCTTAACCGCGAAGTCACGGCCGCGGAACGGGGTGTGGGGGACGATGGTTCCCCGCGCCCCGTTCGCGCGGCCCATTGCTCAACTCCCGTCGAACCAGGGGCGCTACGCGCGTAGGTGGCCCCTTTCCTGAGGATTCCCGAGGAGAGTGCGCCATCGACGCGTCCACCAGCCCAGACATGGGCAAGACCACCGCCCAGGCCGTTGCCGTCGAACTCACCGGCATCACCAAGCGTTTCCCGGGCGTCGTGGCCAACCATGACATCCGCCTGACCGTCCGCAAGGGCACCGTGCACGCCCTCGTCGGCGAGAACGGCGCGGGCAAGTCGACCCTGATGAAGATCCTCTACGGCATGCAGAAGCCGGACGAGGGCACCATCTCGGTCGACGGGGCCCAAGTGGCCTTCTCCAGCCCGGCCGACGCCATCGCGCGCGGCATCGGCATGGTCCACCAGCACTTCATGCTCGCCGACCAGCTCACGGTCCTGGAGAACATCGTTCTCGGCAGCGAGAAGCTGCACGGCATCGGCGGCGCCGCCCGCCGCAAGATCGCGGAGATATCCGACCGGTACGGCCTCGGGGTGCGCCCCGACGCCATGGTCGAGGACCTCGGTGTCGCCGACCGGCAGCGCGTGGAGATCCTCAAGGTCCTCTACCGCGGCGCCACCACGCTCATCCTCGATGAGCCCACGGCCGTGCTCGTGCCGCAGGAGGTCGACGCGCTCTTCGACAACCTGCGCGAGCTGAAGTCCGAGGGCCTGTCCGTCATCTTCATCTCCCACAAGCTGGGCGAAGTCCTGTCCGTCGCCGACGACATCACCGTCATCCGGCGCGGCACGACCGTCGGCACGGCGATCCCGTCCGAGACGACCCCGCGCCAGCTCGCCGAGCTGATGGTCGGCAGCGAGCTGCCCACCCCGGAGACCGCCGAGTCGACGGTCACCGACCGGGCGATGATCGAGGTCAAGGAGCTCAAGCTGCTCGCCGACGGCGAGTCGGGCCGCGCACTCCTCGACGACATCTCCTTCACCATCCACGAGGGCGAAGTGCTCGGCCTCGCGGGCGTCGAGGGCAACGGCCAGACCGAGCTGATCGACGCGCTCATCGGCCTCAAGCACGCCGACTCCGGCGTCATCCGCATGGCAGGCGAGGACATCACAGGCCTGGCCACGCGGCACCGCCGCGAGCAGGGCATCGGCTACATCCCCGAGGACCGCCACCGCCACGGCCTCCTCCTGGAGTCGCCGCTCTGGGAGAACCGCATCCTCGGGCACGTCACCGAGAAGCCCAACTCCCGCGGCAAGCGCGGCTTCTGGCTCGACACCAAGGGTGCGCAGGCCGACACCCGGCGCATCGTCGAGGCGTACGACGTCCGTACGCCCGGCATCGACGTCACGGCCGCGTCCCTCTCCGGCGGCAACCAGCAGAAGCTGATCGTCGGCCGCGAGATGAGCCACAATCCCCGCTTCCTGATCGCCGCCCACCCCACCCGCGGTGTGGACGTCGGCGCACAGGCCCAGATCTGGGACCAGATCCGCGAGGCACGCCGCGAAGGACTCGCCGTCCTGCTCATCTCGGCGGACCTGGACGAGCTGATCGGCCTCTCCGACACCCTCCGTGTGATCTACCGCGGACGGCTCGTCGCCGACGCCGACCCGGCCACCATCACGCCGGAGGAGCTCGGTTCGGCCATGACCGGTGCGGCGTCGGGCCACCTCGAACACGTAGAAGAAGACCCCGAAGAGGGCTCTGGCGACACTTCGGAGGACGAGGCCCGATGAAGAAGTTCGACAAGGAGCGCGTGCTCCTCGCGGTGGCCGGACCGGTCATCGCGCTCGTCGTGGCCGTGGCGCTGACCTCGGTCGTGCTGCTCGCGTCGGGCAAGAACCCGATCGAGCCGTACACCCTGATGCTGGAGCAGATCAGCTACTCCGACGTCCAGGTCCTGACCATCAACCAGGCCGGGATGTACTACCTGGCGGCGCTCGCGGTGGCCGTCGGCTTCCGCATGAACCTGTTCAACATCGGTGTGGACGGGCAGTACCGCCTCGCCGCGGTGACCACCGCCGTCGTCGGCGCGCACGTCGCGCTTCCGGCGCCGCTCCAGATCCCGCTCCTGATGCTGGTCGCCATGCTCACCGGCGCCTTCTGGGCGGGCATCGCGGGCATCCTCAAGACCACCCGCGGGGTCAGCGAGGTCGTCGCGACGATCATGCTCAACGCCATCGCGACGAGCGTCATCGGCTATATGACCCTCACCGACAACTTCGGTGTCCCGGTCGGCAACAACCAGACCACCGGCGAGATGCACGAGTCCGGCTGGTTCCCGGGGATCAGCATGGGCGAGTCCGGCGAGATCTACGGCTTCGTGATCATTGCCGCGCTCGCGGGCGTCCTGTACTGGCTGGTCCTCAACCGCACGCGCTTCGGCTTCGACCTGCGCGCCACCGGCGCCTCCACGTCGGCCGCCGCGGCTTCCGGCGTGAACGCCAAGCGCATGGTGCTCAGCGCCATGCTGATCTCCGGCGCGGTCGCGGGTCTCGCGGGCATGCCGATCCTGCTCGGCGACACCCACACCTACAGCCTCAGCTTCCCCGCGGGGCTCGGCTTCACCGGCATCGGCATCGCCCTGCTCGGCCGCAACAACCCGGTCGGCATCGCGTTCGCCTCGCTGCTCTGGGCCTTCCTCGACAAGGCGTCACCCGCCCTGGACTACGCGACCCCGGTCGCGTACGACAAGGAGATCGCGGTGATCATGCAGGGCCTCATCGTGATCGCGGTCGTCGTCTCCTACGAGGCCGTACGCCGCTGGGGCCTGAGCCGTCAGCAGCGCCGCGTCGGCGAGGAGCTGGCTGCCGCCGCCCGCAACAACGGCCACAACGGCAACGACGGCAACAACGACACCGTGAAGGAGGTGGCTGCCCGATGAGCTCGGCAACCGTAGCCAAGCCCCCGGCCAAGCAGCCCGCGCCGGGCCGCCGCCGCATCTCGCTCCCCGTCCTCCTGCTCGTCATCGCGGGCGTCCTCGTCCTGACGTCCGTGGTCCGCCTGATCACCGACGCGAACGGCATCACCTCCACCGGCCAGATGTCCACCGCACTGCGCCTCGCCGTGCCGATCGGCCTCGCGGGCCTCGGCGGTCTGTGGGCCGAGCGCGCGGGCGTGGTCAACATCGGTCTTGAGGGCATGCTGATTCTCGGCACCTGGTTCGGCGCGTTCGCCGGCTACCAGTGGGGCCCGTGGGTCGGCATCCTGTTCGGCGTACTCGGCGGCGCGCTCGGCGGCCTCCTGCACGCGATCGTGACGGTCACCTTCAACGTCAACCACATCGTCTCCGGTGTGGCCCTGAACATCCTCGCCCTGGGCGTCACGCGCTACCTCTCCACCTTCGCCTTCGAGGGCAAGGAGGGCGGTACGTCCAAGCAGTCGCCGCCGGTCGACTCGCTCGGGGAGTTCTCCGTACCCGGCCTCTCCGGCTGGCTGCAGGACCTGAACGAGAAGCACTGGTTCCTCGTCTCGGACCTCGCGGGCCTGCTCGGCGGCCTGTTCACCAACCTGTCGCCGCTCACCGTCATCGCCGTCGCGATGGTGCCGCTGAGCTGGTGGGTCCTGTGGCGTACGTCGTTCGGTCTGCGTCTGCGCTCCTGCGGCGAGAACCCGGTCGCGGCCGAGTCCCTCGGTGTGAACGTCTACAAGTACAAGTACCTGGCAGTGATCATCTCCGGCGGCCTCGCGGGCCTCGGCGGCGCGTTCCTCTCCCTGGTCGCCTCCAACATCTACCTGGAGGGCCAGACCGGCGGGCGCGGCTACATCGGCCTCGCCGCCATGATCTTCGGCAACTGGATGCCGGGCGGACTCGCGCTCGGTGCCGGCCTGTTCGGTTACACCGACAGCCTGAAGCTCCGGGGCGGCGGCACGAACGTGCACGCACTGCTCCTGCTGCTCGCGATCCTGCTGGTCATCGGCGCGGCGTACCTCGTATGGCGCAAGCGTTACGTCCCCGCGGCGATCACCGCGGCCGTCTCGGCGCTGATGTTCGCGTGGTACGGCTTGACCGACGAGGTGCCCAACCAGGTCGTCACCGCGACGCCGTACGTCGTCACGCTGCTCGTGCTCTCGCTCTCCGCCCAGCGGCTGCGGATGCCGAAGGCGGACGGCCAGCCCTACCGAAAGGGACAAGGAACGTGACCGAGACCGACTGGGACGCGCTGCGGGACGCTGCGCGCGAGGCCATGTCCCGTGCGTACGCGCCCTACTCGGGCTTCCCGGTCGGTGCCGCGGCCCTCGTGGACGACGGCCGCACGGTGTCGGGCTGCAACGTGGAGAACGCGTCGTACGGCCTCGGCCTGTGCGCCGAGTGCGGCCTGGTGTCGCAGCTCCAGCTCACCGGGGGCGGCCGGCTGACGCACTTCACGTGCGTGGACGGCAAGGGCGAGATCCTGATGCCGTGCGGCCGCTGCCGCCAGCTGCTGTACGAGTTCGGCGGCTCGGGGCTGTTGCTCGAGACGGCCGCGGGCATCCGGACGCTGGGGGAGATGCTGCCGGACGCGTTCGGCCCGCAGCACCTCAACTGACGTACGGCCCCTGCCCGTTGCCTCAGGCCGGGCGGGGGCCGTCTTCATCTCGCGGCTCTATGCGCGTAGAGTCGCGATCACCGTTTTAGGCGCAAAGAGGGGTTATGCCATGGACGTCATCTCCGTCATCCGTACGAAGCGGGACCGAGGCGAGCTCAGTGACGAGCAGATCGACTGGGTCATCGACGCCTACACGCGTGGCGCGGTCGCCGACGAGCAGATGTCCGCCCTGGCCATGGCGATCCTGCTGAACGGCATGAACCGTGGCGAGATCGCCCGCTGGACGGCCGCGATGATCGCGAGCGGCGAGCGCATGGACTTCTCGTCCCTGTCCCGCCCCACGTCGGACAAGCACTCCACCGGCGGCGTCGGCGACAAGATCACGCTGCCGCTCGCCCCGCTGGTCGCGGCGTGCGGCGCGGCGGTCCCGCAGCTGTCGGGCCGGGGCCTGGGCCACACGGGCGGCACGCTGGACAAGCTGGAGTCGATCCCGGGCTGGCGCGCCCTGCTCTCGAACGAGGAGATGCTCTCCGTCCTGGACGGCGTCGGCTCGGTGATCTGCGCGGCGGGGGATGGCCTGGCCCCGGCCGACAAGAAGCTGTACGCGCTGCGGGATGTGACGGGCACGGTGGAGGCGATCCCGCTCATCGCTTCCTCGATCATGTCGAAGAAGATCGCGGAGGGTACGGGATCGCTGGTCCTGGACGTGAAGGTGGGCACGGGAGCCTTCATGAAGACCCTGGAGGACGCGCGTGAGCTGGCGTCCACGATGGTGGGCCTGGGCACGGACCACGGCGTACGCACGGTGGCGCTGCTCACGGACATGTCCACGCCGCTGGGCCTGACGGCGGGCAACGCGCTTGAGGTCCGGGAGTCGGTGGAGGTCCTCGCGGGCGGCGGCCCGTCGGACGTGGTCGAACTGACCCTCGCGCTCGCCCGGGAGATGCTGGACGCGGCGGGGCTGCGTGATGTGGACCCGGCGAAGGCGCTGGCCGATGGCTCGGCGATGGACGTGTGGCGCCGGATGATCTCCGCCCAGGGCGGCGACCCGGACGCGACGCTCCCGGTGGCCCGGGAGACGCACGTCGTGACGGCTCCGTCGTCCGGGGTGCTGACCCGGCTCGACGCGTACGACGTCGGGGTCGCCGCGTGGCGGCTCGGCGCCGGGCGTGCGCGCAAGGAGGACGTGGTGCAGGCGGGGGCGGGGGTGGAGCTGCATGCGAAGCCGGGCGCTCGGGTCCGCGCGGGGGAGCCGATCATGACCCTGCACACGGATACTCCCGAGCGGTTCCAGTACGCACTGGAGGCGGTGGCGGGGTCCTTCGACATCGCCCCCGAGGGGACGGGCTTCGCGGCGACTCCGATCGTGCTGGACCGCATCGCGTAGGGGTTTTCCCCAACCGCGCGCCTTCCCGGCTGTGACATGTGCGGCTCAGCCGCGGGCCGCACCTCAAACGCCGGACGGGCTATTTCTGGCCCGTCCGGCGTTTGAGGACCGGGGTCTGGGGCGGAGTCCCAGGTAGGCCCGGGGCGCAGGCACGGTTTTCGGGAAGGGGCGGGGTTGGGGACGGGCCGCCGCAGGCGCACCGGCGCACCTACCGATGAGTTCCGGGCCCCCGCACGGTCTCCCTCAACGTGGAAGCCAATAGCCCGCCAGACCTGACCCTCACCGGCACCCTCAGCCGAGAGGCCACGCACCGCCTCTGCGAGGAGGCCCGCGTCACGCTGCAAGCGAGCGACGCGGACGTCCTCGTATGCGACGTGGCCGGCCTCGGCCCACCCGTCCTCGCCGCGGTGGACGCCCTCGCCCGACTGCAACTCACCGCCCGCCGCGCAGGCGGCCGGATCCGCCTGCGGAATCCGGCCCCGGACCTGCGCGAGCTACTGCACCTCGTCGGGCTCCCCATGGAGGTCGAGGTGGACCGGCATGCCGAACAGCGGGAACCACCGGGGTGTGTCCAGGAAGCAGTGGAAGCCCGCGATCCGCCCCTCTGAGATCTCGATGACCTGAATCGCCCACGGCGCGAACCCACCCTTCTCGGGGTCGGGCTTGTAGTGGGCGAAGCCCGGCGTGCCGTTGACGTTGACCGGGAACAGACGGCTGTCGGCGCAGGAGGCGCCCATGGTCGACATGAAGCCGGTGATGTCGGACGTGCCGCGCAGCCACAGGTCGAACGGGGGCATCGTCATGATGGCGTCTTCGTGCAGCAACGCCGTCAGCGCCGCCATGTCGTACCCCTCGAAGGCGGCGACATAGCGCTCGAGCAGCTTCTGCTGCTCGTCGTCCAGAGGGTCGGATACGGCCGTGTCGTCGGTGTGGCCATCGGCCAGCGTCGCCCGCGCCCGCTGCAACGCACTGTTGACGGAGGCCACGGAGGTGTCGAGGAGCTCGGCGGCCTCGCTGGCCTTCCACGCCAGGACCTCGCGCAGGATCAGCACCGCCCGCTGCTTCGGCGGCAGTTGCTGCAGGGCGGCGACGAAGGCGAGCCGCACCGACTCCTTCGCCACGGCCGCCTCGGCGGGGTCGCTGACGGACGGCAGCACGCGCGCGTCCGGCATCGGCTCCAGCCACACATTGTCCGGGCGCGGCGTCAGCGCGGCCTGGGCCAGCGGCGCCGCGGCGGTCAGGTCCATGGGCCGGGCGCGGCGGTTGCCCGCGTTCAGCATGTCCAGGCAGACGTTCGTCGCGATGCGGTACAGCCACGACCTCAGGCTGGAGCGGCCCTCGAACTTCTCGTGGCTCCGCCAGGCGCGGACCATCGTGTCCTGCACCGCGTCCTCGGCCTCGAAGGCCGAGCCCAGCATGCGATAGCAGTACCCGGTCAGCTCGACCCGGTGCTTCTCCAGCGTGACGTCCAGTTCGGACGTCGTCCCTGCGATGTCAGTCATCCCAACCCACCCCTGCGGCTGCCACGAAAGTCCCAGCACTTTGGAAGCTACCGCAGCCCACTGACAACGGCCCCCGGAGTAGGAAAACCCGCAGGCAGGAGTGGTGGCCCGGAAACAGCTAGTGCGCCGCCACGAGCCCCCGCCGCTCCTGCGTCCGAGCCGCGTGCGAACCCCAGACGGTGATCGAGACGACGCCGAGCACCGCGAGCAGCCCCAGGCCCACCGTCCCGGCCCAGCCGCCGGAGTGGAAGGCGACCGCCCCGAGGGTGCCGCCCGCGCTGGAGCCCAGGTAGTACGCGGACTGGTAGAGCGCCGAAGCCTGCGCACGCCCCGTGGTGGCCGTACGGCTCACGGACGAGGAGGCGACCGCGTGACCGGCGAAGAAGCCCGCGGTGATCAGGACGAGCCCGAGCAGCACCATGACCAGGGCGTCGGAGAGGGAGAGGAGCAGACCCCCCGCCGTCGTGCTCACCGCCAGGTACAGCGCCCCGCGCCTGCCGAGCCGCGTCACCAGCTTCCCCGCGGCGGCCGACGAGACCGTACCGACGAGGTAGACCAGGAAGATCGAGCCGATGATGCCCTGCGGGAGCGAGAAGGGCGCCTCGGTGAGGCGGTAGCCGATCACCGTGTAGACCGCGCCGAACACGGTCATGAACAGCGCGCCGATCGCGTACAGGCGGCACAGCAGCGGGTTGGAGAGGTGCGAACGGATCGTCCGGCCGAGCGCCTTGGGGTTGAGCGAGCCCGCCGTGAAGTGGCGCGGCGCGGGCAGCAGCGCGCGGAAGGCGAGCGCGCACAGCACGGCCACGATGCCCACCACACCGACGGCCACGCGCCAGCCCCAGGCCTGCGCGACCCAGCCCGTGATGACGCGACCGCTCATGCCGCCGATGGAGTTCCCCGCCACGAACATGCCGATCGCGGCGACCAGCGCCTTGGGCCGCACCTCCTCCGCGAGGAAGGCCATCGCGGACGCCGGAAGCCCGGCGAGCGCGGCGCCCTGCACGGCGCGCAGCGCGATGAGCGCGCCGATGGAGGGCGCGAAGGGGACGAGAAGACCCACGACCACCGCGACCGTCAGGGAGACCGTCATCAGCGTCCGCCGCCCGAACCGCTCGCTGAGCGCGCTCAGGGGCAGTACGAAGAGGGCGAGCGCGCCCGTGGCGGCCGACACCGTCCAGCTCGCCGTGCTCGCGCTGACGCCGAAGTCGGCGGAGACGAGGGGGAGCAGGGCCTGCGTGGAGTAGAGGAGGGCGAAGGTGGCGACACCCGCGAGGAAGAGGGCGAAGCTCATCCGGCGGTAGCCGGGCCCGCCGGGATTCAGGCGCGTGTCGGTGGCATCGGTGGGAGGGGACGACGGAGGAAGGGCGACCGCGTGGGTGGCGGACGCCCCGCTACTGGCAGGAGGCATGCATCGAACGTAGGCACACGAGACTCATCCGTCCAATGCATGGATTGGCCATAATCGTTCCCATGGTGCATGTGCGCAGTTCAGAGCGGCGTCTGTCGCAGAGCAGTTACGTAGGAGACATCTCGGCGGTCGTCGCCGCGTCGCCCGCCGGGCTCACCCCGGAGTCCTGGTCCGCGCTGCTCTCGCCGCGGCTCGCGTACTTCGCGGGGGTCGCGCGGACGGAGCACGTGACGCGGGCCGCGCAGGAGATGCAGGTTCCGCAGTCGACGCTCTCGCGTGCGCTGGTACGCCTCGAACAGGACCTGGGGGTCGACCTGTTCGCCCGGCACGGCCGCACGGTGTCCCTGACCCCGGCGGGGCGTACGTTCCTCGCCTCGGTCGAGCGGGCGCTGGGTGAGGTGGAGCGGGCCGCGGAGTCCGTACGGGCCGACGCGGACCCGGCGTCGGGCAAGGTGGCCTTCGGTTTCCTCCACACGATGGGCTCGGAGACCGTGCCCGGCCTGATCCGCGCCTTCCGGGCGGACCATCCGAGGATCCGCTTCAGCCTCGTACAGAACTACGGGGAGGCGATGATCGAGCGGCTGCGGGCGGGGGAGCTGGACCTGTGCCTGACCTCGCCCGTGCCGGACGCTCCCGATCTCGTGGCCCGCCGCCTGGACGAGCAGCGGCTGCGTCTCGTGGTGCCGGACGACCACCGGCTGGCCTCCCGCAAGCGGGTCCGCCTCGCGGAGGCGGCGGACGAGGCCTTCGTGACCCTCGAACCCGGCTACGGGCTGCGTCGCATCACGGACGACCTCTGTCAGGAGGCCGGCTTCAAGCCGCGGATCGCGTTCGAGGGGGAGGAGGCGGAGACACTGCGGGGGCTTGTGGCGGCGGGGCTCGGGGTGGCCCTCCTGCCGCCACCGGCTGTGCCCCGCCCGGGAGTTGTGGAACTCACGGTGACGGGGCAGCGGGCGGTGCGGGAGATCGGCGTGGCCTGGCTGGACGGGCATCCGGATACGCCGCCGGTGGCGGCGTTCAAGAAGTTCCTGCTGGGGCGGCGGGGCAGGTTGCTGCCGGAGTGATCCGCACCGTCATCACCGGCTTCGCCGAGTTCGTCCTCGAACGCCGGACGGGCTGGAGCTTGCCGTCCGGCGTTTGAGGCCATCTTGTCGGCGGTCCCGCTCAGTGCCGCATGGACCGCCCAAAGCCGGAGGCAAGAGGCATCCGCAGACCCAGCGGCGGCGGAGCCGCCAGTGCGTCCTCCAAGGGGCGCGCGTACGCGTGGCCGAACAGGGAGCCCAGGACGAAGTCCGAGGCCAGGGCCTGTACTTCGGAGTGGTGCTGCTGCAACCGGTGGCCGTCGGAGTGGACTTCGAACCGGCACACCTCCCGGTTCGCCTTCTTCGCCCGCTCCGCGAGCCGGAACGAAAGCTCGGGATCGGACCGCTCGTCGTTCGTGCCGTGCACGATCAGGACCCGCCGTCCCGCCAACTGCTTCACCGGTTCGGGGGGCGCGGCCACGTCGTCCTCGGGCAGCCAAGGGGCCACGGCCAGGACCGAGTTGACCGCTTCGTGGCCACCGGCCCGCAGTGCCGCACGGCCGCCCATGTCCACGCCGACGAGGCAGATCGAGACGTCGCCGTAGAGGCGGACGATCTCGTCCGCCGCCCACTCCGCGTCCCGCGCGAGCTCGGCCTGTGCCCCGTTCCAGCCCCGGTAGCGGTAGTGCACGACGTGCGCGGCGAGCCCCTCGGCGCGGCCGTCGTGGGCGAGCCTGCGGCCGAGCGCGCGCACCGCGGTCGCGGCGAACGGGGACGGCTTGCGGGCGGAGGTCTCGTGGCCGCCGGGGAGCAGCAGCACCGCGCCGCTGACCGCCGAAGGCCGGGCGCCGATCACGCGTCCGAGCCTGGCCGCGCGCGCGGAATCGGGCGTCGCTTGCTGTGCCATGACAGAACAGTGTCAGAAGCGATGGTGTACGCCACCCGTCCGCGGGGTCACTGTTACGTATCGACCCGTGAGATCCACCCGGCGATCTACGCGCGTAGGCGCTAGAGTGCCGAGATGACGAGCCAGACCACCAAAGCCGGTCAGACGGACCGCGAAACGCCAAGCGCCGAACAGATCCGCCGCGCCCCGAAGGCGCTCCTGCACGACCACCTCGACGGTGGCCTGCGCCCCGGCACGATCGTCGACCTCGCCCGTGAGTCGGGGTACGAGGGCCTGCCCGAGACCGACCCCGACAAGCTGGGGATCTGGTTCAGGGAAGCGGCCGACTCCGGTTCGCTGCCGCGCTATCTGGAGACCTTCGCCCACACCTGCGCTGTCATGCAGACGAAGGACGCCCTCAAGCGCGTGGCGGCCGAGTGCGCCGAGGACCTCGCCGAGGACGGCGTCGTCTACGCCGAGATCCGGTACGCCCCCGAGCAGCACCTGGAGCAGGGCCTCACCCTCGAAGATGTCGTCGAGGCCGTCAACGAAGGCTTCCGGGAAGGCGAGCGGCGCGCGAAGGCCAATGGCCACCGCATCCGCGTGGGCGCGCTGCTCACCGCCATGCGGCACGCCGCCCGTGCCCTGGAGATCGCCGAACTCGCCAACCGCTACCGCGACCTGGGCGTCGTCGGCTTCGACATCGCGGGCGCGGAGGCGGGCTTCCCGCCCACCCGGCACCTCGACGCCTTCGAGTACCTCAAGCGCGAGAACAACCACTTCACGATCCACGCGGGCGAGGCCTTCGGTCTGCCGTCCATCTGGCAGGCCCTGCAGTGGTGCGGTGCCGACCGCCTCGGCCACGGCGTGCGGATCATCGACGACATCCAGGTCGCCGACGACGGCACGGTGAAGCTCGGCCGCCTCGCCGGCTACGTACGCGACAAGCGCGTCCCCCTGGAGTTGTGCCCCAGTTCCAACCTGCAGACGGGCGCCGCGAGCTCGTACGCCGAGCACCCCATCGGGCTGCTCCGCAAGCTGCACTTCCGGGCCACGGTGAACACCGACAACCGCCTGATGTCCGGCACCAGCATGAGCCGCGAATTCGAGCACCTGGTCGGAACATTCGGCTACACGCTCGACGACATGCAGTGGTTCACAGTCAATGCGATGAAATCAGCGTTCATTCCTTTCGATGAACGCCTTGCCATGATCAATGACGTGATCAAGCCCGGATATGCCGAGCTGAAGTCCGAGTGGCTGTTCCGTCAGACCGCCTCCACCAGGGATTCTGTCGACGTGTAACAGAAACTGAAGCAATGCGGGCACGGCCGGGAACATTAATTCCCGGCCGTGTTTTTTGCTGTTTCGCTGTTTGCGGACGACGCCTTCGCATGTTTACGGTCTTGGGCCGCTCAAAAGTCCCCCTGATCAAGGACGCATTGAAGATGAAGCAGTCTGCCGCCAAGACCCTCGGTGTCGCCGCTCTCGGTGCCGCCTTCGCCGCCGCCGGCGCGGGTGCCGCGAACGCCGCACCGGGCCTGCCCGACGCCACGGACGCGCTCGGTTCCGCCACCTCGACGCTGCCCACCTCGCAGGTCGCCGACGCCCTGCCCGCAGGTGGCCCCGAGGCTGTCGCCGCGGGCCAGAACGCGCTCGGCAGCACCCTGCAGGCCGCCGCGCCGACCGTCGAAAAGCTCGGCGAGAGCACCAAGGACGCCGCCGACCGTGGCAAGCCCGCCGCGGCCGACCCGGTCTCCGGTCTGCTCGGTGGCCTGCCGATCGCCGGCGCCCTGCCCACCCAGGGTCTGCCGCTGCAGGGCCTGCCCACCCAGGGTCTGCCCGTCCAGGGCCTGCCGCTCGGCTGACCCTCGCCGGTCTCCGCGTACGCCGATGGGGCGCACCCTTGCGCAAGGGTGCGCCCCATCGGCGTACGCGGGTGGCGGCGAGGGCCGCCGCATCACCAGGCGGCCTGCCGGGTCTTGTTCTCGGAGGGCAGCAGCACCCAGAGCGCGATGTAGAGCAGGAACTGCGGTCCCGGAAGGAGGCACGAGACCGCGAAGATCACGCGCATCGTGTTCGCCGATGTGCCGAAGCGCTTGGCGAGGGCGGCACAGACTCCGCCGATCATCCGGCCGTTGGTGGGGCGGGCAAGGGCGGTCATGGTGGCTCCTTCGTGAACCGTAGGAAGGTCGGCCCTCGTACGAGGGCCGGTTCCCGGGGCGTTTTCCCCGATGACTCAAAGCTATGTTCACGAAGCGGGCAAAGCGTCGCTCTAGGGTGCGATACCGACCCTGGGAATCGTCGGGGTCGACCCCTGAGAAGCGTCCTCCCGCAGGAGGGGCGCCCGATGCTCCACGTCCGTACGGCGGCGTAGCCGGGCCCTGGCCGCGGGCACCACGGCGAGGTGCACGAGGGCCACGCCCACGGTGTTCAGGAACAGTGAGTCGATGTCGACGACCTGCCCCGGGACCCCGGTCTGCAGCAGTTCGATGCCGAGCGAGATCAGCGCGCCCGCCGCGACCGTACGCACCAGCGAACCAAGCGGCGAGACATGGACCCGCCCCCCGGCGAGCGGCAGCAGCAGCCCGAGCGGGGCAAGGAGCAGCAGACTGCCGCCTATCTGCCGGGCGGCCTGGACAGGGCCGAGAGCCAGATCCGCCTTGATGCCGGCGAACGGCTGAAGGTTCGCCGCGCTGACCCAGGGCACGTCCAGTGGACGCAGCGTGAACCAGCCGACGAGCAGAAGATGCGCGACGAGGAGGAATCCTCCCGCCGCGCGGAAGCGGATGGCGGCCCCGTGGCCGCCCGAGCCTTGACGCACGCACCCCAAGACGCGCCTAGCGGCAGGATCGGTTCCGCGCATCTCGTCCCGGTGCGCGGCACTGTCCTGATCGCACAGGGTGACTGTCTCTTTCGGCCGCTACGTCACCGTCTCCGTGGGCGGAGCCACGGTGCCGGGGCGCTGGCGCACCGCCTGGGTGCATTCGTAGCGGCGCAGGGGGTCGTCGCCGGGGCCGCCCATGATCACCTCGCGGTCGTCGCCCGCCGCCGCGCTGTCCGCGAAGGTGCACACGATCTGCGCCAGTGCGAACGCCGAAAGGTCCTCCGGAGACGTGCTGAACCGCAGCGCGTCCTCGGGGTCCCCCTTCTCCGGGCCGCTGACGACCGTGCCGCCGCGTACGTCCGTCGCGAAGCCCGCCTGCTTCTCCGGGGCCGACGGGGTGTGCGCCAGCTCGTCGAGGAGCGCCTGCGCGATGCGGACGCGGTCGGTCGTCGCCTTCTCGGTGGGGATCCGCACCGACCGGTCCACGGTCACGAGCTGCGCCGCGCACACCAGGAAGACCTGCACCGGGACCCCGCTGGTGGACTGCGACGCGATGCTCGACCCGGACATCACGCACGGCACCCTGGACGGGCCGGGCCCGAAGTCCGTCGGCACCTCCGTCGAGCGGATCCCGCACCCGGCGAGCATCGTGGTCAGGGCGGTGGCCAGAAGTGCGGCCCGCAGCCGCCGGCGGTTCATCGTCTGTCTCCCTCGACGGCGTCCACGCCGTCGTCGCCGTCCGTGCCGTCCGCCGTCTCGTCGCCGGGCAGCAGCGCCGACGGATCGCGCGGCAGCCACAGCGTGAACACCGCGCCGCCCTTGGGCGAGTTCGCGGCCGTGATCTCACCGCCGTGGATGTGCGCGTTCTCCAGGGCGATGGAGAGCCCCAGACCGCTGCCCTCCGACCGCGGCCGGGACGCGCTCGCCTTGTAGAACCGGTCGAAGACGTGCGGCAGTACGTCCTCGGGGATGCCGGGGCCTCCGTCACGCACCGCGATGACGAGCTTCTCGCCCGCGAGCCGCACCGAGACCTCCACCGGGGAGCCACCGTGCTTGAGCGCGTTGCCGATGAGGTTCGCCAGGATCACGTCCAGGCGGCGCGGGTCGAGCCGCACCGTGATGCCGCGCTCCGCGTCGAGCTCGACCGCGTCGAGCCAGGCACGGGCGTCGATGCAGGCCGTGATCTGGTCGGCGATGTCGACGTCGTCCAGGACGAGCCTGGCCGTGCCCGCGTCGAAGCGGGTGACCTCCATCAGGTTCTCCACCAGGTCGTTCAACCGGCGGGTCTCGCTGACCACGAGACGTACGGCGGGCTCGATCATCGGGTCGACGCTGCCGGTCTCCGCGTCGAGCTCCTCCTCCAGGACCTCCGTCACCGCGGTGATCGCGGTCAGCGGCGTACGCAGCTCGTGCGACATGTCGGCGACGAAGCGCCGCGACGCCTCGTCACGCGCGCTCATGTCGTCGACCTTCTTCTCCAGGCTCTCCGCGGTCCGGTTGAACGTCCGTGACAGATCAGCCAGTTCATCCGTGCCCGACACCCGAAGCCGCGTGTCCAGCTTGCCCTCGCCGAGCCGCCGCGCGGCGACGCCGAGCCGGTGCACCGGTTTGAGCACGGTGGTCGCCGCGGCCTGCGCGAGCAGCGCGGAACCGATGAGCGCGAGCCCGGTGGCGATCGCGAGCGACCAGCCGAGCGAACTCAGGTCCTTCGCCTCCGGCTCGAGGGACTTGAGCATGTAACCGGTCGGCCCGCCGCCGATGACCTTGGCACCGCCCACCAGATAGGGGGTGCCGCCGTCGACGGTCCGTTGCCAGTACAGGTGGTAGGGACTCTTGTTGCTGGAGGTGAGCGGCTGCTCCTTGTTCACCGTCTTGCGGAGCGACTTGGGTACGTCGGCGAGCGTGAAGGCGTCCAGGTCGGAGTAGCCGACGATCGTGTCACCGTCGGCGTCCTTCCCGATCAGGAGCACGCTGTAACGCTGGCTGCTGTTGGCCATCGTCCCTGCGGCCTGCTGCAGTTCGTCCTGGGTCGGATTGGGCGGCAGCGCGCCGGCACGGGCCTGCATCTCCTGCTGGAAGTCCTTCAGGGCCGCGTCCTGCGCGCGGGTCAGGACCGCCTCGCGGTTCAGCCAGTACGCGATTCCCGAAGCCGTCACGGCGGCGGTGAGCGCCACCAGGCCGAACACCACGACGAGCCGGAGTCGCAGGCTCGTGAAGCGGAGCCCCGCCATTATCGCCTTGCGCGCCGCGGCCCAACCGCGGAGCCTGTCCTGCGGTTTGGTCACTGAGGCGTGTCCAGCCGGTAGCCGACCCCACGCACCGTACGGATCAGCGTCGGCGAGGACGGGACGTCCTCCACCTTCGCGCGCAGCCGCTGCACACACGCGTCCACGAGCCGCGAGTCACCGAGATAGTCGTGCTCCCACACCAGGCGCAGCAACTGCTGCCGCGACAGGGCCTGTCCGGGCCTGCGGCTCAGCTCCAGGAGCAGCCGCAGCTCGGTCGGCGTGAGCTGGAGGTCCTCGCCGTTCTTCGTGACGGTCATCGCGGCGCGGTCGATGACGAGCGAACCGAACGTCGCCGCGTCATTGGCCTCGCGCTCGCCGCGCCGAAGCACCGCACGGATACGGGCGTCGAGCACCCGCCCCTGCACAGGTTTGACCACGTAGTCGTCGGCGCCGGACTCCAGCCCGACGACCACGTCGATGTCGTCACTGCGCGCGGTCAGCAAGATGATCGGCAGCTGGTCGGTGCGCCGGATGCGCCGGCACACCTCGAATCCGTCGATGCCCGGCAGCATCACGTCCAGCACGATCAGGTCCGGACGCTGCTCACTGAGCAGCTTCAGACCGTCCTCGCCGGTGGCAGCAGTAGCCACCCGATGCCCTTGGCGGGTGAGCGAAAGCTCAAGGGCTGTACGGATGGCGTCGTCGTCCTCGATCAGCAACAGGGAAGGCACGGACGTCATTCTGTCCCATGGTGCGGGCACAGTTCGACTGTTGGAGCGCTCCCACACGTTCCCCCTACACATGGGAGGGCTGTTGCAGGCCTGTGACAGTCGGCGGACACCGTCATGAAGTGGGTCGGGCAGAGTTTTGGTCACACGGAAGAAGCCGGACACCACCGACGGGGGGCGCGAGATGAACACACTGCAAAGCACCAGCTCAAGCGCAGTTATCACGCGTCTCCACGACGTGATCCGGGTTGCCGAGAGGCACGAGAAGTCCGGTGCCGTGAGCGGGCGGGGGTGCGCTCGCGGCACCGGGCGTCAGCACACCGCGTACATGACGGTGGTTGACGCGTTCCGGGGGGAGAACGCCGGGGGAACCGATGGAGGGGCTCACGGGGGAGCCGCGTACAGGGAGGACACGGGGGAGCGCACATCAGTGTCGGAGGCGGAGTTCACCGCCTACGTCCAGGAGCGTCGTGCCTCCCTGTACGCAACCGCCTATCACCTGACCGGTGACCGTTTCGAGGCCGAGGACCTGCTCCAGAGCGCCCTCTTCTCGACGTACCGGGCCTGGGACAGGATCAGCGACAAGGCCGCGGTCGGCGGGTACCTCCGCCGCACCATGACCAACCTGCACATCAGCGCCTGGCGGCGCCGCAAGCTCAACGAATACCCGACCGAGGAGCTGCCGGAGACGGCGGGCGACACGGACGCGATGCGTGGCACCGAACTCCGTGCGGTTCTCTGGCAGGCCCTGGCCCGCCTCCCCGAACTGCAGCGGACGATGCTGGTCCTGCGTTACTACGAGGGCCGCACGGACCCCGAGATCGCGGACATCCTCGACATCAGCGTGGGCACGGTGAAGTCCAGCATCTGGCGCTCCCTGCGCCGGCTGCGCGAGGACGAGGTCCTCAGCTTCGGCCGTGACCAGGAAGAGTCCTTCGGCGAGTTGGTCGCCTAGGGATCACGGGGGGCCGCCGCTTCCGGGGGGAGGCGGTGGTGGCTCGAGGGGGGAGCACGGGGGAAATACGGGGATCACGGGGGATCCACGGGGGAAACAAGTAGCAGGACCGGAAGGCCGGGGGGTCTTTCCGGTCCTGCTGCTTTGTCACACCCTTCCTCCCTGCCTGGAGCCACGGCCCGGAGCTACGGAGCCACGGCCGGGAGCTACGCCACGTCGGCGCGAGCCTTGACGCACCGCCCGGCGGCAGCAGCGGCGACCCGCCCCAAGGCCTCGCCCGTTCCGCACGGATGAGCGCCCAGCGCGGTCTGCCGGGCGACGATGGCGCGCTCGGCACGCATCAGCCGCCACCCGCGACGCAGCAGGAACGGCACGGACTTGCGCCCCTCGCGCAGGTCCCGCAGGAGCCGCCGCCGGAAGGTGGTGAAGGGGCGGCCCCGCAGGCAGATCGCGTCGGCGAGCACGCCGATCTCGCGGCACCGCTCCACGATGTCCGCCGCGAAGATCCCCTCCGCGATGAATAGGGGTGTGCGCTCGATGTCCATCGCGGACTCGCCCGTACGGGAGCTGGTGGCGATGTCGTAGACGGGGACGCGCGTACGGCCCGTGCGGCACAGCTGCTCGATGGCGGCGACGGCGTCGTCCGTGTCCCAGGAGGCGGGGGAGTCCCAGTCGATGTCCGTGCTGCCGGGGACCTGCGGCAGCGTCGGGTCGTCGCCCTCCTTGTAGAAGTCATCCAGGCACAGGACGGGCAGCCCGGAGCGGGCGGCGAACGACGACTTGCCGGAGCCCGAGGGTCCGGCGAGCAGCACGACTCGGGTGGGTATCGGGGGGTGGGAACTCACGAGAGACCAGTGTGCTGCATTGAGCCGCCCTGACGACCCGACGGGTAGGGCTTTGGTGCGCGCATCACACCTCAACTACTCTACGTGGGCATCTGATTACTCCAGCGGATACGGGCGGTACCCATGGCACGGCACGCAGCAGCCTCCGAGAACCTCTCCCGCGCCCTCCTGCGCGCGGGTCTGACGGTCACCGTCGCGGGCGCGGCGCTCGGCGTCGGCGGCGCGGCGACGGCGAGCGCCGCGCCCGTCCCGGCGCCCCAGGCGTCCGACAACCTTCCCGCGGCCGGTGCGGGCGTCTTCCGCGCGGTGCAGGAGGTCGCGGCCGGCGGGCTCGGGCCCGCCAAGAACCTGAAGCTCAACCCGCTCGCGGGCACCGGTTCCGACCCGCTGGACAACGCGGTGGGCACCCGCATCGCGGACTTCAAGCCGATCTCGACGGCGCCGCTCACGGCCCCGCTGACGCAGGGCGCGGCCCTGGGCAACCTGCCGCTGGTGGGCCCGGCCACGGGTCTGCTGCCCGGCTGACCCCCGGCGCATCACCCCTTCCGCAGCGGGACTTCCCGCACGAGCCAGGCCACGGCGAACGCCGCGGCCCCCAGCAGCGCGGCTCCGAGCACCACGCCGTGCAGCCCGCTGGTGACCGCCGTCCGCACCGCGTCGCGCACCCCCTCCGGCATCTCCCGCACCGCTTCGGGCGTCCACGACATGCCGCCGTCCGGCATCCCGGCCGACGCGACCCGGCTCGAGTAGACCGCGCCGAGTACGGCGATCCCGAGCGAGCCGCCGATCGTCCGGAGGAGGGTGGCGGTGCCGGTGGCCGCGCCCATGTCGCGCGGGGCGGCGCTGTTGATGGTGATCAGGAGCGTGCTCTGCATCAGGAAGCCCATGCCGATGCCGAGCACGAGGGTGAGCGCGGAGGTCACCGCCGTCGGGGTGTCCGCGCCGATCGCCAGGAGCGCGAGCCCGCCCGCGGCCGTCAGCGCGCCGCCGATGATGGGGTAGGCGCGGTAGCCGCCGCCGTCGGACGTGGCCTTGCCCAGCAGGAGCTGCGCCCCGAACATGCCCGCCATCAGCGGAAGCAGCAGCATGCCGCTGGCCGTCGACGACGCGCCGCGTACGAACTGCATGTACTGCGGCAGATAGGCGGAGGCCCCGAGCATCGCCGCGCCCACCAGGAAGCTGAGTACCTGGGCGAGCGTGAAGTTGCGGTCGGCGAAGAGCCGGGGCGGGATGATCGGCTCGGGGGCCCGCCGCTCGACCCGCGCGAACCAGATCAGGGCGCAGCCGCCGATGACGCCGAGCCCGAGGATCTGCGGCGAGGTCCAGGCGTAGGTCGTGCCGCCCCAACTGCCCAGGAGTGTCAGGGCGAGGATGCCCGCGGAGAGCAGAGCGGTGCCCGCGTAGTCGATCCGTGCCCTGATCCGCTCACCGGGCAGGTGCAGGTGGAGGCCGACGACGAGCAGGGCGATCGCGCCGAGGGGCACGTTGACGTAGAAGACCCAGCGCCAGTCGAGCTGGTCGGTGAGGAAGCCGCCGAGCAGGGGTCCGCCGACCAGCGCGATGGGCATCATCGCGCCGACCATCGACTGTGAGCGGCCCGTCTGTGATGGCGGCAGCATGACGCCGATGATCGAGATGGCGCCGACCATGAGGCCGCCGGCGCCGAGCCCCTGCACGGCGCGGAAGGCGATGAGCTGCCCCATGTCCTGGGCGAGCCCGGAGAGCACGGATCCCGCGAGGAACACCGTGATCGACCAGACGAAGCTGCCCTTGCGCCCGTACAGGTCGCCCAGCTTGCCCCAGACGGGAGTGGAGACGGAGGCGGTGAGCAGATAGGCGGTCACCACCCAGGAGAGGTGGTCGAGGCCGCCCAGGTCGCCGACGATCGTGGGCAGGGCGGTGCCGACGATCGTGCCGTCGAGCAGACCGAGCATCAGGCCGAGCAGGAGCCCGAAGAGGACCAGCTTGGACGGGCCGCCGCCCGCGCCCTTGTCCGCACCGGTGCCCGGGGCGTCCGAAGCGGCTTTCCCTTCCGTGCGTTGACTCATGGTGTCCCCTTCGATCGTGACGTCACGTCAGGCTGCGTACGGGCGAACGGACTTGGCGTCGCGCAGGGCATGCGCCCACCAGGTCAGCTGGTCGAGCAGTGCCTTGGCGGCCGTGTCGACCTGGGGGTCTTCGACGGTGCCGTCCTCGCCGAACTGGCCCCAGGCGTTGTGGAAGCTGACCGTGTTGCGGATGGTCGTGGCGTTCAACTCGGCCATGACGACACGGAGTTGCTCCACCGCGCGCAGGCCTCCGGACAGGCCGCCGTAGGAGACGAAGGCGACCGGCTTCGCGTGCCACTGCTCGTTGTGCCAGTCGATGGCGTTCTTCAGGGACGCCGGGAAGCTGTGGTTGTACTCCGGCGTGATGAAGACGAACGCGTCGGCCGCCGCGAGGCGGGGCGAGACCAGGGCGAGGGCCTCCTCGGTGCCGGGCGCGGGCGGCCCGCCGAAGGCGGGGAAGACGGTCGGCAGCGGGGTCTCGGCGAGGTCGACGACGTCGGCGGTCAGGTCGTCGCGCTGTGCGATGTGTCCGGTCAGCCACCGGGTGACGACGGGCGCGAACCGGCCCTCCCGGGTGCTGCCGACGACGACGGCCAGGCGGAGGGGCTGGGCTGCGGTGCTGGTCATGGGACCCCCTGAGTGCGGTGTGTGATGTGTACGGCGTATCCCGACGCGTACAACGTACACAGCAATGTGTACGGCGTCTACTGAGGGATACGTTGTACGCTCACGTCCTGATGAGAGGAGCCCGGCTGTGGCTGGCCAGAAGAAGGACGGCAAGGCGGCGGTGCCCGACAAGTCGCTCTGGGAGCGCCTGGAACAGCCGGCCGCGCCCCGCGCCTCGCTGTCCCTGGAGCGCATCGGGGCCGTCGCGGTGGAGGTCGCCGACGCGGAGGGTTTCGCAGCCGTCACCATGCGGCGGCTCGCGACGGAGCTGGGGGTCGCGCCCATGGCCGCGTACCGGCACGTCTCGGGCAAGGACGACCTGTGGGCGCTGATGGCCGAGCGGGTGGCGGACGAGTACCGCGTTCCCGAAGAGCTGACCCACTGGCGTGAGGTGCTGCGGGCCTTCGCCCTGCTGACCCGGGAGATGATGCTGCGCCACCCGTGGGTGGGTCAGCTGCCCACGGCCCTCTTCGTGCTCACGCCGGGCCGGATGGCCATCGCCGAGCGGCAGTTGGCGGCGCTCGACGGCCTCGGACTGGACGAGGACGCCATGATGGTGGCCTTCCGCACGGTCAGCTCCTACGCGCACGGCGCGGCCTCGTCCGAAGTGGCCCTGCGGGACTGGACGCAGGCGGAGGGCTGGTCGTCCGGCGCCGAGACCCGGATGGGCCTCGCGCCGCAGATGACGTACCTGATGGAGACCGGCCGCTACCCCACCTATCGGCGCTACGGCCTGCGGTCGCGCCGCAAGGACGACGCCACCTGGACGTACGAGACGGGCCTCGACTGCGTCCTGGACGGGATCGCGGCGCGGCTCGGCATCTGACCCGGCCGATGAACGGACGAAGCCCCGGTCCTCCTGGACGGAGGAGGGCCGGGGCTTCGTGGTGCGGAGTGGCTTCCGGTGGCTTCAGGCGGCCTGGGTTGCCTCAGTACGAGGAGCCGGACGCGCCCAGCGAACCCGTCGGGTGCCAGACCGTCTTGGTCTCCAGGAACGCCGTCAGGCGGTGCGTGCCCGGATCCGCCGACCAGTCCACAGCCTGTGGACGGACGACGCGCTTGAGGTTGTCCGCCGCGGCGATCTCCAGCTCCTTCGCCAGTACGTCGTCCTCGACGCCCGCCAGGTCGATCGCGTTCACGTCCTGGTGCGCGGCGAGCGACGGGGTGATCTCCGCCGTACGGCCCGAGAGGATGTTGACCACGCCGCCCGGCAGGTCCGAGGTGGCGAGCACCTCGCCCAGCGAGAGCGCGGGCAGCGGGGAGTCCTCGCTGGCGATCACCACGGCCGTGTTGCCCGTCGCGATCACCGGGGCGATGACCGACACCAGGCCCAGGAACGACGACTTCTGCGGGGCGACGACCGTCACCACGCCCGTCGGCTCCGGCGAGGAGAGGTTGAAGAAGGGGCCCGCTACCGGGTTTCCACCGCCCACGATCTGCGCGATCTTGTCGGTCCAGCCCGCGTACCAGACCCAGCGGTCGATGGCCGCGTCCACTACCGCGGCGGCCTTGGACTTGGACAGGCCCTCCGCCTCGGCGACCTCGCGGACGAACTGGTCCTTGCGGCCCTCCAGCATCTCCGCGACGCGGTAGAGGATCTGCCCGCGCAGGTAGGCCGTCTTGCCCGCCCAGCCGCCCTGCGCCTTGCGCGCGGCCACGACCGCGTCACGGGCGTCCTTGCGGGACGACAGCGGGGCGTTGGCCAGCCACTTGTTCTTCGAGTCCGTCACCTCGTACACCCGGCCGCTCTCGGAACGCGGGAACTTCCCGCCGACGTACAGCTTGTAGGTCTTGAAGACGCTCAAACGCTGCTCAGACATCGAGGTAAGCCTCCAGGCCGTGGCGGCCGCCCTCGCGGCCGTGACCCGATTCCTTGTAGCCGCCGAAGGGCGAGGTCGGGTCGAACTTGTTGAACGTGTTGGCCCAGATGACGCCCGCGCGCAGGCGTTCGGCGACCGCGAGGATGCGGGAGCCCTTCTCCGTCCAGATGCCGGCGGAGAGGCCGTACTGGGTGTTGTTGGCCTTGGCGACGGCTTCTTCCGGTGTACGGAACGTGAGCACCGAGAGCACCGGGCCGAAGATCTCGTCGCGGGCGACGGTGTGCGCCTGCGTGACGTTCGTGAAGAGCGTCGGGGCGAACCAGTAGCCGGACGTGGGCAGTTCGCACGGGGCGGACCAGCGCTCGGCGCCCTCCGCCTCGCCCGTCTCGGTGAGCGCGGTGATGCGGGCGAGCTGCTCGGCGGAGTTGATCGCGCCGATGTCGGTGTTCTTGTCCAGCGGGTCGCCCAGGCGCAGGGTGGTCAGACGCCGCTTGAGGGCGTCGAGCACCTCGTCCTGGACCGACTCCTGTACGAGGAGGCGCGAGCCCGCGCAGCAGACCTGGCCCTGGTTGAAGAAGATGCCGGTGACGATGCCCTCGACGGCCTGGTCGATGGGGGCGTCGTCGAAGACGATGTTCGCGCCCTTGCCGCCCAGTTCGAGCGTGACCTTCTTGTCCGTGCCCGCGACCTGGCGCGCGATGGCCTTGCCGACGGCGGTCGAGCCGGTGAAGGCGACCTTGTCCACGTCCGGGTGCGCGGTGAGGGCCGCGCCCGCGTCGCCGTACCCGGGAAGGATGTTGACGACGCCCTTGGGGAGGCCCGCCTGGCGGCAGATGTCCGCGAAGAACAGGGCGGAAAGGGGGGTCGTCTCGGCGGGCTTGAGGACGACCGTGTTGCCCGTCGCCAGGGCCGGGGCGATCTTCCACGCCAGCATCAGGAGCGGGAAGTTCCAGGGGATGACCTGGCCCGCGACGCCGAGCGGCTTCGGGTCCGCGCCGTACCCGGCGTGGTCGAGCTTGTCGGCCCAGCCCGCGTAGTAGAAGAAGTGCGCGGCGACCAGCGGGAGGTCGGCGTCGCGTGTCTCCTTGATGGGCTTTCCGTTGTCGAGGGTCTCCAGGACGGCCAGTTCGCGGCTGCGCTCCTGGATGATCCGCGCGATGCGGAAGAGGTACTTGGCGCGCTCGGCGCCCGGCAGAGCCGACCACTTCTCGAAGGCCTTGCGGGCGGCCTTCACCGCGCGGTCGACGTCTTCGGAGGATGCCTGCGCGACTTCGGAGAGGACCTCTTCGGTGGAGGGCGAGACGGTCTTGAAGACCTTGCCGTCCGCCGCCTCCACGAACTCGCCGTCGATGAACAGGCCGTACGAAGGCGCGATGTCGACGACGGAGCGGGACTCCGGCGCGGGGGCGTACTCGAAAGCCTTGGAGGCCGAAGGTGTGGAAGTCATGGGTCAGTCCACCGTCACGTAGTCGGGGCCGGAGTAGCGGCCCGTGGCCAGCTTCTGGCGCTGCATCAGCAGGTCGTTGAGGAGCGACGAGGCGCCGAAGCGGAACCAGTGGTTGTCCAGCCAGTCCTCGCCCGCGGTCTCGTTCACCAGGACGAGGAACTTGATCGCGTCCTTGGAGGTACGGATGCCGCCCGCGGGCTTCACCCCGACCTGTACCCCGGTCTGCTCGCGGAAGTCGCGGACGGCTTCCAGCATCAGGAGGGTGTTCGCGGGGGTCGCGTTGACCCCGACCTTGCCGGTCGACGTCTTGATGAAGTCCGCGCCCGCGAGCATGCCGATCCAGCTCGCACGCCGGATGTTGTCGTACGTGGACAGCTCGCCGGTCTCGAAGATGACCTTGAGCCGGGCCGCGCCGGACGCTTCCTTCACGGCGCGGATCTGCTCGAACACCGTCATGTAGTCACCCGCGAGGAAGGCGCCGCGGTCGATGACCATGTCGATCTCGTCGGCACCCGCCGCGACGGCCTCGCGGACGTCACCGAGCTTCACGTCGATGGCGGCGCGGCCCGCGGGGAAGGCGGTCGCGACGGACGCGACCTTCACTCCGCTGTCGCCGACGGCCTCCTTGGCGGTGGCCACCATGTCCGGATAGACGCAGACCGCGGCGGTCTTCGGGGTGCCGCGGTCGGTCGGATCCGGGTTCACGGCCTTCGCGCCGAGCGCCCGGACCTTGCCCGGGGTGTCGGCGCCCTCCAACGTCGTCAGGTCGATCATCGAGATGGCGAGATCGATGGCGTACGCCTTCGCCGTGCTCTTGATCGAACGGGTGCCGAGCGCTGCGGCGCGCGCCTCGAGGCCGACCGTGTCGACGCCGGGCAGCCCGTGGAGGAAGCGGCGCAGGGTGCGGTCCGACGCGGTGGCGTCGGCGAGTGCGTGCGCCTGTGCGTGTGGGGTTGCGGGTGCAGTGGGCATGGTCACGAGGGGAGCATATCTACGCGCGTAGCGGCTGTACAGAGGGCGCTTCAAGGCCGCCGCTTCGCGGCGGCGATGTCGCGCCCGCCCACCCGCTCACCCCGCAGCGAAGCGCTCAGGCAGAATCAACCCATGAGTGAGCCCCAGCATCCCCAGGCGGAGCCCGAGTACAAGGACCGGACCTACCGGTCGTCCGGCGGTATCGCCGGAGGCGTCCTGCTGCTCGCCCTCGGCGGCTGGCTGGGCATCGACGCGATGATCCGGGGGGAGGGCCGCACCCCGTGGCTCGCGCTCGCCGGGCTGCTCCTGGCGGTGCCGCTCGTCGTCGCCTACACCGTGCGCCCCGCCGTGTACGTCAACGACGACCGGCTGCGCATCCGCAACCCCTTCCGGACGATCACGCTGCCCTGGGCGTCCGTCGCGACCCTGCGCTCCGGGTACTCGAACGAGGTCCTCACCCGGTCAGGCACCAAGTACCAGCTCTGGGCCATCCCGGTCTCCCTGCGCGGCCGCAAGAAGGCCGCGAGGCGAAGTGCGCAGGGTGCGGCCGCCGGTGACCCGAGCGTCGGCGGCCCGGGTCTCCGTGCTTCGCTGAGGCCCGGTCAGTCGTCCTCCCCGCGCGCCGCCGGCGACCAGATCATGGACGACCTGCGCGACCTGTCCGAGCAGCGGGCCTCAGCGGAGTCCGCGCAGGGCGAGCCCGTGGTGCGCTGGGGCTACGAGATCCTCGCGCCCGCCGTGGCCGGTGCGGTGCTGCTCGCGGTGGTGCTGGCCGTCGGCTAGGCCCCTGGGCGCCGGGCCTACGGCGGGCCCATCCACGCGAGGAGCATGTGGCCCCCGAACGCCGCCGACGTCACGGCGGCGGCCACCGTCACCGTCACGGCGACATGCGTCCGCGCGCGGGCCAGCGCCGCCGCGAGCGGCAGCAGCAGCGGGAAGCCGGGGAGCAGGAAGCGCGCCCGGGGGAAGTACACCCCCTTGCTGCCGAGCACGATCAGGAGCAGCAGTCCCGTGAAGACAAGCAGCGGCAGCGGCTGCCGGTCGGCCACCGACAGGACGAACAGTGCCGCCGACGCGAGCAGCGTGGCGGTCACCATCGTCAGGAACAGCTGCGGCCGCTGCACCGCGAGCAGGTCGTACATCGTCCGCAGGGTCGCCACCCCGCCGTCCCATTCGTTGCGCCACAGCTTCTGTACGGCGAAGTAGCCGTCCCAGCGGCCGAGCCGGAACCCCACCCAGCCGACGTACGAGAGCCAGCCGAGCGGTGCGAGCGCGGCGCCCAGGAGCATGCGTACGCGGCGCTTGCCGCCCCCTCCGTCGCGCGAGCGCCACAGCGCGAGAAGTGCCGTCAGGGAGACGGCCGCCGCGAGCGCGATCCCTGTGGGGCGGGTCAGGCCCGCGAGGGCGGCCAGCGTGCCCGCCCAGATCCAGCGGCCGGTGAGCACGGCGTACAGCGCCCACGCGGTGAGTGCCGTGAAGAGCGACTCCGTGTAGCCCATCCACTGCACGAGAGCGACGGGGAGCGAACCCCAGAGGGCGGCGAGCAGGACGCCGGTCCTGCGCCCGTACAGGCGGTCGCCCACCGCGAAGATCCCCCACGCCGCGAGGAACGAGCAGCCTACGGAGACCGCGAGCCCCACGGCCCCGCGCGGCTCCGGGACGATCACGCTGCCCGCCCTGATGAGTAGCGGGTGCAGGGGGAAGAAGGCGAGGTTGTTCGCGTCGATCCGGGTGCCCAGCGTGTTCGCGTAACCGTCCCCGGCGATCGTCAGGTACCAGTCGCAGTCCCACGACTCCGCCAGGAGGTGCCAGACGCTTCGGTGCTCGCTGCGTGCCCAGAGGGCGAAGACCAGGGTGCCGAAGAGGCGTACGGCGGCGTACGCGAGGAGTGCGGGCGACGCGCGGCGCAGGGCGCGGGCGGCGCGGCCCGGGGAGCGGCCCGGTGGAGTGCGGGGGCGGCCTCGGGTCGGGGAGACGATCCGGGGCTCGGGGCCGGCGCCCTGTGTGGGGGTCGAGGCGGTCGAGGTCTGCGGGGTCGGTCCGTACGGCACTGCGGCAGCTCCCGGAACGTGATCGTGCGCTGCCGGTCACCCTCCCCGGGAGACCGGCGACGCACCGGACCACTGCGGCAGCCGCACCGCCGGAACCACTCGGACGGGTGGCGCGGCGGCTCCGCGTTGGGCGCGCGCTTGGGAGGCCTGGCTCAGCTGCCCCGGGTGGCCCGCGGGCTGCTGTCCCGGGCCGTGAACTCAGGTCCGGCTCCGTTCGGGCGAGTGGGACAGCGGCCCACCCGCCCGCCTCGGTCGGCCCTAGATGCCCGCTGCCGCGGACAGGTCGCGCTTGATCGCCGCGAGGAGGTCCGCCGCCTTCGTGCGGGCGGCGGCAAGCTCGGCCTTCGCCGCCACCGGGACCACCACCTCCAGGTAGCACTTCAGCTTCGGCTCCGTGCCGCTCGGGCGCACGATGACGCGGGCCCCGTCGAGCGTGTAGCGCAGGCCGTCCGTGGGCGGCAGCTTGTCCGTGCCCTGCGTCAGGTCCTCGGCCTTCGTCACGGGCAGGCCCGCGAGCGAGGTCGGCGGCTGCTCGCGCAGGCGGCGCATCGCGTCCGCGATCAGGGAGAGGTCCTCCACGCGGACCGACAACTGGTCGGTGGCGTGCAGACCGTGCTCCACGGCCAGGTCGTCCAGGAGGTCGAGCAGCGTGCGCCCCTGCTCCTTCAGCTCGGACGCCAGCTCCGTGAGCAGGAGCGCCGCGGTGATGCCGTCCTTGTCGCGTACGCCTTCGGGGTCCACGCAGTAGCCGAGGGCCTCTTCGTAGCCGTAGCGCAGGCCCTCCACGCGGGCGATCCACTTGAAGCCGGTGAGGGTCTCCTCGTACCCGAGACCCGCCTTCTCCGCGATCCGGCCCAGGAGCGACGAGGACACGATCGACTCGGCGAACGTGCCGCGAGCGCCCCGGCGCACGAGGTGGGCCGCGAGGAGCGCGCCCACTTCGTCGCCCCGGAGCATGCGCCAGTCCGTGCGGCCTTCCGTGGTGTCCTTGACCGCTGCCGCGCAGCGGTCCGCGTCCGGGTCGTTGGCGATGATCAGGTCCGGGTCCACCTCGCGGGCCTTCGCGAAGGAGAGGTCCATCGCGCCCGGCTCCTCCGGGTTGGGGAACGCGACCGTGGGGAAGTCCGGGTCGGGCTCCGCCTGTTCGGCGACGAGGTCCGGGGCGGGGAACCCTGCCCGGTCGAAAGCCGCGATGAGGGTGTCCTTGCCGACGCCGTGCATCGCCGTGTAGACCGTGCGCGCCGTGCGGGGGGAGCCGGGGGCCAGGACGGCGTCCGTGCGGGCCAGATAGGCGTTCAGGACGTCGTCCGCGAGGGTCTCCCAGCCGGTCTCCGGGCGCGGTACGTCGTGCAGCGAGGCGATCGCGTCGATCTGCGCCGCGATCTCCGCGTCCGCGGGCGGGACGATCTGGGAGCCGTCGCCGAGGTAGACCTTGTAGCCGTTGTCGCGCGGCGGGTTGTGGCTCGCCGTCACCTCCACGCCCGCGACGGCGCCGAGGTGCCTTATGGCGAAGGCGAGTACGGGGGTGGGGAGCGGGCGGGGAAGCACCGCCGCCTTGAGCCCGGCGCCGGTCATGACGGCTGCCGTGTCGCGCGCGAAGTCCTCCGACTTGTAGCGCGCGTCGTAACCGATCACCACGGGGCCGTCGGTCTGGTTCTTCGACTTGAGGTACGCGGCGAGGCCCGCGGCGGCGCGGATGACCACGGAGCGGTTCATGCGCATGGGGCCCGCGCCGAGCTCGCCGCGGAGGCCGGCGGTACCGAACTGGAGCGTGCCGCCGAAGCGGGCGGTCAGCTCTTCGGTGTCCCCGCTGTCGATGAGCTTGGCGAGCTCGTCGCGGGTGTCGGGGTCCGGGTCCTCGGCCAGCCAGGCCTGGGCCCGCGCGATGAGTTCAGAGTCGTCAAGCACGTGACGTCAGCCTCTCGTATGCGGAGTTCTGTGGCGGGGGTCCGGATACTCCTACCCGGCGGACCCCCGCGGGGGCTTTCCTGTCCGCCGGGTACGCCTATTGGGCGGGGCCTTACCCCGCCGCTCCGGGGTCATCGGGCGGGTGAGCGGGAAAGGCCTGTCCGCCGACGCCACTGCGGGGAACGGACAGGCAAGGCGCCCCGCCAGGCAAGGCGCCCCGCCAGGGAAAAGCTAGATGCGGCCCAGAACCTGACCCAGCAGCTCCCCCATGCGGGTAGCGCTGTCGCGGCCCGCCTGGAGGACCTCCTCGTGGTTCAGGGGCTCGCCCGTCATGCCCGCGGCGAGGTTCGTGACCAGGGAGATGCCGAGCACCTCCGCACCCGCCTCGCGCGCGGCGATCGCCTCGAGGACCGTCGACATGCCCACCAGGTCCGCACCGATCGTGCGGGCCATGCGGATCTCCGCCGGAGTCTCGTAGTGCGGGCCGGGGAACTGCGCGTAGACGCCCTCTTCGAGGGTGGGGTCGATCTCCTTGCAGAGGGTGCGAAGGCGCGGGGAGTACAGGTCCGTGAGGTCCACGAAGTTCGCGCCGACGATCGGCGACGTGGCCGTCAGGTTGAGGTGATCGCTGATCAGGACCGGCTGACCGGGGCGCATGCCCTCGCGCAGGCCGCCGCAGCCGTTCGTCAGCACGATCGTCTTGCAGCCCGCGGCCACGGCCGTCCGCACGCCGTGCGCGACGGAGGCCACGCCGCGGCCCTCGTAGTAGTGGGTGCGGCCCAGGAAGACCAGGGCGCGCTTGTCGCCGATCGTGAAGGAGCGGATGCGGCCCCCGTGGCCCTCCACGGCCGGCGGCGGGAAGCCGGGCAGCTCGGTGACGGGGAACTCGGCGTCGGGCACGCCGAGCGCGTCAACGGCCGGCGCCCAGCCGGAGCCCATCACAAGGGCTACGTCGTGGGTCTCGGCGCCCGTCAGCTCACGCAGGCGCGCGGCGGCGGCGTCGGCGGCGGCGTAGGGGTCGCCCTGGATGTCGTCCGGAATAACTGAAGCGTTCACGCGGACGAGAGTAGCCGCTCACGCCCTACGCGCGTAGATGACGATGCTCACGGGATTCGGATCGTTGTCTTGTCGTTTCCGACGAGAGGCCCCGGCAGGGCGGAAGCGGACCTAGCAAGGCCGCTTCCGCAGCTCCATCACATAGTCGTGCGGCGCCCCCGCGGTCTCCGCCGCGTCGGCCAGCTCCCCCAGGTAGCGCGCGGACGGCAGACCGCCCTCGTAACCATTGAGGACGTACACCCAGGCGGGTTCCTCACCGTCCAGCGTGTGCACCCGCACGCGCATCCGGCGGTAGATGTCGAGCCCCACGCCCTCCCACCGGTCGAGGGAGTCCTCGTCCATGGGGGCGATGTCGTACAGCGTCACGAAGACCTGCGAGCGCGGTGCCTCGACGATGGTGGCGAGCGCGCCCTCCCACCCCATGTGCTCGCCGCCGAAGGTCAGCCGCCATCCGTTCAGCCAGCCCGTCTGGCGCAGCGGCGAGTGCGGGGCGCGGCGTGACATGAGCCGCGGATCCAGATTGCCGGCGTACGCGGCGTAGAGCGACATGTGGTCGAGGGTACGGCAGGCGACGCGTGCGTCCCTCCGGTAACGGAAGTGCCCTTCTTGTAGGGAGAAGGGCCCGGATGGAGCCCCCGGGGCGAAGCACCTTGAAGCGTGCGGGACAATGGAGTACGTGACTCGGATCGTGATCATTGGCGGCGGACCCGGCGGATACGAGGCGGCACTCGTTGCCGCCCAGCTCGGCGCGGAGGTGACCGTCGTCGATTGCGACGGTCTGGGCGGGGCGTCGGTGCTCACCGACTGTGTCCCGTCCAAGACTCTGATCGCCACGGCCGAGGTGATGACCAGCTTCGACTCCTCTTATGAGGAGCTCGGCATCATCGTCGCGGACGACACTCCGCACATCGACACCCCCGCGCGCGTCGTCGGCGTCGACCTCGGCAAGGTCAACCGCCGTGTGAAGCGCCTCGCGCTCGCGCAGTCCCACGACATCACCGCCTCCGTCACGCGTGCCGGCGCCCGCGTGCTGCGCGGCCGCGGCCGCCTGGAGGGGCAGCAGGACACCGACGGCTCGCGCAAGGTCGTCGTGCGCGCGGCCGACGGGACCGAAGAGACGCTCGTCGCCGACGCCGTCCTCATCGCCACCGGCGGTCACCCCCGCGAGGTCCCCGACGCGCTGCCCGACGGCGAGCGGATCCTCAACTGGACGCAGGTGTACGACCTGGACGAGCTCCCCGAGGAGCTCATCGTGGTCGGATCCGGTGTCACCGGTGCCGAGTTCGCCGGTGCCTATCAGGCGCTCGGTTCGAACGTCACGCTCGTGTCGAGCCGTGACCGCGTGCTGCCCGGCGAGGACCCGGACGCCGCCGCCGTCCTGGAGGACGTCTTCCGCCGCCGCGGCATGAACGTCATGTCGCGCTCGCGCGCCGCCTCCGCCAAGCGCGTGGGCGACCGCGTGGAGGTCACGCTCAACGACGGCCGCGTCATTTCCGGTACGCACTGTCTGATGGCCGTGGGCGCCATCCCGAACAGCAGCGGCATGGGCCTGGAGGAGGCCGGGGTCAAGCTCAAGGACTCCGGGCACATCTGGACCGACAAGGTCTCGCGCACCTCCGCGCCCGGCGTGTACGCCGCCGGCGACGTGACCGGGATCTTCGCGCTCGCCTCCGTGGCCGCCATGCAGGGCCGCATCGCGATGTACCACTTCCTGGGCGACGCGGTGCAGCCGCTGAACCTGAAGACCGTGTCGTCGAACGTCTTCACCGACCCCGAGATCGCGACCGTCGGCTACAGCCAGTCCGACGTCGACGGCGGCAAGATCGACGCCCGCGTCGTCAAGCTGCCGCTCCTGCGCAACCCGCGCGCGAAGATGCAGGGCATCCGTGACGGCTTCGTCAAGATCTTCTGCCGTCCCGGTACGGGCATCGTGGTGGGCGGTGTGGTCGTCGCGCCGCGCGCTTCGGAACTGATCCACCCCATCTCGATCGCGGTCGACAACAATCTGACGGTCGAGCAGATCGCGAATGCCTTCACCGTGTATCCATCCCTTTCGGGCTCGATCGCCGAGGTCGCGCGTCAACTTCACACGCGGAAGTCGGCGGGCGAAGCCTGATCGCGGACTGATCGTCCGTTGAACGCCGACTGATCGGGGTGCGCGCGGGGTATCAACTCCGCGCAGGTCACAGCCTGTTGTCGCCCATTCGCCCGGCATAGGCGGTGGGCGTAGGCGCGTATACCACTTCCCACCCAACCGTGCGAACAACTTCTGTAATTCGGCGCAAACTGCTGAAAGCAGACGGTCGTTGGGGTTACTGTCAGTTTCGTGTTCGCTGCAGAACGTCGCCAATTGATCCTCGAAATGGTGCGGGCCAACGGAGCTGTATCGCTCCGGGAGCTCGCCCGCGTCGTCCAGACCTCCGAAGTGACCGTACGGCGGGACGTGCGCGCGCTGGAGGCAGAAGGACTCCTCGACCGCAGACATGGCGGTGCGGTATTGCCGGGCGGATTCACGCGGGAGTCCGGCTTTCCGCAGAAATCACATCTCGCGACCGCCGAGAAGACGGCCATCGCCGATCTCGCGGCGGGACTCGTCGAAGAAGGCGAAGCCATCGTCGTCGGGGCGGGTACGACCACGCAGGAGCTGGCCCGACGGCTCGCGCGGGTACCCGGTCTGACCGTCGTCACCAACTCCCTTCTGGTGGCACAGGCCTTGGCCCACGCCAACCGCGTCGAGGTCGTCATGACCGGCGGCACCCTGCGCGGTTCCAACTACGCGCTCGTGGGCAGCGGGGCCGAACAGTCCCTGCAGGGCCTGCGGGTCTCGCGCGCCTTCCTGTCGGGCAGTGGTCTGACCGCCGAACGCGGGCTCTCCACGTCCAACATGCTCTCGGCGAGCGTGGACCGTGCGCTCGTCCAGGCGGCCGCCGAGGTCGTGGTCCTCGCCGACCACACCAAGCTCGGCACCGACACGATGTTCCAGACGGTGCCGACGGACGTCATCACCCGCCTGGTCACGGACGAACCGCCCACGCACGACGACCGTGCGGCCACCGAGCTGCAGGCCCTCGCCGATCAGGGTGTGCAGATCGCGGTCGCGGGAGGGTCGGCGAGCCCCAACTCCGGACCCGGGGTGGATTCCGTCCCGGCGCGGCAGTCGCGCCGGGACGTGCCACTGCCGGGCCAGCGCCGTAACCACGGGGGCCCCGGGGCACAGTTGCGCAGTGCGGTGCTCGGGGAGCAGCAGCCCGGGGAGCGGGCCGCGCGGGTGGCGGATCTACGCCGTCGCTGAACCGGCCGCCGGGCCGGGGCCCGGCTCGTCCGGTGCGGGACCGCACTCGTCGGGTGCCGATCCTTCGGGCTTCAGGCCGCGCAGGGTCAGCATCAGCAGACGGTCCGCCAACTCCGGTTCGTCGGGGGTCTCTTCGGCGGCCAGCGCGATCGCGTTGGTCAGCTGCATCAGGTCGCTGATCGAGACTCCGGGGCGTACGGCACCTGCCCGCTGGGCCCGCACGAGCAGGGCCGTGCCCGCCTCGCGCATCGGCCTGCTGCATCGGGAGAGTGCCGAACTGTCGTCGTGCGACGCCGACATGAGGGCGCGGGAGAGCCCGCGGTACTCACCCGCATGAGTGATGATGGCGCGCAGCCAGGTCACCAGGGCCGAGCAGGGCTGCGGATCTTCGAGCAGCGCGCGGGAGCGGTCCAGGAGATCGCTGACGGCCTCTTCGAAGACGGCGCTCATCAGGGCGTGCCGGTTGGGGAAGTGGCGGTAGAGGGTGCCGATGCCTACGTTCGCATGGCGGGCGATGTCTTCCAGCGAGGCGCTTGTGCCGTGTTCCCCGAAGGCGGCGCGGGCCTCCGCGAGGAGCCGGTCGTAGTTGCGGCGCGCGTCGGCTCTTTTCGAGCGGGGGCGCTGTTCCGTGCCGGTGCTCATCGCCGCGGTCCTCCCTGAACGTGAGTCGTGCTTCAAGGATGCCTGATGGGCGGGCCCGGCCTTGCGGACCGTCGATCACGGCTTCGCCGAGCTCGTCCTCAAACGCCGGACGAGCTCGTCCTCAAACGCCGGACGGGCTGGACATTCTCCCCCGGCTCCGGCTGAAGATTTCAGCCGGAGCCGGGGAGAATCAGCCCGTCCGGCGTTTGAGGAGCGGGGTCTGGGGCGGAGCCCCAGGGGCCTCGCGTCGCTGCGGGGTCAGTCCTTGATCTCGCAAATAACCGCACCGGAAGTAAGGCTCGCGCCCACCTCCGCGGTGAGGCCCTTGATCGTGCCCGAGCGGTGCGCGTTCAGGGGCTGTTCCATCTTCATGGCCTCCAGGACGACGACGAGGTCGCCCTCCTTGACCTCCTGGCCCTCCTCGACAGCGATCTTGACGATCGTGCCCTGCATCGGGGACGCCAGGGTGTCACCGGAAGCCGCCGGGCCCGACTTCTTCGCCGCGCGCCGCTTGGGTCGGGCGCCGCCCGCGGCGGCCGTGCGGGCGATGGTCATGCCGAGCGACGACGGGAGCGAGACCTCGAGGCGCTTTCCGCCGACCTCGACGACCACCGTCTCGCGGCCCGGCTCCTCGTCCGTCTCCGCGTCGGTCGCCGTGGCGGCGAACGCGGGGATCTCATTGACGAACTCGGTCTCGATCCAGCGCGTGTGGACCGTGAACGGGTCCGCGGAGCCGGTCAGTTCGGGGGCGAACGCCGGGTCCTTGACGACCGCGCGGTGGAACGGGATGGCCGTGGCCATGCCCTCCACGGTGAACTCCGCCAGGGCGCGCGCGGCCCGCTGCAGGGCCTGCTGACGCGTCGCGCCGGTCACGATCAGCTTGGCCAGGAGCGAGTCCCAGGCCGGGCCGATCACGGAGCCGGACTCCACGCCCGCGTCCAGGCGCACGCCGGGACCCGACGGCGGGGCGAACTCGGTCACGGTGCCGGGGGCGGGCAGGAAGCCGCGGCCCGGGTCCTCGCCGTTGATGCGGAACTCGAAGGAGTGGCCGCGCATCTCGGGGTCGCCGTAGCCCAGTTCCTCGCCGTCGGCGATGCGGAACATCTCGCGGACCAGGTCGATGCCGGTGATCTCCTCGGTGACCGGGTGCTCCACCTGGAGACGGGTGTTGACCTCCAGGAAGGAGATCGTGCCGTCGGTGCCGACGAGGAACTCGACGGTGCCCGCGCCCTCGTAGCCGGCTTCCTTCAGGATCGCCTTGGACGCCGCGTACAGCTCGGCGTTCTGGGCCTCGCTCAGGAACGGCGCGGGCGCCTCCTCCACCAGCTTCTGGTGGCGGCGCTGCAGCGAGCAGTCACGGGTCGAGACGACGACCACGTTGCCGTGCTTGTCGGCCAGGCACTGGGTCTCCACATGCCGCGGCTTGTCGAGGTAACGCTCCACGAAGCACTCGCCGCGGCCGAAGGCCGCGACGGCCTCGCGCACCGCGGAGTCGTACAGCTCGGGCACCTCTTCGAGCGTCCGGGCCACCTTCAGACCGCGCCCGCCGCCACCGAAGGCGGCCTTGATCGCGATCGGCAGGCCATGCTCCTCGGCGAAGGCCACGACCTCGTCGGAACCGCTGACGGGGTCGGGTGTACCGGCCACCAGCGGGGCACCCGCGCGCTGCGCGATGTGCCGGGCGGCGACCTTGTCGCCCAGGTCACGGATGGCCTGCGGGGGCGGGCCGATCCAGATCAGGCCCGCGTCCAGCACGGCCTGCGCGAAGTCGGCGTTCTCCGAAAGGAAGCCGTAGCCGGGGTGGATCGCGTCCGCCCCCGCGTCCTTGGCCGCTGCCAGCACCTTGGAGATGTCCAAGTAGCTGGTGGCCGGAGTGTCACCGCCCAGCGCGAACGCCTCATCTGCCGCACGTACATGCAGAGCATCCCGGTCAGGATCTGCGTAGACGGCTACGCTCGCGATCCCTGCATCCCGGCATGCCCGAGCAACGCGGACAGCGATTTCGCCACGGTTGGCGATGAGCACCTTGCGCACGATGGCTCCCTCCTTGAAACAAGCCGAGTTTAGGGACTGCCGACACGACCTTTCGACCCGTCCCCAATGGTGAGCTTGCCCACACGGAGCGTGATCCGGGGCCTGCCCGTCCGCGAAATCCCTTGTCGCACCACGGTACGCAGGGTCCCTTCCGGGCAGACTAACGCGCCGGTGTGGTCAAGGTCTCTGTGAGAGCGCGCTGCGGCAGGGGGGCAATCTTTGTGGAGTCCCTACGAATGGCCCAATGATTCTTTGCCTTCGGCAGAAGCCTTGTCCCTCGGTTTACCCGTTAGTAGCGTTCGCGATGTCTGGCACGTACTAGCGGTAACAGCGGAAGTGGGTGGGCGCCGTGGCGCGTAGACCGGTGGCCTGGGTGGGCGCGATCGTGCTTCTGGTGGAGGCGGTGGGCATCGCGTTGCTCAACTGGTTCCTGGGGCTCGTCGTGAACAAGCAGGACATGTCGCTCGCCGGGCTCGACCCGCACGCCATGTCCGTGTCGACGTGGATCGCGGGCGCCGTCTTCGGTCTCTACCTCGCGCTGTGCGGCGTCATCATGGCGCGCTCGGCGATACGCGACCGGGCGCCGGCCCGCTTCGGCCGGATCCTGCTGATCAGCGCCGCCGTGGTGCACGGGCTTCTCGGGGCGTTCTCGGTCGGCCTGGTGGGCTGGCCCGCCTTCGTGTTCATGATGGTCGTGCTCGGCCTGATCGTGCTGACCCTGGTGGCGTACGACAAGAAGCCCGACGCGGTCTCCGACGCGCCCCGCGACGGCAAGGGGGCAGCGGGCGGCGGGACGCCGGAGAACGGCGCCCCACAGCCCGCCTGAGCCTCTTCTGGGCCTGCGTGGGGTCTACTCGGCGGGTCTACTCCGCCCACAACTCCGTGATCCCGACGCCCAATTCGGCCAGAAGGCGGCGGAGCAGCGGCAGAGAGAGGCCGATGACGTTGCCGTGGTCGCCCTCGATCGAGTCGACGAAGGGTGCCGAGCGGCCGTCGAGCGTGAACGCGCCCGCCACGTGCAGCGGTTCGCCGCTCGCCACGTACGCGGCGATCTCCTCGTCCGAGGGTTCGCCGAAGCGCACGACGGTCGAGGCGAGCGCCGACACGTGGCGGCCCGCCACGGTGTCGTACACGCAGTGGCCGGTCTGCAGGACGCCCGCGCGCCCGCGCATCGACTTCCAGCGGGCCGTGGCCTCCTCGGCGTCGGCGGGCTTGCCGAGTGCCTGGCCGTCCAGTTCCAGGACCGAGTCACAGCCGACGACCAGGGCGCCCTTGGCGTCCGGGCGCGCGGAGACGACCGACGCCTTGGCCTCGGCCAGGGCGAGGGCGAGCTCGGCGGGGGTCGGTGCGGAGATCGCGTCCTCGTCGACCCCGCTGACGATCACCTCGGGGGCGAGACCGGCCTGGCGCAGGAGGCCGAGCCGGGCGGGGGACTTGGAGGCGAGGACGAGGCGGCGGGGCTGACGTGGCTGATCGCTCATGCGGTCAGGTTAGCGAGCGCCCGGATGTCTCAGTGGATGCCCAGGACGAACATCGCCACGACCATGGCCAGCGCGAGGACGAGTCCCGCACGGCGCATCTTCGCCTGCATGTCCCGCATGTCCTTGGGCGGGTTGTTCTCCGGGTCCGACCACAGCATGAGATCGATACTGCGCTCGGTGACGTCGGGGCGCCTGAGTACGCGTACTCAGGCGCCCCGGCCCGTCTCACTCATTCTCGGGCGACGCCTCCGGCTCACCCGGGCCAGTACGTGCGGCCCCACGCCGTCGGCCCCGGTGCGGGCAGCCGGTGGCGGGCCACACGGGCGGGGTCCGACCAGGCGTCGAGGACCGCGGGCGCGCCGGACGGCTGGTTCGCGACCGCCGCGGCGCGTGCCTGGACCACCGCGAGCGCGGCGGCAAGCTCCTCCGGGGTGGGATTGCCCCGTACGACCTTGATCATGAACGGTCTCCTTACTGCGGCACGGCCTAGAGGGGGATGTTGCCGTGCTTCTTCGGGGGAAGGGATTCCCGCTTCGTACGCAGCTGACGCAGGCCGCGCACCAGGTGCGAGCGGGTCTCCGACGGCATGACCACGGCGTCGATGTAGCCGCGCTCGGCGGCCGTGTACGGGTTGAGCAGCCGGTCCTCGTACTCCTGGATGAGGCGGGCGCGGGTGGCCTCCACGTCCCCGGAGGCCTCGGCCGCGGCGATGGTCTTGCGGTGCAGGATGTTGACCGCGCCCTGCGCGCCCATCACCGCGATCTGCGCGGTCGGCCAGGCCAGGTTGAGGTCGGCGCCCAGGTGCTTGGAGCCCATGACGTCGTATGCGCCGCCGAACGCCTTGCGAGTGATGATGGTGATCAGCGGGACCGTCGCCTCCGCGTAGGCGTAGATCAGCTTCGCGCCCCGGCGGATGATGCCCGTGTGCTCCTGCTCGACGCCCGGCAGGAAGCCCGGCACGTCGACGAAGGTGATGACCGGGACGTTGAACGCGTCGCAGGTGCGGACGAAGCGGGCGCCCTTCTCGGACGCGTCGATGTTCAGGCAACCGGCGAACTGCGTCGGCTGGTTGGCGACGATGCCGACCGGGCGGCCCTCGATCCGGCCGAAGCCGGTGATGATGTTCGGCGCGAACAGCGGCTGCGTCTCGAAGAACTCGGCGTCGTCCAGGACGTGTTCGATCACCGTGTGCATGTCGTACGGCTGGTTCGCGCTGTCCGGGATGAGGGTGTCGAGCTCGCGGTCCTCGTCCGTCAGCTCCAGGTCCGCGTCCTCGGGGAAGGCGGGGGGCTCGCTGAGGTTGTTCGAAGGCAGGTAGGAGAGAAGGGACTTGACGTACTCGATCGCGTCCTTCTCGTCGCCCGCCATGTGGTGCGCGACACCGGAGGTGCTGTTGTGGGTGCGCGCGCCGCCGAGCTCCTCGAAGCCGACGTCCTCGCCGGTGACCGTCTTGATGACGTCGGGCCCGGTGATGAACATGTGCGAGGTCTGGTCGACCATGACGGTGAAGTCGGTGATCGCGGGGGAGTAGACCGCGCCGCCCGCGCAGGGCCCGACGACCAGGCTGATCTGCGGGATCACGCCGGAGGCGTGGGTGTTCCTGCGGAAGATCTCTCCGTACATGCCGAGGGCCATGACGCCCTCCTGGATGCGGGCGCCGCCGGAGTCGTTGATGCCGACGACCGGACAGCCGGTCTTCAGGGCGAAGTCCATGACCTTGACGATCTTCTGGCCGAAGACCTCGCCGAGTGCGCCGCCGAAGACGGTGAAATCCTGCGAGAAGACGGCCACGGGGCGGCCGTCGACGGTGCCGTAACCGGTCACGACGCCGTCGCCGTAAGGGCGGTTGGCCTCCAGGCCGAAGTCCGTCGAGCGGTGCTGGGCGAACTCGTCGAACTCGACGAAGGAGTTCTCGTCCAGGAGCAGGTCGATGCGTTCGCGCGCCGTCAACTTGCCCTTGGCGTGCTGCTTCTCGACAGCGCGGGCCGAACCGGCGTGCTTGGCCTCCTCGATGCGGCGCTGCAGATCAGCGAGCTTGCCCGCAGTCGTATGGATGTCGATACCCGCGTCAGGGGTGGCGGGGGTATCGCTTGCGGCGCTTGGCACGGGCACGTTGGGCTCTTCCGGCTCGGACATAGGGATGCGGCTCCCTGCCTGCTCAAAGGGGCGACTGGCGGCTTGCGGCGTGGCTTGTGGCTGCTGTGATCGCTTGCTACTGAGTCGTAGGGTATCGGCGCGCATACGGTTCGGCAGTGCGGCGTTTACCACACCTAAGGTGGCTTGCATGACGCCGCGAGATGCTTCAGACGACCCCTCCGACCTCCCTTCCGACTCCTCTCCCGACCCCGCTTCCGACCCCTCTCGGGGCAGCCGTTGGTCCGACCTCGACCGGCCGCCGCTGAACGCCGCTTCGCTGCGGCGCGCGCTGGTGCGGGACGGAGGGCTGTGGACCTCTCTGGACGTCGTGCCCGCGACGGGGTCGACCAACACGGATCTGGCCGCGCGAGCGGACGAGCTGCCGGAGGGGGCGGTACTCGTCGCCGAGGAGCAGAGCTCCGGGCGTGGACGCCTCGACCGCCGCTGGTCGGCTCCCGCTCGCTCGGGTCTCTTCTTCTCCGTACTCCTGAAGCCGGGGCCCACGGTGCCGGTCGAGCGGTGGGGCTGGCTGCCGCTGCTCACGGGGGTCGCCGTCGCCACGGGGCTTTCGGGGGCCGCCGGGGTGGACACGGGGCTCAAGTGGCCGAACGACCTGCTGGTGACGGTGGGGGGAGAGGAACGGAAGGCCGGGGGCATCCTCGCCGAGCGGGCGGGTTCCGGTGGGGACGGCGGGGCCGTCGTGGTCGGCATCGGCATCAACGTGACGCTGCGCGAGGACGAACTGCCGGTGCCGGGGGCGGGGTCGCTGGCGCTGGCCGGGGCGACGAGCACTGACCGGGACACGGTGCTGCGGGCGGTGCTGCGTTCCTTGGCGCGGTGGTACGGGGACTGGCGCGCGGCGGAGGGCGATCCCGTGGCTTCCCGCCTCCAGGAGACGTACGCGGCGGGCTGCGCGACGCTCGGCCGCAAGGTCCGCGCGGAGCTGCCGGGTGATCGGTCGATCACGGGGGAGGCGGTGGCGGTAGACGGCGACGGACGCCTCGTGCTGGCTACGGGGGATGGGGTGCAGGAGCCTGTGGGGGCGGGGGATGTTGTGCATTTGCGGGGGGTGTAGGGGGGCGGGGGCGTTTCCGGTGCGGGTGCGGGTGCGGGTGCGTCTTGAGGGCGGGGCCGTGCCGGTGTCTGTCATTCCCTATCGTCCGGTGGCCGCGGGGTTGCTTCGCGTGCGCTCTCGGCCGCAGCTGATCGCTGATCGCTGGTCGCTTCGGGGCAATCGGGATGGAGGTCCCCCTGCTCCTTTAAGAGCTTCGGGGAGGGCGGGAAGGCTTGTTCGTCCAGGTGAGGATGCGGGGCAAACGGGCGGGTGGATGGGGAAAGGGTGTTCGCGCCCACCCCGGCGGGGAAAGCGCTGTCCAAGGCGCCCACGCCAGGGAAAGGCGTGAGCTGCGGCACACCTGCCGTAAAGTTGGCGCCGGTCGATATCTGACCGCGGCAGATCGGAAGGGCAGCAGGCGTGACCGTCGACGACACGGGCTCCGGCACGGGTGCATCCCCCGACGGCGAGCCCGGACGTACCGCTGGGTCCGTCACCCATGCGTTCGACTCGATGGACTCCGGGGACGAGAAGCCGGGGGACCCGGAGAGGGATCCCCTCGCGCTGCGCCTCGAAGGGCTGATCCTCGGCGCCGACCGCCGCTACACCCCGTTCCAGGCGGCCCGCAGCGCCGGCGTATCCATGGAGCTCGCCTCCCGTTTCTGGCGGGCCATGGGCTTTCCCGACATCGGCCAGGCCAAGGCCCTGACCGAGGCGGACGTGCTCGCGCTGCGCCGCCTCGCCGGTCTCGTCGAAGCGGGGCTGCTCAGCGAGGCGATGGCCGTGCAGGTGGCCCGGTCCACCGGGCAGACCACCGCCCGGCTGGCCGAATGGCAGATCGACTCCTTCCTGGAGGGTCTGACGGAGCCGCCCGAGCCGGGCATGACGCGGACCGAAGTCACGTATCCGCTGATAGAGCTGCTGTTGCCCGAGTTGGAGGAGTTCCTCGTCTATGTGTGGCGGCGGCAGCTTGCCGCTGCCACCGGCCGCGTCGTGCAGGCCGCGGACGACGAGGAAATGGTCGACCGGCGGCTCGCCGTCGGGTTCGCCGACCTCGTCGGCTTCACGCGGCTCACCCGACGCATGGAGGAAGAGGAGCTCGGTGAGCTCGTCGAGGCCTTCGAGACCACTGCCGCCGATCTCGTCGCCGCGCATGGCGGGCGGCTCATCAAGACCCTGGGCGACGAGGTGCTCTACGCCGCCGATGACGCCGGCGTCGCCGCCGAGATCGCGCTGCGGCTGATCGAGACCATGGCCAACGACGAGACGATGCCCGAGCTGCGCGTCGGCATCGCCTTCGGCACGGTCACGACGCGGATGGGCGACGTCTTCGGTACGACGGTGAACCTCGCGAGCCGTCTCACGTCGATAGCGCCCAAGGACGCCGTCCTGGTGGACGGCGCGCTCGCCGAGGAGCTGACGCGGACCGGGGACGCGCCCGCCTCCGAGACCGAGGCGGCCGAGGCGGCCGAGGCCGCGGAGAAGGAAGGCGCGGAGCCGCCCTCCTACCGCTTCGCCCTGCAGCCGATGTGGCAGCGGCCCGTACGAGGCCTTGGCGTCGTCGAGCCCTGGCTGCTGGCCCGGCGGGGCTGAGTTCCCCGCTGAACCGCCGCTTCGCCGCGGAATTTTCCCGCACGCCCACCCGATTGCCCCGTAGCGGTGGCATGATCCGCTGGGTGGGCCCGGTAACGGGCGTTAACCAGACGTGGAGGAAAGCAATGGGTGCCGAGCAGCGGTTCGGGGAATTCGTCGCCGTCAGGCGGCACGGCCACGTCGCCGAGCTCGTCCTTGACCGGCCCAAGGCCATGAACGCCGTGTCCACGGACATGGCCCGCTCCATCGGCTCCGCCTGCGCCGCCCTCGCGGAGGATCGCGATGCACGCGTCGTGGTCGTGACGTCCACCCACGAGCGCGCCTTCTGCGTCGGTGCCGACCTGAAGGAGCGGAACTCCTTTTCCGACGCCGAGTTGGTGCGCCAGCGGCCCACCGCTCGGGCCGCCTACACCGGCGTACTCGAACTGCCCATGCCGACCGTCGCGGCCCTGCACGGCTTCGCGCTCGGCGGCGGGTTCGAGCTGGCGCTCGCCTGCGATCTCATCGTCGCGGACCCCACCGCCGTGGTCGGGCTCCCCGAGGTGTCGGTCGGCGTGATCCCGGGCGGCGGCGGTACGCAGCTGCTTCCGCGCCGCGTGGGTGCCGCTCGGGCCGCCGAACTGATCTTCAGCGCGCGTCGCGTGGAGGCGGCCGAGGCGCGGGAGTTGGGGCTCGTCGACCAGCTCGTGGGCGAGGGCGATGACCGTACGGAAGCGCTCGCGCTCGCCGCGCGGATCGCCGCCAACTCGCCCGTGGGACTGCGCGCCGCGAAGCGCGCCCTGCGGCTCGGGCACGGGCTCGACCTGCGCGCCGGTCTCGAGGTCGAGGACGCGGCCTGGCGCTCGGTCGCCTTCTCCGGCGACCGGGCCGAGGGTGTCGCGGCGTTCAACGAGAAGCGGAAGCCGAACTGGCCCGGGGAGTGAATGATCCGCACGGTCCGCACTCTGTGTAATGTTCCGATCGCCCAAAATGTCGTAAATCTCCTAGCCTAGGGAGATGGGAGAGGATGTCCGACTGCGGGCCGTGGTCGTGCTGGCGCAGGGGATGGCTGCCGCGCACACTCCACGTGAGTCCTGGCGGGCGGCTGCCCGCGGCGCGTGCCGTGCGCTGTCCGGGAGTTTCGCGGCCCTGTCCGTCTGGGAGCGTGACCTCGGGCGGCTGAGGGTGCTCGTGAACGTGGGCGAACGGGCCGAGGGGGAGGAAGAGTTCCCGGAGCGCGAGGCGTATCCGGTGAACGAGTTCCCGGAGATCACCGAGTTCCTGCACGAGCGGTGGGCGGGCGGCGGTGAGCCGCACGCGTGGGTGGAGACGTCGCAGGGCCCCGCGGGGGTCGCGACTCCGGGCTACTGCCACCAGCGCGTCGCCGCCCTGCGCAGGCGCGGACGCGGCTGCTGCGTGGTCGCACCGATCGTGCTGCACGGGCGGGCCTGGGGCGAGCTGTATGTGGCGCGCCCGGTGGGGGCGCCGGTCTTCGGCCGCGAGGACGCGGACTTCGCGACGGTGCTCGCCTCGGTCGTCGCGGCCGGTATCGCACAGACCGAGCGTCTTGAGGAGGCCCGGCGTCTCGCCTTCACGGACGCGCTGACGGGGCTCGCCAACCGGCGCGCGGTCGATCTGCGCCTGGAGGAGGCGGTGGCGCGGCACCGTGCCGACGGGACGGTGGTGAGCCTGGTCGTGTGCGACGTGAACGGCCTCAAGTGGGTCAACGACACCCAGGGCCACGCGGTAGGCGACCGGCTCCTCGAACGCTTCGGTTCAGTGCTCTCCTTGTGTGGGGCGATGCTGCCGGGGACGCTGGCCGCGCGGCTTGGTGGGGACGAGTTCTGTCTGCTCTCGGTGGGCCCAACCGCCGATGAGGTGGTGCGGGTCGCCGATGAACTCTGCGTACGGGCAGCCGAGTTGGAGCTGGGAGACGGCGTCGCGTGCGGGGTCGCCTCCACGGAGGACCCGATCGGCGAGGTCCGCTCGGCCCGCCGCCTGTTCCGCCTCGCGGACGCGGCGCAGTACCGCGCGAAGGCGGCACGCGCGCCGAAGCCGGTCGTCGCGGGGCGCGAGGGCGCGGATGACTCCGTGGTGCGGCTCGCGGACTCGGAGGGGGCGCGGCCCGCGGGGGAGAGGCGGCGATTCCGGGGGCGGGGGCGGGGGCCCGATCCTCGGGGCGGTGAGCGAGGCTTCGCGCCCGGCGGTGAGCAGGGCTTCCGGCGGGAGGGTGGGCAGGGGGGTCGGTGAGGGGCTGCGGCCCGGTGGGGGCTTGTCGCGCAGTTCCCCGCGCCCCTTACGGGCACGGTGTCGCGCAGTTCCCCGCGCCCCTTACGGGGCGTAAGAGGCTCTGTGCGTATTCACCCGTGACACTTGGCGATTCAGTCCGTACGCTGCTGAATATGGATATGCACACCGTGGTCCTGGGGACGTCCGGGACAACCGCAGCGGACGTCATCGCCGTCGCGCGCGGCAACGCCCGCATCGAACTCTCGGCCGAAGCCGTGACCGCACTCGCCACGTCGCGCGAGATCGTCGACGCCCTCGCGGCCAAGCCCGAGCCGGTCTACGGCGTGTCGACCGGCTTCGGCGCCCTCGCCACCCGGCACATCGGCCCGGACCTCCGCGCCCAGCTGCAGCGCAACATCGTCCGCTCGCACGCGGCGGGGATGGGCCCGCGTGTGGAGCGCGAGGTGGTGCGCGCGCTGATGTTCCTGCGGCTGAAGACGGTTTGTTCGGGGCGTACCGGCGTACGGCCCGAGGTCGCCCGGACCATGGCCGACGTGCTCAACGCGGGGATCACGCCCGTCGTCCACGAGTACGGCTCGCTCGGCTGCTCCGGCGACCTCGCGCCGCTCAGCCACTGCGCGCTGACGCTCATGGGCGAGGGCGACGCCGAGGGCCCGGACGGCGAGCTGAAGCCGGCGGGCGAGCTGCTCGCCGCGCACGGCATCACGCCGGTCGAGCTGCGCGAGAAGGAGGGCCTTGCCCTCCTGAACGGCACCGACGGCATGCTCGGCATGCTGGTGATGGCCCTCGCCGACCTCGACGCCCTCTACAAGTCCGCGGACGTCACCGCGGCCCTCACCCTCGAAGCACTCCTCGGCACCGCCAAGGTCCTCGCCCCCGAGCTGCACGCCATCCGGCCGCACCCGGGCCAGGGCGCGTCCGCCGCCAACATGCTCGCGGTCCTTGCCGGTTCGGGCCTGACCGGTCACCACCAGGACGACGCGCCGCGCGTGCAGGACGCGTACTCGGTGCGGTGCGCGCCGCAGGTGGCGGGCGCGGGCCGGGACACCCTCGCCCACGCCCGTACGGTCGCCGAACGCGAACTGGCCGCCGCCGTCGACAACCCCGTCGTCCTGCCCGACGGCCGCGTCGAGTCCAACGGCAACTTCCACGGGGCGCCCGTCGCGTACGTCCTCGACTTCCTCGCCATCGCCGCCGCTGACCTCGGTTCGATCGCCGAGCGCCGCACGGACCGGCTGCTCGACAAGAACCGCTCGCACGGCCTGCCGCCGTTCCTCGCGGACGACGCGGGCGTGGACTCGGGCCTGATGATCGCCCAGTACACGCAGGCGGCCCTGGTGAGTGAGATGAAGCGGCTCGCCGTCCCGGCGTCCGCCGACTCCATCCCCTCCTCCGCGATGCAGGAGGATCACGTGTCGATGGGCTGGTCGGCGGCCCGCAAGCTCCGTACCGCGGTCGACAACCTCACCCGCATCGTCGCGATCGAGCTGTACGCGGCGACGCGCGCGGTCGAACTCCGCGAGGGCCTCACGCCGGCCCCGGCGACGCGGGCGGTCATCGAGGCGGTCCGCAAGGCGGGCGTCCAGGGCCCGGGTCCTGACCGCTTCCTCGCGCCGGATCTCGCGGCGGCCGACGAGTTCGTGCGCTCCGGCGCGCTGCTCGCCGCGGTGGAGCCGGTGACGGGCCCGCTGGCCTAGCGGGCGGCGTTTCCGTACGTCGATGGGGGCGCCGTCACCTGGTGACGGCGCCCCCATCGCATGCCGGCCGCTTGTCAGTCGCGGTCGACGTCCTCACGGGTGATGGCGCCCTTGACCGCGTCGATCTCGAAGTCGGTCTTGTTCCAGTCCTTGGTGACGACATCGACGGACCAGATGAGCGTGTTGCTGTCATTCTCGTCCAGGCCGATGGACGTGACCGTGCCCGGCTTCTTGTCCGTCGCGACCTTGGCCGCCTGCTCCGGCGACTGCTTGACGCGGGAGAGCCGGTCGGCGATCTCCTTCTTGTCGTCGGCGTCCTGGTCGCTGTCGGGCGCCGAGCTGATCACCTTGCCCGAGACCGCGTCGATGCGGACGTCGTGCACGGTGCCGTCCTTCTCGGCGACCTCGGCGACCCATTGCGGGGCGGCCGCGCTGCCGCTCGGGCTGGGGCTGGGGCTCGGGCTTCCGCTCGCGTCATCGTCGTCGTCGCGGTCGTTGTCGTCGTCCACGCCGTCCAGGTCGAGGTCGGTCAGCTTGCCGCCCGGGACCTTCTCCACCGCCGTGGTGGCCGCCTTGTCGTAGGTGACCTTGGTGGCGGCCAGCAGGGCCTTGCGCTCCTGCTGGTCCTGCGTGAGGGACGCGCTGCCCGTGGGGCTCTCCGTCGGAGCCTCCTTCGGGACCGTCTTCGCCGCATTCGAGGTCGTCTGGGCGGACGGCTTGCCGCTGTCCTCCCCGCAGCCTGTCACCAGGGCCGCTGAGGCCACGACGGCGCACACGGCACCGACGAGACGGAGATGGCGGGCGCGCGGGGCGCCGGTCTTCCTGTTCCGGGGCTCGAATCTCATAACCGCATGCCTAGCCCGCACCCCGTACCCGGCGATGTTGCCGCGCGGCCGGGTCACCCGAGTGCACGGCGTGCGAGACCCTCCAGCAGCACGACCACCGCGAACTCGAAGAGGGAGTCCGGCGATTCGGCCGCCAGCTCCTCGCCCGCACGGCGCAGGTGGGGCAGCTCGCCCGCGGAGCCGGACGAGCCGGACCGCAGCCACGGGGGCGGCTTCCACGCAGCTCGCCGAGCTGCTCGGCCCCGCGCTCGGCGGCGTCCTCATCGCGGGACCCGGGATCGCCGCCTGCTTCGCGGCCGACGGGGCGGGCTTCCTGGTCTTCACCGCGGCCCTGCTCTTCGTGCGCCCGGCACGGAGACCCCGCGAAGAGCGTGCCTCAGTGAGCCGGGCCGCCCTGCCGTTCCCTCCGTACGGAATGGGCCACGAACCCAGCCCCGAGCGCCAGGAACGCCGTCCCGCCGATCAGGTACGGGGTGGTGTCGACGCCCGCGCCCGTGTCCGCGAGGCGGTCCTCCGTGGGGGCGGCGGCCGTGTTCTTCGAGCTCTCGGAGTTCTCCGACTTCTCGGAGGGCAGCGTCGCGCGGCGCTGCTCGGTGTGGACGACCCGGGGAGATTCAGGGGCCTGAGGGGATCTGAGCGTCGCCGTCGCGTTGGCGGAGGGGACGAACCACAGGGCGCCGAGGAGGGCCCCCGCGGCGGTGGCGGTCAGCAGCGATCGGCGTGCGGACACGGAATCGGATCCCCCTTGTGGCGCTGGCGAATTGGCCGTGTGGGGCGATGGTAATGAAAGGCGCGGGTCGTGGGAAAGCCGCGGGGGTCATGGGTCGTACGCTCCGACTCATGAGCGCATCTGAGACATCACGTTTTGTACGACTTCGCGTCGAATTGGTGGTGGAGGTCGACGACTCCGGCGAGCTGGCCGCCTCCGCCCTGCGCCGGATCGCGGAGGACGAGCACATGCCCGCCGAGGAGCGGCTGCACGCCGAGACGGCCGTCAAGGAGGACGACGCGGAGGCACTCGCCTATCTGGTGGACCCGTTCGATCTGGTCAGCTCGGTCCCCGGAGTGGAGCTCTCGCAGGCCTCCTGGAGCAGCGAGCGGATCGAATACGACCCCGATTCGCCGGACTGGGACCCGGACGAGGATGATGACGACGACGAGGCCGACGAGGATGAGGCCGGGGGCGGCTCGGGCGGCCGGGGGCTGTAAGCGGTAGGCGAGAGGTGTTACGTCTACCGGACGGAAAAAACGGAACCCGTAGCCCCGGACGGCAACCGCTGTCCGGGGTTCCGTCGTCTCAGAGGTGCACGGCTGTCACCGGCGCACCGCATGACGTGGTATTCCCCACATCCTCGGCGGAAGTGGAACGGGACGAACCGGGCAGGACGTTATGCGGGACTACGGGGACTCTCGGCGTTCATGGCGTGTTGGGGATTTTCGGCAACGATGGAGAAGCGTGTGATGACGGACAGTAGGCGGCAGCGCGGACGGCGCAAGGGTCTTGCGGCCGTGTCCGCTCTGGTCGGCGGCGTCCTGGTGCTCTCGGCCTGTAGCAGCGACGACGGCGACAAGAGCAGTGCCGGCGCCAAGGAATCGCAGAACCAGGTCGACGAAGCAGCCGCCAAGAAGTCTTCCGATGCCGACATCAAGATCGCGCCGAAGAACGGCTCCGACAACGCGAGCATCAACAGCGCGGCCGCGGTCAAGGTGAGCAAGGGTTCCCTGACGAAGGTCACCATGACCACGGAGACGGGCACCGAGGTCGCGGGGCAGATAGCTGCCGACAAGAAGAGCTGGAAGCCCAGCGGCCAGCTGGAGCGGGCGACCACTTACAAGATCAGCGCCACCGCCAAGGACTCCGAGGGCCGCAAGGCGCACGAGAACTCCAAGTTCACGACGGTCTCGCCGACGAACAGCTTCATCGGGAACTTCACGCCCGAGGACGGCTCCACGGTCGGCGTGGGCATGCCGGTGTCGATCAACTTCGACAAGGCGATCACGAACAAGAAGGACGTCCAGTCCCACATCAAGGTGTCGTCGAGCAGCGGCCAGGAAGTCGTCGGCCACTGGTTCGGCAACAACCGCCTGGACTTCCGCCCCGAGGAGTACTGGAAGGGTGACTCCACGGTCACCATGAAGCTCTCCCTGGACGGCGTCGAGGGCGCGGACGGCGTCACCGGCGTCCAGGAGAAGACGGTCCAGTTCAAGATCGGCCGTAACCAGGTCTCGATCGTCGATGCCAAGACGAAGCAGATGAAGGTCATGCGGGACGGCAAGGTCATCAAGACCATCCCGATCTCCGCGGGTTCTCCGGAGAACAAGACGTACGAAGGTCAGATGGTGGTCTCCGAGATGTTCAAGGAGACCCGCATGAACGGCGCGACCGTCGGCTTCACGGACGACGACGGCAAGGGCGAGTACGACATCAAGGACGTGCCGCACGCCATGCGCCTGTCGAACTCGGGCACGTTCATCCACGGCAACTACTGGGGCGCGAAGTCCATCTTCGGCGGCGCCAACACCAGCCACGGCTGCGTGGGCCTGGAAGACGCCAAGGGTGCGGGCGACAAGAGCACCCCGGGTGCCTGGTTCTACGACAACTCGATGGTCGGTGACGTCGTGGACGTCCGGAACACCGGCGACAAGACGGTCCAGCCCGACAACGGCTTCAACGGCTGGGTCATGGACTGGGCGCAGTGGAAGGCCGGTTCGGCCGTCTAGTACGGCCCGGAAAGACGCAGGCAGCGGCCCGCACCCCGCAACAGGGGTGCGGGTCGCTGCCGTTGAGGCTTCTCATGCATCTCTTATGCCGCCCTTATCCATTCGTCACGGTGCGTACCTAGCTTCACGCACATGTTCTTCACCTACCTGCGGCGCGAGCTGCGCCGCCGCAGAAAAGCGGCCCTCGTCGTGGCCTCCGGTCTCGCGCTCGGCATCGCGCTGGTCATCGTCGTCAGCTCCGTGTCGTCCGGCATGAATCAGGCGCAGGGCAAGGTCCTCGAGTCGCTCTACGGGCTCGGCACCGACATGACCGTCACCAAGGCGGCCGACCCGGCCGATGAGGGGAGTGGTCAGGGCGGGCGCCCGCGCTTCAAGTTCGACGCCAAGGACGCCGACGAGGGCGGCAAGGAGCAGAGCAGCGACCGCGTCATGGTGCAGGGCTTCCAGACGCTGCCCTCGACCACCGTCGCGAAGGTCGACGGCCAGAGCGGGGTCGCGGACGCCGTCGGCGGGCTGAGCCTGCAAGTCATGAAGGTCAACGGCCAGTTCGAGCGCGGTGAGTTCGAGAAGGCACCGGGCACGGACGGCAAGGCTCAGCCGCCCGGCGGCAGCGATCAGCAGAACGGGAAGGTGCGCGGCGGTGGCGCCGACTTCGACGTCGACTCCTACAGCGTCTACGGCACCGACGTCAGCAAGCTCGACCTGGGCCCGATGACCTCCTCCAGGATCAGCGAGGGGCGTACGTTCACGGGGTCGGAGTCCGACGCCAAGGTGGCCGTCGCCGATGCCTCGTACGCCAAGGAGAAGAAGCTCTCCGTGGGCGACACCGTCACGATCTCCGGCACCAAGATCGAGGTCGTCGGCATCGCGACGCCCGACAGCGGGGACGCCGCGGCCAACCTCTACCTGCCGCTCAAGCGCGCCCAGACTCTCGCCGACTCGAAGAACAAGATCACGACGGTGTACGTCAAGGCCGCCGACTCGCAGCAGATCGGCGCGGTCAAGAGCGCGATCCAGAAGAACGTCTCCGGTACGACCGTGACCACGTCGGCCGACCTCGCCGACACCGTATCGGGATCGCTCTCCACCGCGTCCGACCTCGCGTCCAGCGTCGGCAAGTGGCTGTCGATCGCCGTGCTCGTCGCGGCCTTCCTCGTCGCGGGACTCCTCACGTCGTCCGCGGTGAGCCGTCGCGTACGGGAGTTCGGCACCCTCAAGGCGCTCGGGTGGAAGAGCGGGCGCGTGACCCGGCAGGTCGTCGGCGAGGCGGTCGTGAACGGCCTTGTGGGAGGCGTGCTCGGCATCGCGGTCGGCCTCGGCGGCGCGTACGTGGTGACGGCGATCAGCCCCACCCTGACCGCGGAACTCGGCTCGGGCGGCGGGGCCATGGGCGGCGGCCCCGGCGGCAGGGGTCCCGGTGCCGCGCTCGGTGACTCGGCGGCCAAGGCCCTGGACATCTCGCTGACCGCACCGGTCAGCGCCACCACCGTCGCGCTCGCCGTCGGCCTCGCTGTGGCCGGTGGCCTCGTCGCGGGCGCCTTCGGCGCCTTGCGCGCCTCGCGGCTGCGGCCCGCGGACGCCCTGCGCCGCGTCGAGTAGGCGGCGCGAGCGACCGCCGCGCACGCCGCCAACCCCCTTACGCATCGCAGGAGTCACACCATGTATCAGCTCAGAGGCGTCACCAAGCAGTACCGCAGGGGCAAGGAGACCGTCGACGCGCTGGCCGGGGTCGACCTGGCCATCGGCGACGGTGACCGGCTCGTCATCCAGGGCCCGACGGGCGGCGGCAAGTCCACGCTCCTGCAGATGCTCGGCGGGCTCGACCGGCCGACGTCCGGCAGCGTCGAACTCGACGGCGTCGACCTGGCCGCGCTGCCCGAGGCGCGCCTGACCAAGGTGCGTGCCGAGTCGATCGGCTTCGTCTTCCAGTCCTTCAACCTGATCCCCACCCTCAGCGCCCAGGAGAACGTCGAGACGGCGCTCGTCCCGCTGGGCCTGCGCGCCGTGGACCGTCGCGAACGCGCCGCCGACGCACTGGAGTCAGTGGGCCTCGGCGAACGCCGCAGCCACCTGCCCGCCGAGCTCTCCGGCGGCCAGCAGCAGCGCGTCGCCATCGCCCGCGCCCTGGTCAAACGGCCGAAGGTGCTGCTCGCCGACGAACCGACCGGCAACCTCGACGAGTCCATGCGCGACGAGATCGTGGAACTGCTCGAAGGGCTCTGGAAGGAGCACGGTCTGACGTTCGTGATGGTCACGCACGACAGCGCGATCGCCCGGAAGGCGCCGCGCCTCGCGACGATCAGGCGCGGGCAGATCAAGGTCACCGAGCGGACACCCCAGTGACCGGCTCTCCCAACTCGTCACTTCTGGTGCTCTATTGAACTTCTGACGCGCTATTGAGCAGATGTTCGACGCTGGGCAATACTTCCTCGCCCAGGGGCGGGAGCCCCTTGACCTCCAGGGGGAGACTTGCGCAGAAAAGTGAAGAGAGCCTACGGGGCCACGATCGCCACAGCGGCGGCCGTGGCCCTCGCCGCGGGCATGACCAGCCCGGCGTCGGCGGCGAAGCAGTCGCCCGACGCACTTCCGGCGGCCGCGCAGGCGGCGGGCCTCAAGAGCGCCGAGCAGACCACGCACCGCATCACCCTCATCACCGGCGACCGGGTCACGGCCGACTCCAAGGGGCGCGTCACCGCCTTCGAGCGGGCGAAGGGGCGCGAGCGGATCCCCGTACTGACCAAGCGCGTCGGCGGTCACACGCTCGTGATACCGGCCGACGCGCAGCGCCTGATAGCCGGCGGCAAGCTTGACCAGCGGCTTTTCGACATCACCGAGTTGAGCAAGAAGGACAACCGCAGGGCCCAGAAGAAGGGCCTCAAGCTGATCGTCGGCTACAAGGGGGCAGCCGCCGGGGCCAAGGCCGATGTGCGTGCCGCCGGTGACACCACGGTCCGCAGGACCCTGAAGTCCCTGAACGCCGACGCCATCACGACCCCGAAGCAGGACGCCTCCGACCTGTGGTCCGCACTGATCACGGGGAAGGGCGACGCCACCGCGTCCGGCGTCAGCCGCGTATGGCTGGACGGCGTCCGCAAGGCGAGGCTCGACAAGAGCGTCAAGCAGATCGGCGCCGACAAGGCGTGGGCCGCCGGCTTCGACGGCAAGGGCGTCAAGATCGCCGTACTGGACACCGGCGTCGACGCCACGCACGCCGACCTGAAGGACCAGGTCGTCGGCGAGAAGAACTTCACGAAGGCCGCGGACGCCAAGGACCGCTACGGCCACGGCACTCACGTCGCCTCCATCGCGGCCGGCACCGGCGCGAAGTCGGGCGGCAAGTTCAAGGGCGTGGCGCCCGGCGCCGATCTCCTGAACGGCAAGGTCCTGGACGACACCGGCTACGGCGACGACTCCGGGATCATCGCGGGCATGGACTGGGCGGCCGAGCAGGGCGCCGACGTCGTGAACCTGAGCCTCGGCGGCGGCGACACCCCCGGCGTCGACCCCCTCGAAGCCCAGGTGAACAAGCTCTCCGCGGACAAGGGCATCCTCTTCGCGATCGCGGCGGGCAACGACGGAGAGCCCGGCTCCGTCGGCTCCCCCGGCAGCGCGGACGCGGCCCTCACGGTCGGCGCGGTCGACGACAACGACAAGCTCGCCGACTTCTCCAGCCAGGGCCCGCGCGTCGGCGACGGTGCCATCAAGCCCGACGTCACCGCCCCCGGCGTGGACATCACCGCGGCCGCCGCCCCCGGCAGCGTCATCGAGCAGGAGGTCGGACAGCAGCCCGAGGGCTACCTGACGATCTCCGGTACGTCGATGGCGACCCCGCATGTGGCGGGCGCCGCCGCGCTGCTCAAGCAGCAGCACCCGGAGTGGTCGTACGCCGAGCTCAAGGGCGCACTGACCGCGTCCACCGAGGGCGGCAAGTACACGCCGTTCCAGCAGGGTTCGGGCCGCGTCGCCGTCGACAAGGCCATCAAGCAGTCGGTCGTCGCCGAGCCGGTGTCGCTCTCCTTCGCGTCCCAGCAGTGGCCGCACACCGACGACAAGCCGGTCACGAAGAAGGTGACGTACAAGAACCTCGGCAAGGAGGACGTCACCCTCGACCTCGCCGTCACGGGCACTGACCCCAAGGGCGCCCCCGCCCCCGCGGGCTTCTTCACGCTCGGTGCGAAGACGGTCAAGGTCCCCGCGGGCGGCACCGCGTCGGTCGACCTGACCACCGACACCAAGCTCGGCGGCACGGTCGACGGCGCGTACTCCGCGTATGTCGTGGCGACCGGCGGCGGGCAGTCCGTGCGCACGGCGGCCGCGGTCGAGCGCGAGGTCGAGTCGTACGAGCTGACGCTGAAGCACATCGGGCGTGACGGACAGGCCCCGAAGTACTACGACAGCGACCTGGAGGGTGTCTCCGGGCTCGCCACCGACAAGTCCTACAACCCGTCCGACCCCTCCGGCACGGTCAAGATCCGTGTCCCCAAGGGCGGTTACCTGCTGAACACCAGCATGTACGCCGACCCGGAGGACTTCACCAAGGGCGCCGACTGGATCGCCCAGCCGAAGCTGAGCGTCACCAAGGACACGACGGTGACGCTGGACGCCCGCAAGGCGAAGCCGGTCGACATCACGGTCCCGTCGGCGGACGCCAAGTCGTTCTTCGCCTCGCCCGACTACACGGTCGACACGGCGCGCGGCAGCTACTCCTTCGGCTGGTGGCTCGACTCGTACACCGACTTCCGGACCGCGCACCTGGGCCCGCAGGTCACCGACGGCTCGCTGCACCAGCAGTGGGACGGCCACTGGACCAAGGGTGACGACGCCGAGTACGACACCGTGCTCGGAGGCAAGGTCAAGCAGGTCGCCACCGGCTACACCAAGCACTTCAAGGCGTCCGAACTGGCCACGGTGAAGGTCGACCTCGGCGCGTCGGCCAAGGGCAAGAAGGGCACGATCGGCGCCCTGGGATACCTGCCCGGCAGCTCCGGCGGCTCCTCGATCAACATCGCGCAGCCGCTGCCCGGCACCCGGACGCTGTACCTGTCCACGGCCGACGACGTGAAGTGGGGCATGAACTTCGAGCAGCAGTCCGGGGTCGACCCGGACGGCTGGCCGATCATCGACGCCGCCTACTCGCTCGGTGCCGCGCAGAAGTTCGCGGGCGGCAAGAGCTACGAGAAGACGTTCAACACGGCCGTCTTCGGCCCGCGCATCGGCGGCGAGTACGGGGTCTCCCGGCAGGGCAACGAGATCGGCGGCTACCTGCCGCTGTTCGCCGACGGCAAGACGCACGCGGGCTCCTCGCTCTACTCGTCGGTGAAGACGACCCTCTACAAGGGCTCCACCAAGATCGGCGAGAACGAGGACCCGCTGGTCGGCGGCGCCACGTTCAAGGTCCCCGCGGCCGACGCCGGGTACAAGCTGTCGACGTCCGTGAAGCGCAGCGTCAAGGTGGCCGCCGCCTCCACGCGCATCGACGCGAGCTGGACGTTCCGCTCCAAGAAGGCCGACAACGCGAGGCTGCCGGTCTCCACGGCGCGGTTCAACGCGGCGGTCGACCCGAGCAGCAGGGCCAAGGCCGGCGAGACGCAGTCCGTGCCGGTGACGGTCCAGGGCGCGGCAGCGGGCTCGAACCTCAAGTCCCTTGCCACGTACGTGTCGTACGACTACGGCCAGACCTGGAAGAAGGTCACCGTCAGCGGCGGCAAGATCAAGGTCAAGAACCCGGCCGCGGGCAAGGGGATTTCCTTCCACGCCAAGATCACGGACAAGAAGGGGAACAAGTCGACGCTGTCGATCTACAACGCGTACTACGGCAAGTGAGTTAGCCGCAGCGCGCGTCTAGGCAGGAGCCGCGGCGCCGAAGGGACTGTCGATCACGTATCGCCAGTACCCGTCGGCGCCGCGGCGTGCCACGTCCGTGGCGGTCGACTTCACGACGCCCTCGATCTCCCGGTCGACGACACGGGTGGGAAGAGCCATCGCCGACATGCGCAACCCTCCTGGAAGGGCCCTGGGCCGGGCCGCGAACTCACCCCGCACGGAAGAGAACTGGGCCCGGTCCTACAGGCGTTGTGGGACTGGGGAGCGCACGCGTGTGCGCCACCGACCGCCTAGGCACTCCGCTGGAATCGCGGTGCTGGATCTGCGGGCCGGTGGGGGCTGGTCGCGCAGCTCCCCGCGCCCCTTACGGGGGCCACGGGGGTCACCGAGCGCGCGTCGCGTCCGCTCCCCAGCTGGCGAGCAGCCGCAGCGCGTCCGCCGACGCCGAGTCCGGCTCCGCGTGGTACGTGACCAGTGACTGATCGTGGTCGTCCGGCAGCTTCAGCGTCTCGAACGACAGGGTCAGGTCGCCCACCAGGGAGTGGTGCAGGTGCTTGACCCCGTGGCCCTTCTCCTGCACGTCATGCGTGGCCCACAGGCTGCGGAACTCCTCGCTCTTCACGGAGAGCTCGCCGACCAGGGCCGAGAGCAGCGGGTCGTTCGGATAGCAGCCCGCGTCCATCCGCAGGTAGCTCACGATGTCCGACGCCTTCCGCTCCCAGTCACGGAACAGGGCCCGCGCCTCGGGGTGCAGGAAACAGACGCGCGCCCAGTTCCGCTCCTCGGGCGGCAGCGCGCCCCAGTCGCCGAAGACCGCGGCGGACATGCGGTTCCAGCCGAGGATGTCCGTGCGGCGGCCCACCACGTAGGCGGGGACGCCGTCCATCGCGTCCAGGAGCTGGAGCAGCGCGGGCCGCACGTGCTGCGGGCGGGCCGGGCGCTTCTTCTTGTGCTGCTTGGGCTTGGCCAGGTGCGTCAGATGGGCGTGCTCGGCGTCCGTGAGGCGCAGGGCGCGCGCGATCGCGTCCAGGACCTCGCCCGAGACGTTGCGGCCGTTGCCCTGCTCGAGACGCGTGTAGTACGCCACGGACACCCCCGCGAGCTGCGCCAGCTCCTCGCGGCGCAGGCCGGGCACCCGCCGGTGGCGCCCGAAGTTCGGCAGGCCGACGTCCTCCGGCTGCAGCCGGGCCCTGCGGGTGCGCAGGAACTCGCTCAGCTCGGCGCGGCCGTCGAGGGGCTCGGGGGCGGGGAAGCGCTGGGCCCGGTCGTCGTCCATGCTTCCAGTATCCGGGGTCGTAGGCATACGAGCCTGTCCCCGTCAGTAGTAGGACCAATGGACGTAGGCAGAGCCGTGACCTGGGTAGATGTCCGCGCGGCTGGCACGGTTGAGGACATGACCGCACAGACAAGCACCAGCACCACCGTCACCGCTTACGCCGCCCCGTCCGCCAAGGCCCCCCTGGAGCGGACCACCATCCCGCGCCGCCCGGTGGGCGAGTCCGACGTACTGATCGACATCAAGTACGCGGGCATCTGTCACTCGGACATCCACCAGGCGCGCGACGGCTGGGGCGAGGGCATCTTCCCGATGGTCCCGGGCCACGAGATCGCCGGTGTCGTCACCGAGGTCGGCTCGGCCGTCACCAAGTTCGCCGTCGGCGACCGCGTAGGCGTCGGCTGCATGGTCGACTCCTGCCGCGAGTGCGAGAACTGCAGGGCGGGCCTTGAGCAGTACTGCGCCAAGGGCAACATCCAGACGTACAACGCCCTCGACAAGAGCGGCGAGCCCACCTACGGCGGCTACTCCTCGCACATCGTCGTCGACGAGGCCTTCACCCTGCGCATCCCCGACGGCCTCGCCCTGGACGAGGCCGCGCCGCTGCTGTGCGCGGGCATCACCACGTACTCCCCGCTCCACCGCTGGAACGCGGGCCCCGGCAAGAAGATCGCCGTCGTGGGCCTGGGCGGTCTCGGCCACATGGCCGTCAAGATCGCGCACGCCATGGGCGCCGAGGTGACCGTCCTCTCGCAGTCCCTGCGCAAGAAGGACGACGGCCTGAAGCTGGGCGCCACCCACTACTACGCGACCAGCGACGACGCCACCTTCGAGCAGCTGGCGGGCACCTTCGACCTGATCCTCTCGACGGTCTCCGCACCGCTGCCGCTGGACAAGTACCTGGGTCTGCTGCGCCCGGAGGGTGCCTTCGTGAACGTCGGCGCTCCCGAGGAGCCGGTCTCGCTCAACCTGTTCTCCGTGATCGGCGGCGGCAAGACCCTCGCGGGCTCCATGATCGGCGGCATCCAGGAGACCCAGGAAATGCTGGACTTCTGCGCCGAGCACGGCCTGGGCTCGGAGATCGAGCTGATCGACGCCGACCAGATCAACGAGGCGTACGAGCGTGTCCTCGCCAGTGACGTGCGCTACCGCTTCGTGATCGACACGGCAACGATCTGAGGCAGCGCCCCTCGGGCTCCGGGCTCCGGGCACTGCGACCTGGGCTCCGGGACCTGGGCTCTGCGACCTGGGGCCTTGGGCCGCGTGGCCGGAACTCGCCTCGGCCCGCGGCCCTAGGTCGCATTGCGCACCAGGTGGGGGGCCGTGTGACGGATGCCGGGCGCGTGGCCCGTGCCTAGTGTGGTGGGCGTCAACACGGGCACTTCAGACGCAGAGGGAGAGGTCGCACGATGACCATCGAGCTCAACCACACCATCGTCGCCGCACAGGACAAGAAGGCGTCCGCTCAGTTCCTCGCCGACATCCTGGGCCTCGAAGTGAGCCCCCAGTACGGCCCGTTCATTCCCGTCGAGATCCCGAACGGCGTCACGCTGGACTACTACGAGGCCGAGGTCGGCGGCGCGCCGATCACCGCACAGCACTACGCGTTCCTGGTCTCCGAGGACGAGTTCGACGCCATCTTCGGCCGCATCAAGGACGCGGGGCTCACCTACTGGGCCGACCCGCACCACAAGATCGTCAACGAGACCAACACCAACGACGGCGGCCGGGGCGTCTATTGGGACGACCCGAACGGCCACGTCCTGGAGATCATCACGAGGCCGTACGGCAGCGGGTCCTAAGCCGCTTCCTCCCGCTCGGTACCGGCGAGGAAGCCGAGTACGAGCGGCGTCGCGACCTCCGCGAACTCCTCGAAGTACGCGTGCCGCGCACCGGGGACAAGCCGCATCCGGGCCCCGGGAACGCGTTCCGTGAGCAGGGGCGCGTTGGCGGTCGGGTTGAACGCGTCGTCGGTGCCGTGCACGACGAGGGTCGGCGCGGTGATCCGCGGCAGCGCGTCCCACGCGTCGTGACGGGCGCTGGCCCGCAGATGCCGCCGACGCGCGTGCGGTGGCATGTCCCGATCGCCGAGGGTGTGGAACACCGGCTTCTCCCCGTGCAGGGCCTTCTGCCGGGCGATCCAGTCCGGGGTGTACATCAACTCCAGCAGCGCGCGGCGCGCGGCTACCGCGTCGCGCTGACCGAGTGCGGCACGCACCTCGGGCCCGCGCTCGATGCCGTGCGGAGCCCCCGGCGACGTACATCCGAGGACGAGCCGGTCCACCCTTTCGGAGTGATCGGCGGCGATCCACTGGGCGACGCGGCCGCCCATCGACGTGCCGTACACATGGGCGCGGTCGATGCCCGCGTGGTCGAGGACGGCGACGACGTCGCGGGCGAAGCCGGGGGTGCTGTAGCTGTCGGTGTCGGGGTGGCCGCTCGCGCCGGTGCCGCGCCAGTCCAGTACGACGGTCCGGTACACCGCGGCGAAGTCGGCGAGCACCGGGTCCCACCAACGGCGGCTGTTGGACTGCCCGCTGAGCAGGACCAGGGGGCGGCCGGAGCCGTGGACCTCGTAGTGCAGGGCGGTGCCGTCGGCGGCTTCAGCGAAGGGCATGGGGTGAACGGTAGCCACCGGCCGCCCTGTCTGCGGTCCTCGCTAGGGTGCCGGGATGACCGGGACACTCATCGACGTACCAGAGGGCTTCGCGCTGAGCACGGTCCAGCGGGAGGGTGAGCGGGGCCGGACCTGGCTCGCGACACTGCCGGGACTTGCCGACGAGCTGCTCCGGCGCTGGGACTGCGAGCCGACGGAAGCGGTCACGCACGGGCAGGTCGGCATCGTCGTCCCCGTGAGACGGCGGTACGACGGCACGCCCGCCGTCCTGAAGATCTCCTTCCCGCACCCCGGCAACGTGCACGAGCCGGACGCCTTCGCGGTGTGGCAGGGGCGGGGCGCGGTCCGCCTGTACGAGCGGGACGACGCGCGGTTCGCGATGCTCCTTGAGCGGGTGGGGGAGGGCGCGGGGGCGAACCCGGGGGCGGCTTCCCTCGCCGACGTCGAGGACATCGACGAGGCGGTGACCGCGGCAGGGCGCCTGGCACGCCGCCTCGCCGTGCCGGCGCCCGCGGGGCTGCCGCGGATGAGTTCGCTCGTGGCCGAGTGGGAGTGCGAACTGCTGGACGAGGACCGCGAGTTGGGCTCGCCGCTGCCCGCCCGCGTGGTGTCCGCGGCGATCGGGACCGTACGCGAACTGGGCAGGGACCAGCCGGACACCCTGATCCACGGGGACCTGCACTTCACCAACGTCCTGCGGGCGGAACGCGAACCCTGGCTCGCCATCGACCCCAAGGGATATGTCGGAGACCCGGCGTACGACTCGATCACGCTGCTCCGCACCCGCTTCGAGCCCCTGCTCACCGCCCCCGACCCCAGGGCCGCGATCCTGCATCGCCTGGCGGTGTTCGCCGACGCGGCGGAGGTCGACCGCGACCGGGCCAGGAGGTGGGCGCAGGCGCGGGCGGTGACGGCGGTGCACTGGGGGTTGCGGCACGGGGATCCGGCGTGGGTGATCAAGGCGACGGAGGCGCTGGCGGAGGCGCTGACGTGAGGCGTTCGCCGAAGGCGCTGACGGGGGCGTTCGCCGGGGGCAGAACGCTGATCGCTTACCGGCGGCCGGGGCGGCTCCTACTCTGGGAGGGTGAGCAGCCAAGAGCGGTACCACGAGCCGGAGCAGGCCCCGAAGGCGGATCGGCAGGCCCGCGTCATCCAGTTGCGCCCACGTTCAGTGGCACAGCCACAGCCAGTGGCCCAGCCGCAGCCTCTGCGTACGACTCCGACTCCCGTGTCCCCGGCGGCGAAAGAGCCCCTGTGGCGGGACGTGGTCGGTGACGTGCTGCGCCGCGAGCGTCTGGCCCAGGAGCGCACGCTCAAGGACGTGGCAGAGGCGGCCCGCATCTCGATGCCGTACCTCTCCGAGCTTGAGCGCGGCCGCAAGGAGGCTTCGTCCGAAGTCCTCGCGGCCGGCGCCCGAGCCCTCGGCCTGAGCCTGGCGGATCTACTCTCCCTGGCCCAGACCGAGTTGACCCGCCACGCGCAGCCGGCGCGACCGCGCCAGGGAGACATCCGCCTGGCGGCGTAGGGCCGCTCCACGGGTCCTCGCCGGGCTCAGGCGGCTGCGGCGAGTGCCCGCCGGCTGAGCACCTCGTCGGCGATCCCGTACGCGACGGCGTCCTCGGCGGTGAACACCTTGTCGCGGTCCATGTCCGCGCGCAGCGTGGCGACGTCGTGCCCGGAGTGCCGGGACAGCACGTCCTCCACCTGCGAGCGGATCCGCACCATCTCCTTGGCCTGGAGCGTGAGGTCGGAGACCGTCCCCTGCTGCCCGCCGCTCGCGGGCTGCCCGAGCAGGACGCGCGAGTGCTCGAGCACGAACCGCCGTCCGGGATCGCCTCCGGCGAGGAGCACGGCGGCGGTGGACGCGGCCTGTCCGACGCAGACGGTCGAGATGGGCGCGCTGATGAAGCTCATGGTGTCGTAGATGGCCATGAGCGAAGTGAAGGAACCACCGGGCGAGTTGATGTAAATGGACACCTCGCGCTCGGCGTTGGAGGACTCCAGGTGGAGCAGCTGCGCGATGACGACGTTGGCCACGCCGTCGTCGATCTCGGTGCCGAGGAAGATGATCCGCTCCGAGAGGAGCCGACTGTAGATGTCGTAGGCGCGCTCGCCCTGCGGAGTGCGCTCGACGACGGTAGGAATCGTGTACTGACTCATGATCAGACCCCCAGTCCCATACGCGGTTTGGACGCGGCAGGCCGCACATCGGCGAGCGAGTCAAGCACGCGGTCGACCATCCCGTATTCCTTGGCCTGCTCGGCGGTGAACCACCGGTCACGGTCACCGTCACGCGAGATGGTCTCCTCGCTCTGCCCGGTGTGCTCGGCGGTGATCCGTTCGACCGACTTCTTGGTGAACTCCAGGTTCTCGGCCTGGATCGCGATGTCGGCGGTGGTGCCGCCGATGCCGGCGGAGGGCTGGTGCATCATGATCCGCGCGTTGGGCAGGGCGTACCGCTTCCCCGCGGTGCCGACGGTCAGCAGGAACTGCCCCATGCTGGCGGCGAATCCCATGGCGAGGGTCGACACGTCGTTCGGGATCAACCGCATGGTGTCGTAGATGGCGAGCCCGGCGGTGACGGAGCCGCCGGGGCTGTTGATGTAGAGGCTGATGTCGGTCCGCGGGTCCTCGGCGGAGAGCAACAGGAGCTGCGCGCAGACGCGATTCGCGGAGACCTCGTCGACCTGGGTCCCGAGAAAGACGATCCGCTGGGTCAGCAACTGCGCGGCGAGGTGATCGTCGAACCGCGTCGAGGGCGTCTCGCCCTCGGATGCTCGCGGGGCATTGACTACGGTTGGCATCGTGGGTCCTCCTGACGATGGATGCGGCGGCGCACCTACGTGCCGCTGCCCGGTCCCATCACCTTTGCCCGCCCACACCCGCCACGTCAGGCTTCTTGCCCTGCAGCAGATTCGCTGACGGCAGAGCGGCTGCCGGGAAGACCGTTCGCCGATCTCTGCCCTGCAGCAGATTCGCTGACGGCAGAGCGGCTGCCGGGAAGACCGTTCGCCGATCTGCTCGCGCACCCCCGCGGTGGGAAAATGGAAGCGGGTGATCCGCAGTCGAGGAGGTGGATCATGGGACAGGCTCGTGAAGTCATGGACCGGCTCACGGATGCGCTCACCACACACCCGGATCTCAAGGCCCTCGGCGAGCTGTACGCCGAGGACGCGGTGGCCATCACCCCCGATGAGGGGGAGATCCGCGGCCGCGACAACATCGTGGAGTACTGGCGACAGATGACGGAGGCGGTCCCCGAGGCCACGTTCGAGACGTTGCATGCGTACGAGGCCGGCGACACGGCCATCGACGAGGGGATCTTCAGCGGCAGGAACACCGGGCCGCTGCATCTGCCGACCGGGGAGACTCTTCCCCCGACGCAGAAGGAGATCAGGATCCGCGGGGTGGACATCGCCACCGTGGCGGACGGCCGGATCGTCGACTACCGGCTCTACTTCGACGAGATGGACTTCCTGGGGCAGCTGGGAATGCTGCCCGACGAGGAGCCGTCCTGAGTTCTCGCCGAAGCCGTCCTGAGCTCTCGCCCCGGTGCCTGCCCGGTGCCGTTACTCCGCCGTGGGAGCGGGAGCGATACCCGTCGGGCAGGCACGGCCCCAGTTCGTCTCGGACGGGCTGTCCAACTGGAGGCCCGTGCCGCCGATTCCGCAGTAGCCGTCCGGGTTCTTGTCCAAGTACTGCTGGTGGTACCTCTGCTCTTCGGGCAGTAAGGGAGCGGACGACTTCAGACCGCGAGTTGCCTCCCCGTACGGACTCCCACACCAGGCGCCCCCAGGGCCCACCGGAGCGGCATCCGGGGTTCACTCAGGCCACGGCTGGGGCCGACGGCCTCCGAGGCTTTAGGCAGCCGTCATGGGGCGAGCCTCTAAGAACAGGGGGCCGATCGGGCTCATGCGGGCAGGCTCCACGAGACTGCCCGATCCGCTGGCGAGCGTAAGGCCCCCTATTCACTCGCCCCATGGCAGCTCCCGCCCAAAGCCTCTGCGGCCGGCGGCGCGATCACCGCGCACCATTACCCCAGCTCAGGCCCACACGCTGACCTCAGGGAGGAGACCACCGATGTCCCCGGGCGCGACACGGCCCGGCTCTCCCACAGGCAAGAGAGAACCGGGGCTGCAGCGGCAGACCGGGGGAACTAGCGTCTACCGCTCTCGCCATCCAAGCCAGGGGAGTCGAACGGGCGGGACTGACGGAGTGAGGCCACGCCAGCCCCGCCCTGCTCTACGTCGGCGGGGCCGTCTCGCCCACCGCAGGATCAGTGATCGTGGCACTGAAGAACTGAAACGCCGACAGCTCATAGCCGAGATGGCGCGTCATGCCCGCGTGCTTGAGGCACCACAACTGCGCCTCATCCGGATCGGCCGTATCCACCGAGTGCTCACTACAGACGAGGCACTTGCCGACATGACGCACGTCCATCGCGGGCATGACCGCCAGCGTCCATTCGAGCGGCACGTAGCGGCCCCGCGTAACGCCGCCCTTGCTCATCCGAACGCCCCCGCCGAAAGCTGCGGCCCCTCGTCGTCGTCGCCGTCGTCCACGTCGGCGTGATCGGATGAGGGCAAGCGATCTCCCCGGCTCTCTGCGATCCGGTGAACCTCGCGGAGCGATTCAGTCAACCGAGCGGCCACGAAGCGGAGTTCCTCAGGCGTGGCCTTTGGGTCGGCGAGCGTGTCCGCCGCGTGCCCGAGAAGGTCACCCGCCATGCCGAGTTGGACACTCTCGATGTTGTCGGCCATCCGCGACATGAAGCCCGTTCCCGGACCCACAAGAACGCAGGGGTTTCCCTCCAGCGTCGCCCACGGCAGCAACCGCGTTTGATTCGTCATGCTGTCACCTCCACGCCATGGATCATGCGCGGGCCGATTTCCATGCCGTGCACGGCCAGCCACAGCTCACGCCGCCGCGTCCTCTGCCGACGCTCTTCCTGCCGCCGTTCGATGGCAACGAGGTACGGGCGCACCAAGCTGATGTCCTCACCCCGCGGTACGGGCACGCGTGTCAGAGGACGAGTTGGCGCCTCGGTGTTCCGGGCATGCAAGGACGGTTCGGGGGGCCGGTGGCGTCCCGCAAAGGGAAGCAGGAGCTGTAACAACGGCTCGAAGATTCGGGCGATACAGTCCGGCATGTCGGCGCTCCAATCAGCGTTGACCATGCCCCGGGGCCGGTCGCATGGTCGCCGGGGTCTGTATCGCCATCCTTGTTATAGGGCGTGCACTAGCGGGAGTTGACAGCCGTTGACAGCTACGCTGGAGACAACGGTCAACACCAGGGGAAGCACATGAGCGCCGACTTCGGAACCAAGCTCCGCGTACTCCTCAAGGACAGAGGCATGAGTCTGCGCGGTACTGCCCGTGCGCTCAACTACAACGTGGCCTATCTGTCCCGTGTCTCCAACGGCCATCAGCGTCCCTCCGCCCAATTGGCTGAGGGCCTGGATGAATTCCTCCAGGCTGACGGGGAATTGGTGCAGTTGGCCACAGCGAGAGGCCCAGTTGCAGTACTTGAGTCCAGTGGGCCGGATTCAGATATCTTGCACATGAAAGAAAGTTCTACATTCTCTCTCCGGCACGCCGACCAGTACGGCGGGGATGCCGTGGTGCCCGTCGCAGTTCAAGTCTGGCGCTCTGCCCAACGCAAGCTTGATGCCGGAGAGATCCCGGACGCGGCCCAGCGACGCTACCTGGCCGCCGTGTCGGAAGCAGCCGAAGTCGCTGGCTGGCTTCTCTTCGATGCTGGTGAGCACGCCGCCGCCCGCAACGCATTTCTCGAATCGCACATGCTGGCCCGTCACGCCGGGGAGCGGGCACTTGAGTGGTTTGCCCTGGACATGCTCGCCATGCTCGACACGGAGCGAGATCGGCCTGGAGGAGTTCTCCGCATTGCTGACGAGGTCTTGTCGCAGCGCCGAATTCCCCCACGCGTGGCACTGCTCGCACGCGTCAGGCGTGGTAGGGCGCTCGCACAGATAGGGGAACGCCAGCGCGCCCTGGCCGACCTGAGTGCGGCACGTGGAGGGCTTGAAGAGTCCCTAGATTCGCGAGACCCAGAGTGGACATGGTGGGTAAACCAGCAAGAGGTCAGAGGGCATTCGGGACATGCCTTCTTGAGTCTCAGCGATCTGGATTCGGCTATCCCCACCTTTCACGAGGCGCTCGAACGCGCCACACCGAGGGGTGCCATGCTCTACCGCATCGAGCTTGTGCGTAGTTACGCGCAAGGGAAAGCGTGGAAAGAGGTCGAGGAGGAAATCCACAAGATCTTGCCTCTTCTGGACACCATCAGCTCAGGCCGGAACCGTCTCCTCTTGCGGGATGCGCTGCAAGTGGTCGATCAAGCAGCTTCAGTTCCTGCGGGCCTCTCGGCTCTTGTCCGGGACACAGTCGCAACGATCACTCCCTGAGGCAGCCGCTCGCTCTCGGCGACTGGACCGTGCGCGCTCACGGAGGAGAGCACACGGTGCCCGGAGCACGTCAGACGGCGACGCCAGGTATCAGCGCCACTAGCCCGGACAGAAAACTGCCCGCTGCTGCCAACGTGACGAGGGTCCCCTTGCCATCTGAGAACAGCCCAGAGCAGAACTCACGTACTCGCCGCCGAAAGATCAGCATCTTGAGCTTCTGCCATCGATGCTGATGGATGTGGCAGCCCAGGAGGATGCCGGTTGCGTTGTTGCGGCAGCCGTCCTTTCGTCCTCTGACCGGCGCTCCGCAGGTCACCGGGGCTTGGAAGAAGGACCAGAGGAGGACCACGGCGGACAGGGCGACGATCGCCGCCGGGCCCGCTGCCTCATTGATCCACGCGGCGATGAGTAGGGCACCAGCCAAGACGCCCCACCATTGCCCTAGACCGCCAAGCAGACTGCCTCTTGCCCCCGAAGTCGCCATGTCTGTAATCGTGGCGATGCGGTTGATGATTCATGCAGTAAGCGGGCGGTATGGCCGAATAGGGCTTCAGGACGGCTAGGGCCTTGCGCTTTACGGCACTTGATCGATGCGTGGAACGCCTGTGCCGCCGTACTGACGCACAGTCGGCGGCACAGCCTGTTGGGTCGAGCGGGACCCTGAAGGCCTACTGCTCCGAAGCCTCAGGCGCCGGAGCGATCCCCGTCGGGCAAGCCCGGCCCCAGTTCGTCTCCGACGGGCTGTCCAGCTCAAGGCCGGTCCCGCCGATTCCGCAGTAGCCGTCCGGGTTCTTGTCCAAGTACTGCTGGTGGTAGCCCTCCGCGGGCCAGAACGGGCGGGACGCCGCCGGGAGGATCGTTGTCGTGATCTCGCCGTGGTTCGCCGCCGTGAGGACCTGCTGGTACGCGTCTCGGGACGCCACCGCTCCCGCTTCCTGCTCGGCTGAGTGCGTGTAGATCGCCGAGCGGTACTGGGTGCCCACGTCGTTGCCCTGGCGGAAGCCCTGCGTGGGGTTGTGGGACTCCCAGAAGAGCTTCAGGAGCGCCGCGTACGAGACCTGGGTCGGGTCGAAGACCACGCGGACCGCTTCCGTGTGGCCCGTGAGGCCCGAGCAGACCTCCTCGTACGAGGGATTCTCCGTGTAGCCGCCCTGGTAGCCGACGTACGTCGTCCAGACGCCCTCCGCCTGCCAGAACTTGCGCTCCGCCCCCCAGAAGCAGCCCAGACCGAAGTCCGCGATCTCCAGGCCTTCGGGGTACGGGCCCAGGAGAGGGTTGCCGAGGACCGTATGGCGGGACGGGACCTCGAATTCGGGGGTCGCGCGGCCCTTCAGGGCCTGCTCGGGGGTGGGGAGCTCGGGCGTACGGCCGAAGAGCATGAGGGCTGTCCTCCTGGGGCGGAAGGCGGAAGGCGGAAGGCGGAACGAGGCGGGCATTTGTGCTTGGGGACTGCGGTTCTCCTGTCAACGCTCTCGGCGGAAACCGCATTCCGCCCAGTGCGACAGCCAATGGGACAGCCAATGGGACAGCCAGTGCGACCGCTAGTGCGAAAGCGTCGCCGGACTGCCGCCGTTCGCCTCGTACCCCGCGACCGCAAGCGCGCGGTACACCGCATAGTCCGCGGCCGGGTCCGAGGAGACGGTCCAGGGCAGGGCGCCCACGTGGCCGTCCACGTGGATCAGCTGGTTCATCGCCTCCGCCCAGCGCTCGCTGCGGACCAGGAAGAAGATCAGGAGGTGCCGGACATGCGCCAGCATCGGGTCGTCCGGGCGGGCCGAGTGCACCGCGAAGAGGGCGCCCTCCACCGCCTTCCTGACGACCTCGCTCTCGTAGAAACCACGGACGAGATTCACGTCCGGCAGGTGTTCGTACACCGCGAAGAGCGGGAGCGCGGAGAGGAGCGAGCCCTTGGGGGCGCGGGCCGCGGCGGCCTCCGTGAACTCGGTCGCCAACTCACGCGAGCCGTGCCACTTCTCGCACCAGTAGTGCAGGGCCGCCAGATGCGCCCCCATGTGCGCGGGCGCGCGGTCCAGGATCTTCAGCCACAGTTGCTCGAACTCCTCTCGCGGGTACGCGAGGCCGCGGGCGATGGAGAGCTCGATGATGTACGGAACGGGGTCCCCGGGGGAGAGCAGCGCCGCCTGCGCGCAGGCCTCCTTCGCCTCCTCCAGGATGATCCGGAACTCGTCCGTCCCGGACTGCGAGGACCTCCAGGCCTGCTGGACCAGGAACTCCGCGTGCACGGCCGCGCCGCCCGCGTCCTTGGGAGCCTCGGCCCGCCACACCCGCAGCCACTGCCCGCCCGGCTGGTCGCTGACCCCGCCGGGATGCTGCTGCAGCTCCAGGGACGCCGCGCCCGCGAACGCCTGCACGCGCTGCCAGCGCACCTCGCCGTGCACCTCCGTGCCCGCGAGCAGCTGCGAGGCCGCGTTCCAGCTGTGCGACTGCTGCACGACGTCAAGGACGTCCAGGAGGTCGTGGTCCGGGCCCGGCATGCGGATGTCCAGCTCCTCCTGGCGCGCGAAGCCGTAGTCCGCCGGGTCCGCGGCGTCGGGCGAACCGGGGGCGACCTGGCGGATTCCGCCGCGCCTGCGCAGCAGGAACGGGCCCAGGACCGCCCCGATCATGATCACTGCCATCAGCGCCCAGAGAATCTCCATGCCTCAAGCGAACCAGACGGGTCTGACACTTGGCGAACCAGTCCCGAACTCGTCTGCCCGCTCCCCGTCCAGGACTAGGCTCTGGCCACATGAGTGACACGTTCAGGAGTCAGAGTTTCGAGACCGCCGCGATCCACGCGGGCAACACCGCCGACCCGCTCACCGGCGCGGTCGTCCCGCCGATCTACCAGGTGTCGACGTACAAGCAGGACGGCGTCGGCGGGCTGCGCGGCGGCTATGAGTACAGCCGCAGCGCCAACCCCACCCGTACCGCCCTGGAGGAGAACCTGGCCGCACTTGAGGGCGGCAGGCGCGGGCTCGCCTTCGCCTCGGGTCTCGCCGCCGAGGACTGCCTCCTGCGTACGCTGCTCGCCCCCGGTGACCACGTGGTCATCCCCAATGACGCGTACGGCGGCACGTTCCGGCTCTTCGCGAAGGTCGTCTCGCGGTGGGGCGTCGAGTGGTCGGTCGCCGACACCTCCGACCCCGCGGCGGTACGGGCCGCGGTGACCGACCGTACGAAGGCGATCTGGGTGGAGACCCCCTCCAACCCGCTGCTCGGCATCACCGACATCGCCGCCGTCGCCCAGGTCGCCAAGGAGGCGGGGGCCCGCCTCGTCGTCGACAACACCTTCGCGAGTCCCTACCTCCAGCAGCCCCTTTCGCTCGGCGCGGACGTCGTCGTGCACTCCCTGACGAAGTACATGGGCGGGCACTCGGACGTCGTGGGCGGCGCGCTCGTCGTGGGCGATCAGGAGCTGGGCGAGGAGTTGGCGTACCACCAGAACGCGATGGGCGCGGTGGCCGGGCCCTTCGACGCGTGGCTGGTCCTGCGCGGCATCAAGACGCTGGCCGTCCGGATGGACCGGCACAGCGAGAACGCGACGAAGGTCGCCGAGATGCTGACGCGGCACGCGCGCGTGACGCGTGTTCTCTACCCCGGGCTTCCGGAGCACCCCGGTCACGAGACCGCCGCCAAGCAGATGAAGGCGTTCGGCGGGATGGTGTCCTTCCAGGTCGTCGGCGGCGAGGAGGCGGCGGTCGCCGTCTGCGACCGCGCGAAGCTGTTCACTCTGGGCGAGTCGCTGGGTGGAGTGGAGTCCCTGATCGAGCACCCGGGTCGGATGACGCACGCCTCCGTGGTGGGCTCGGCCCTTGAGGTCCCCGCCGACCTGGTGCGGCTCTCCGTGGGCATCGAGAACGCGGACGATCTGCTCGCCGACCTGCAGCAGGCGCTGGGCTAGGCACGGGCTGGGCAGGGGAAGCCCCGCGGTCACCAGCGCGTCAGCGGTGGAGTCGTCTCCGACGGCGGCTCCACCCACGGCTGCTCGACCGACGCCCAGACCACGAACGTGACCGCCGCCACGAGCAGCAGCAGCCACAGCAGCCGCCGCAGCGCCCTCCTGCGGCGCAGCATGCGGCCGCCGCGGCGGACCGCCTCTTCGTAGAGCTCGGCCGGGACCGAGGGCGGGGTGCCGTGGTCCAGGAGGTCGCGGACCGCGTTCTCCTTGCGGTCGTACTGGCTCATGACGGGGCCGCCTCCCCCAGGGGACGCGTCGGCGCCGGGCCGCGCGGCGGGTGCAGGACCGTTTCCATCGCGCGGGCGCAGATCGTCCCGACCCGGTCGGTCGGCAGGCCGAGCAGCGCCGCCGTCTGCTCCTCGGCGACGCCCTCGTACAGCCGCAGCACGACGATCAGCCGCTCCTGGGGCGTGAGCCCGGCCAGGACGCCGCCGTGGCCGCGGTGCCGCCGCCAGGCCCCGCGTGCGAAGCGGATGGCCAGTTGCTGGCGGGTGCGGTCGTACGGGTCCTCGCCGTGCATCCGGTCCCAGACCGCGTACGAATGCGCGAGGGACGCCGTCAGCAGGGCACGCGCGCGTGGGTTGGCGTCCGGCGGTTCGGTGGTGAGCAGCGTGGCGGCATGCAGCAGCCGCCCTGCCGCGCCCGCGACGAATGCCTCGAACTCCCGGGCCCGGCGGGCGTCCAGAAACGCCTGCCGCTCGCGCACCGCGCCTCCCGCCTGGAGGGGACGGGCCCCCGGTCTCATATGAGGCCAGGCACATGGCCCAGGTCAAGAGGCGGGCGCCGCGGGAGCCGTCGGATGCCGCCGGACGCCCGTGGGAGTCAGGAAGCGGGCGCGTCCGGAGCCGACTGCGAGGTCTGGCGGGCGGAGAGCGCGGAATTGAAGCGCGTGAGGAGCGTGCAGAAGCTTTCGCGCTCCTCCGCGGACCAGTCTTCCGTCAACTCGGCCATCAGGTCACGCCGCGACGACCGCACTTCGTTGAGGCGTGCCTCGCCGCGCGGCGACAGCTGGAGGACCACGGCGCGGCCGTCCTCGGGGTGCGACGTGCGCTTGACGAGACCCGTGTCGACCAGCGGGGCGACCTGCCGGGTGACCGTCGAGGAGTCGATGCCCATGCTCGCCGCGAGGGCCTTCACGCCCATCGGCCCCTCCTTGTCGAGGCGGTTGAGCAGCAGGTATGCGGCGCGGTCCATGGAGTTGCGGACCTGTCCTACGCCGCCGAGGCGGGTCTGCTCCGCACGGCGGGCGAACACTGCCACCTGGTGCTGCAGCGTGTCGAGGAGGCCGGGATCGCTGGCGGTCGTCATGTCCGGAGTTGTGGGCATGGCCGGGGGCTCACTTCATGCGAGGGCGATGGGTTGGGGGACAGGGTACGCGGCCGGGACGCGAGGCGTACCGGCGCTGCGCAAACCAGTCTCGGCACGTGGTCACCGCAGGAGGACCCTGGTGTGAACTGGGAGACTTGCGGTCATGAGCTACCGCACGCCTCACTCCTTGCCGACGGTCACTCTCGACGACGTGCGTGGCGCCCAGAAGATGCTCCTGGGCGTGTCCAGGGTGACAGCGATGGAAGGTAGCAGGCACCTGTCGCAGCTGGTGGGTTCGCCGGTCCACTTCAAGTGCGAGAACCTCCAGCGGACGGGCTCCTTCAAGCTGCGCGGCGCGTACGTACGGATCGCGGGCCTGCTCCCCGAGGAGCGCGCGGCCGGTGTGGTCGCCGCGAGCGCGGGCAATCACGCGCAGGGCGTGGCCCTCGCGTCCTCCCTGCTCGGCGTGCGGTCGACGGTCTTCATGCCGGTGGGCGCCCCGCTGCCCAAGGTCGCGGCGACGCGCGAGTACGGCGCGGAGGTGCGGATGCACGGTCAGGTCGTCGACGAGACGCTGGCCGCGGCGCAGGAGTACGCGCGCGAGACGGGCGCCGTCTTCATCCACCCCTTCGACCACCCCGACATCATCGCGGGGCAGGGCACGGTGGGCCTGGAGATCCTGGAGCAGTGCCCCGAGCTGCGCACCCTGGTCCTTGGCGTCGGCGGCGGCGGTCTTGCCGCGGGCATCGCGGTGGCGGTCAAGACGCTGCGCCCGGACGTCAAGGTGATCGGCGTGCAGGCCGCGGGGTCGGCGGCCTACCCGCCCTCGCTCGCCGCCGGGCACCCGGTGTCGATCGACAACCCGGCGACGATGGCCGACGGCATCAAGGTCGGACGCCCCGGGGACGTGCCGTTCCAGATCATCGAGGACCTGATCGACGACGTCGTCACCGTCTCCGAGGACGAGCTGTCCAGCGCGCTGCTGCTCTGCCTGGAGCGGGCCAAGATGGTCGTCGAGCCCGCGGGCGCGAGCCCCGTAGCGGCGCTCCTGAGCCGGCCGCGGGACTTCCAGGGCCCGGTGGTCGCGCTCCTGTCCGGCGGCAATGTCGACCCGCTCCTGATGCAGCGGATCCTGCGTCACGGCATGGCGGCGGCCGGCCGCTATCTGTCGCTGCGGCTGCGCCTCACGGACCGTCCAGGGGCGCTGGCCACGCTTCTGGGGGTGTTGTCAGTGGTGGACGCTAACGTCCTTGACGTGGGCCATGTGCGGATCGATCCGCGCCTGGGGCTCACGGAGGTGGAGGTGGAGTTGCACCTGGAGACCAAGGGTCCCGAGCACTGCACGGAGGTCGGCGCGGCCCTGCGCGAGGCGGGCTACACCGTCATCGGCTGACGGCCGGCCCCTGGGGCGGGCCCGCGGAAAAACCCGTACATGCGACGCCGTTCCCCGCTATTTTGCGTTGTCCACAGGCTTCATCTCGCGTTGTCCACAGGCTTCGCTCATCCCGTTGAAGAGACGCGATGTATCGCGTTATGGTGTGTCTCACGTCACTGGTCGCCGGGCGCTTGATGCTCCGGTAAATCTAAGCTTTTCCTCAGGAAGTCACCCAAACCACTGGGAGAACCCACATGCCAGGCGCCATCTACGCCGAAGGCCTCGTGAAGACCTTCGGCGACGTAAAGGCTCTGGACGGCGTCGATCTGGATGTCCCGGAAGGCACCGTGCTCGGCCTCCTCGGGCCGAACGGCGCGGGCAAGACCACGGCGGTGCGCTGTCTGACGACGCTTCTGACGCCGGACAGCGGCCGGGCGGTCGTCGCGGGCGTCGACGTGCTGAAGCATCCGAACGAAGTGCGGCGCTCGATCGGTCTCTCCGGCCAGTTCGCCGCGGTCGACGAGTACCTGACGGGCCGCGAGAACCTCCAAATGGTCGGCCAGCTCTACCAGATGAAGGCCAAGGAGGCGAAGGCCAGGGCGGGCGAGTTGCTCGACCGGTTCAATCTCGCCGACGCCGCGGACCGCCCCTCCAAGACGTATTCGGGAGGCATGCGCCGCCGCCTCGACCTCGCCGCCGCGCTCGTCGTGTCGCCCCCGGTGATGTTCATGGACGAGCCGACGACGGGCCTGGACCCGCGCAACCGCCAGCAGCTCTGGGAGGTCATCCAGGAGCTGGTGTCGGGCGGCACGACCCTGCTGCTCACCACCCAGTACCTCGAAGAGGCCGACCACCTGGCGCACGACATCTGCGTCATCGACCACGGCCGGGTCATCGCGCGCGGCACATCGGACCAGCTCAAGGCGCAGACCGGCGGCGAGCGCGTCGAGGTCGTGGTGCACGAGCGCGAGCACATCACTGCGGCCACGGAGGTCCTGCGCGGCCTCGGCAAGGGCGAGGTCGCCGTCGAGAGCCACACCCGCAAGCTCACGGTCCCGGTCTCCGGCGGCGCCAAGCTGCTCGCCGAGGTCATCCGCGAGCTGGACAACCGCGGCGTCGAGATCGACGACATCGGGCTGCGCCGCCCGACCCTGGACGACGTGTTCATCTCCCTCACGGGCCACGTGGCCGAGGTGGACGAAGCAGCCAAGGGGAACGGCGTCGAGGACGCGAAGCCCGAGCCCAAGAAGGAGGCCGACAAGTGAGCTCCGTGACCGGCATCGTCACCAAGCCCGCCGCGGGCCCCACGCCCGCGGGCGGCATCGGCCAGTCCGTCAGGGACTCCCTGGTCGTCGCCAAGCGCAACCTCATCCGGATGTCGCGCATCCCGGAGATGATCATCTTCGGCCTGATCCAGCCGATCATGTTCGTGGTCCTGTTCAGCTACGTCTTCGGCGGATCCATGAAGATCGGCGCCAGCACGGACCCCGCGATCTACCGCAACTTCCTGATGGCGGGCATCTTCGCCCAGACGGTCACCTTCGCCACCGCGGGCGCCGGGGCCGGAATCGCCGACGACATGCACAAGGGCCTCATCGACCGCTTCCGGTCGCTGCCCATGGCGCGCGGCGCCGTCCTCACCGGACGGACCATCGCCGACCTCGTGCAGACCGCGCTGACCCTCCTGGTCCTGGCGATCGTGGCGCTCCTGGTCGGCTGGCGCATCCACGAGGGGATCGGGAAGGCACTCGGCGCCTTCGGGCTGCTGCTCCTGCTCGGCTATGCGTTCACCTGGGTCGGCGCGCTCATCGGCCTCTCGGTGCGCACCCCGGAAGCGGCGACCTCCGGCGGCCTGATCTGGCTCTTCCCGGTCACGTTCATCTCGAACGCGTTCGTGGACTCCAGCCAGATGACGCCCTGGTTGCGGCACGTCGCCGACTGGAACCCCTTCAGCGCGACAGTCCAGGCCTGCCGGGAGCTCTTCGGCAATCCCGGCGTCTCGGCCTCGTCGGCCTGGCCCATGCAGCATCCGGTCTGGGCCTCGGTGATCTACTCGATCCTGATCATCGTGGTCTTCCGGACGCTCGCGGTCCGCAAGTACCGCTCGGCCACGGCCTGACGACCCGACCGCGGACACACGAGAGGCCCCCGGCGCACTCGGCGCCGGGGGCCTCTCGCATCGACCGAAGAAGCCGTGGGCCTCAGGCCTGGTACGGCTTCGCCTCGAGGATCTTCACCGAGGCGAGCTTGCCGTTCGGCAGTTCGTACTGCGCGTCCTCGCCGATCTTCTTGCCGTTCACGCCGCTGCCCAGCGGGGACTGCGGCGAATACGTCTCGATGTCGGCGCTCGCGTACTCGCGCGAGGCGAGCAGGAACGCCAGGGTGTCGTCCTCGTCGCCGTCGAAAGCGATCGTCACGACCATGCCGGGCGCGACCGCGCCGTCCGCGGCCGGCGCCTCACCGACCTTCGCATGCTCCAGGAGCTGGGTCAGCTGGCGGACGCGGAGCTCCTGCTTGCCCTGCTCCTCCTTGGCCGCGTGGTACCCGCCGTTCTCGCGCAGGTCGCCCTCCTCGCGCGCCGCCGCGATCTTCGTGGCGATCTCGGTGCGCGCGGGACCAGACAGGTACTCCAGCTCGGCCTTGAGCTGGTTGTACGCCTCCTGGGTCAGCCAGGTGACGTTCTCGCTGGTCTGGGTCACAGGTGCTCCTCGTAGGTACTGGGAATACAAAGCATCGCCCTACCCAGAAGGATGTTCCCTCACGGGTGGGCGAAACCACGAGCCTAACAATTCAGGCGCGCCAGGGGGAGGACATAAGCCATCAGAAATACGTCAACGCAGGTGAGAGCCGGTACGGCGGGGACGTCGGGCGTTCGGTGTGACGCCTGGGGCGGCCCGCAGGCGCCCCCAGGCGGCCCGTAGACGGTCCGCAGGGCGGCCCGCGTCAGTCCGAGTGGCAGCCGAGCAGCTCGGCGCTCGTCCCGCGCGCCTTGGTGCGTAGCGTGACGACCTGGTCGATCCGTCCCTCGTTCTGGTCGAAGCGGAAGTCCTTGCGGCCCACCTCTTCGCCGTCCTCGGCCTGTGAGCGCAAGGTGCAGTAGCCCTTCGCGTCCGCGTCCTTGCGCACCTCCAGGTGCACCTTGACCGCGCTGTCCGAGACGACGTCGAACTTGATCACTTCGGCGCTGACCTTCGAACCGGACACGTAGTCGTATCCGAACCAGCCGATCATCAGGACGAAGAGCACGCCGAGGACCCCGCCGATGATCTTCAGCTTGCGGTCCGCGCGCTCGTCGGCCGAGCGTGAGCGGCCGTATCGGCCCTCGACGGGCTTCTCGCTCACGGCCGTCATGATCGTCCTCCAGGAAAAGGGGATGCCGGAATTTTCCGCCCCCCGGTTCCGTCACTATAGAAGCCGCCCATTGCCATGAATTGACCAGGGCGCCGGATGACTGAGGAACGAGTCTTGACTGAGCAGCTGCGACTGATGGCCGTTCACGCCCACCCCGACGATGAGTCGTCGAAGGGCGCGGCCACCATGGCCAAGTACGTGTCCGAGGGGGTGGACGTGCATGTCGTGACCTGCACGGGCGGGGAGCGCGGCGACATCCTCAACCCCAAGCTCCAGGGGGACAAGTACATCCAGGAGAACATCCACGAGGTGCGCAGGAAGGAGATGGACGAAGCGCGCGAGATCCTCGGCGTCAAGCAGGACTGGCTCGGATTCGTCGATTCGGGTCTGCCCGAGGGCGACCCGCTGCCGCCGCTTCCCGAGGGCTGCTTCGCACTGGAGGACGTCGACAAGGCCGCCGGGGAACTGGTCCGGCAGATCCGCTCCTTCCGTCCGCAGGTCATCACGACGTACGACGAGAACGGCGGCTATCCGCACCCCGACCACATCATGACCCACAAGATCTCGATGGTGGCCTTCGACGGTGCGGCGGACGCCGAGAAGTACCCCGAGAGCGAGTTCGGGCCGATCTACCAGCCGCAGAAGCTCTACTACAACCAGGGCTTCAACCGGCCGCGCACCGAGGCCCTGCACCACGCCATGCTCGACAAGGGCCTGGAGTCGCCCTACGAGGACTGGCTCAAGCGCTGGGACGAGTTCGAGCGGGTGGAGCGCACGCTGACCACGCACGTCCCCTGCGCCGACTTCTACGAGGTCCGCGACCGGGCGCTGATCGCGCACGCCACGCAGATCGACCCCGAGGGCGGCTGGTTCCGGGTGCCGATGGAGCTCCAGAAGGAGGTCTGGCCCACGGAGGAGTACGAGCTCGCGAAGTCGCTCGTCGATACATCCCTCCCCGAGGACGACCTCTTTGCGGGCATCCGCGACAATGCCTAGCGTGAACGCACATCTGGCAATGACGCATCTCGTCCCTCTCGCCAAAGAGGTCGACGATGACAAGGTGACCCCGGGTGTTCTCGGCTTCATCGTCTTCGCGGTGATGGCTCTCGCCGTCTGGGGGCTGATGAAGTCGATGAACAAGCACATGCGGAAGGTCGACTTCAAGGAGCCCGCGGAGTCCTCGGCCGGTGCCTCCGGCGAGAGCACGGCCTCAGAGAGCAAGCCCTCCGAGACCGAGGCCCGCAAGGGCTAGCCCGCCGTCGTCACCGTCACTCCCATCACCTCTCGGGAGTGACGGTTCGGCACCATGCCCAGGCGCCAGGCCTGCCAGCCGGCCTCCAGGTCGGCGCCGCGCTCCAGGAGGAGGCCGAACGCCTCCATGTAGTCGGCCAGCTTCCCGTCACGCGTCGGATGACCGGCGCGGGCCAGCTGGCTGAGCTCCTCCTGGGCGACGGCGGTGCCGATCTCCCAGCCGCCGGGCGATCCGTACGGCAGTAGGGTGCAGCGCAGGAAGCGGGCCCAGTCCTCGCCCCTGCGGTCGCCGTACGAGGCGAAGAGCGCGGCGGCCTCGTCGCACAGGGCGAGCGCCTGCTGGGCGCGTGTGTTCCCCGCGTCCACCACCGCGAGCTCCAGCATCGTCCAGGCCTCGCCGTGCGCGACGCCGATGCGCTGGAAGTCGGCGCGGGCGTCCACCAGGAGCTGGCGCGCGAAGCCGGAGTTGCGCAGCGAGCCCGTCTGCGCGGCGCGCTGGTCGCGGGTCACGCGTGCCGAGTGGTGGCGCGCGCAGGCCAGGCCGTACACGTCCCGCATCCGCGAGAACATCGTCCGCGAGCGCTCCAGCTCGCGCACCGCCTGGTCAAGACTGCCCGCCTCCTCCAGCGCCTGGCCCAGGTAGTAGGCGCTCCACGCCTCGCCGCGCGCGTCTTCGTTGTCGCGGTGCCGGGACACCGCCTGCCGCAGGCCGTCGACCGCGGCCGACGCGTCGCCGTCCACCAGGCGGGCCCGCGCGAGCTGCGTCAGCGCCCAGGCCTCGCCGCGGCCGTCGCGTGTGCGCCCGTACAGGTCGAGGGCGCCCCGCAGCTGCTCCTCCGCGCGCGGTACGTCGCCCATGCGCAGGCAGAGCTGGCCGAGCTGGAAGTGCGCCCACGCCTCGCCGTGCAGGGAGTCGTTCTCGCGGTGCAGGGTGAGCGAGGCCTCCAGGAGGCCCAGGGCCTTGTTCAGGTTGGAGCGGTCGCGTTCCACCGCAGCGAGGGCGTGCATCGTCCAGGCACGGTCACCGGCGAGCTCGTCGGGGGCCTGCAGTTCCAGGGCCTCGCTCAGGCGTGCCGCCGCCTCCGTCAGATTGCCCTGGTGGTGCAGCGTGATCCCCAGGGAGCACAGGGCCAGGGCGGCGCCCGCGTCCTGGTGGGCCTCCATGTACAGGTCCACGACCGACGTCAGGGTCGTCCGCGCCTGGTCGAGTTCGCCGAGCTGGCGGGACGCGATGCCCGTGCGCCACTGCACGCTCCGTACGAGAAGACCCTGGTCGACGGCCTGCGCCAGCTCGCTGATCTCGCCCAGGCGGTAGAGGTCGCCGCGCAGCAGGCAGTAGTCGCACAGCGCCCCCAGGAGGTTGAGGACCGCTGCCTGGTCGACGCCCTCCGCGTGCCGCAGCGTCGCCGTGATGAAGCTCGACTCGTCGTCGAGCCAGCGCAGGGCGGCTTCGAGCGAGGAGAAGCCATGCCGGTCGAACTGGCCCGCCCGCGTCGACATCTTGCCGTCGACCAGGCGGATCACCGATCCGGCGAGCTCGCTGTAGCTGACGATGAGCCGCTCCTGCGCGGCCGTGCGCTCCGCGGGCTCCTCCTCGTCGATGAGGCGGGCGAGCGCGAAGGCGCGTACGAGATCGTGCAGGCGGTAGCGGCTGCCGCGCACGTGGTCGACGAGCCCGGCGCGGGAGAGCGCGGCCAGCTGGCGGGCCGCTTCCGTCTCGTCGGCGCCGAGCAGCGCCGCGGCGGCAGCGGCGCCCAGGGACGCGCGGCCGGCGAGGGCGAGCCTGCGCAGGAGGCGCCGCGCGGGCTCGGTCTGATCGGTGTAGCGCAGCCACAGGACGCGCTCGACGGGCTCAACGGGGCCGTACGCGGACAGATCGGCGGCGAGCTGACGCGGGGTACGGGCGCCGATCGAGGACCCGGCGACGCGCAGGGCGAGCGGCAGGCCGCCGCACAACTCCCGCACGGCGTCCGCGGATTCGGCGTCGTACGGCCCTGAGGCGTCCTCCGCGGACTCCCTCAGGAGCTGCTCGGCGCCTGCCGCGTCCAGCGGCTCCACCGGCAGCTGGTGCACCCAGGCCGGGAGGTCCGCGGGCAGTTCGAGTGGCCCCCGGGCGGTGACGATGACGAGGCTGTCGGAGCGCTCGGGCACCAGGGTGCGCACCTGCTCCGGGTCGGACGCGTCGTCGAGTACGACGGTCACCGCGAGCCCGGTCAGATACTGGTGGTAGAGCTCGCTGAGCCGCTTCACCTGCTGTTCCTGCGAGGACCGCTCCCGGAACAGCAACTGCTCGCGCGGGGCGCCCAATCGATTCAGCAGATGCAGGAGCGCGTCCCGCGTGGACAGCGGCTGGGAACTCTCGCCCCGCAGGTCGACGACGCAGGCGCCGCGGAACTGGTCCGACAGGTCGTGCGCGGCACGGACGGCGAGCGAGGAGCGCCCGGAGCCCGGCGCGCCGTGCAGCACGACGACGGTGGGCCGGGTCTCGGTGCTGGCCCGCGCCGCGTGCACCCACTGGGCGACGCGGGCGAGCTCGGCGCGGCGCCCGGCGAACGGCCCGTCCGGCTCGGGCAGTTGAGCGAAGGACTGCTCCAGTACGGTGCGCCTGCGTGCCGCCGCGCTCTTGTCCGTGCCCCGCAGCTGGGGCGCCGCCTTCTTCTTGCCGGAGCCGGAGGAGGCCTGGAGCACCCGCTGCTGGTCGATGAAGGGCCGGATGCCCCGCACCTCCAGGGCCGTCAGCCACTGCAGCCGCAGCTGCTCGGGCCCGCCCGGCTGGCCGGCCGCACCGGCGCGGCGGCTGACCTCGGGCACGTGGGACGCGGTGACCTTCAGCACGGTGGTGGCCGCACCGATCACGGCGACGGCGGCGCCCGCGCCCAGGGCGGTCGAGGTGCCGGTCCCGAGCACGAGGTCGGCCAGACACGCGGAGACGGCCGCAACGACGGCCACGAGCAGGGGAGTTCCGGCGCCCTCCTTGGCATACCGCTGCCCGAAGGAGAGCTGCCCGGCCTCCGCCTCGTCGACGGCCTGCGTATAAGCGGCGTACTCCTCGTCGGCGGTCTGCCCCATGGCATCCAGCGCACCCCGGGCCCGGGAGAGCAGCAGCCCCCCGTCGGCCCGCCCACCGGAGCGCCGCACCTCTTCCTCCACGGCCCGCACCAACAGCCGCTCGGCTTCGGCCCGATGGCTGTCCCGCATATGGGTCCCCCTCCGAGAGCAACATCTGAGATCAGCAGTCACCTGCGGTCACAAGTGTCCTGCGTACAGGGCTTCGACGCGAGGGAGTCAGCGGATCACGTGGGCCGGTCCGCGGATCACGTGGGCCAGTACCCGGATCAGCGGGCCATGTGCGCGAGGATGAAGGCATGCCGAACCGACTGGCCCATGAGACGTCCCCCTACCTTCTTCAGCACGCCGACAACCCCGTCGACTGGTGGCCCTGGTCGGCGGAGGCCTTCGCCGAGGCGCGGGAGCGTGGAGTCCCTGTGCTGCTCAGCGTCGGGTACAGCAGTTGCCACTGGTGCCACGTCATGGCGCACGAGTCCTTCGAGGACGCCGACACGGCCGCCTTCCTGAACGCGCACTTCGTCAACGTCAAGGTCGACCGCGAGGAGCGGCCCGACGTCGACGCCGTCTACATGGAGGCCGTGCAGGCAGCGACGGGCCAGGGCGGCTGGCCCATGACGGTCTTCCTGACGCCCGACGCCGAGCCCTTCTACTTCGGTACGTACTTCCCGCCCGAGCCCCGGCACGGCATGCCCTCCTTCCAGCAGGTGGCCGACGGGGTCCGGCGTGCCTGGGTGGACCGGCGCGACGAGGTCGCCGAGGTCGCGGGGAAGATCGTGCGGGACCTCGCCGACCGCCGGCTCGCGTTCGGCGCCGGCGAACTGCCCGGCGAGGACGAGCTCGCACAGGCGCTGCTCGGCCTGACGCGCGACTACGACGCCACGCGGGGCGGTTTCGGGGGCGCGCCCAAGTTCCCGCCGTCCATGGTCGTCGAGTTCCTGCTGCGGCACTACGCCCGCACCGGCTCGGAGGGCGCCCTCCAGATGGCCGCCGACACCTGCGAGCGGATGGCGCGCGGCGGGATCTACGACCAGCTGGGCGGCGGGTTCGCGCGCTACTCCGTGGACCGTGAGTGGGTCGTGCCCCACTTCGAGAAGATGCTGTACGACAACGCCCTGCTCTGCCGGGTCTACGCCCACCTGTGGCGGGCCACGGGCTCTGACCTCGCGCGGCGCGTCGCCCTGGAGACCGCCGACTTCATGGTGCGCGAACTCCGCACGAACGAGGGCGGATTCGCTTCCGCCCTCGACGCGGACAGCGAGGATGCCGAGACCGGCAAGCACGTCGAGGGCTCGTACTACGTGTGGACGCCGGAGCAGCTGCGCGAGGTCCTCGGCGACGCGGACGCCGAGCTGGCCGTCACGTACTTCGGCGTGACGGAGGAGGGGACCTTCGAGGAGGGCGCCTCGGTGCTTCAACTTCCCGATACGGGTGGCACGGTGGCGGATGCCGCTCGGATCGCCTCGATCCGGGAGAGGCTGCTCGCGGCGCGCTCGGAGCGGCCCGCGCCCGGACGTGACGACAAGATCGTCGCGGCCTGGAACGGCCTCGCGATCGCCGCGCTCGCGGAGGTGGGCGCGTACTTCGAGCGGCCGGATCTGGTGGCTGCGGCGGTCTGCGCCGGTGACTTGCTGGTGCGGGTGCACATGGACGACCGGGCGCGGCTCTCCCGTACGTCCAAGGACGGTCAAGTGGGCACGAACGCGGGCGTGTTGGAGGACTACGCGGATGTCGCCGAGGGGTTCCTCGCGCTGGCCTCCGTGACGGGGGAAGGCGTGTGGCTGGAGTTCTCCGGGTTCCTGCTCGACCACGTGCTCGACCAGTTCGTGGACGAGGAGTCCGGGTCCCTGTACGACACGGCCGCGGACGCGGAGCGTTTGATCCGGCGGCCGCAGGACCCCACGGACAACGCGGTGCCGTCCGGGTGGACGGCGGCTGCGGGGGCGCTCCTTTCGTACGCGGCGCAGACGGGCGCGGAGCCGCATCGCCGGGCGGCGGAGCGGGCGTTGGGCGTGGTGAAGGGGCTAGCGCCTCGGGCGCCGCGGTTCATCGGGCACGGGTTGGCGGTGGCGGAGGCGGCGCTTGACGGCCCCCGTGAGGTGGCGGTGATCGGCTCGGTGGGCGGGGAACTGCACCGCACCGCGCTGCTGGGGACGGCGCCGGGGGCCGTGGTCGCCGTGGGCCCTGCGGGCGGCGGCGAGCTCCCGCTGCTGGAGGGGAGGGTGCAGGTCGGGGGGCTTCCGGCGGCTTATGTCTGCCGTCGGTTCGTCTGCGACGCGCCGACCACTGACGTGGGGGAACTGGCGGCGAAGCTTTCCGGCTGAGGGCTCTGACGCGGGGCCGTGGTTGCCGTCATCACCGGCTCCGCCGAGTTCGTCCTCAAACGCCGGACGGGCTAGAGATGGGAAAATCAGCCCCTCCGGCGTTTGAGGAGCGGGGTCTGGGGCGGAGCCCCAGGTAGGTCCGGGGCGCAGGCACGCCACGCGGCGGAGCCGCTAATCGATACAGCCGGGAAGGGGCGGGGTTGGGGAAAACTCCCTCACCGCCCCCGCCACAATTCCCTCCAGTCGATCATGATGCGCCCCCCGCCAGTACACCCGCCCACAAGCAACGCACTCCGCGAACACGTCATACGACCCCCGCGTACCCCCCTCCAACCGGTCCGCCACATCCTCCTTGCCGGCCGCCCGCAGCGAGCCATTGCACGCAGTGCAGCGAGTCCAGGGCCGCAGCGCAGGGGCGAAACGGCCCAGCACGTCCCGGAGTTGCTCGTCCGGCGCGTCGCTGTAGACGTACGCGCCCGCCCACAGTTCCCGTCGCCGCAACAGGCCCCTGTCCCGGCTGAGCAGCACCCGCCGCTCCGTGGCCGAGCGCGTGGCGAGGGCCGGGTCGCCGATGTCCGTGCTCTCGTACGCCGCGTCCACGCCCAGGAGGCGCAACCGGCGTGCCAGCGTGCCCAGATGGACGTCAAGGAGGAAGCGCAGGGGAGCATCGGGGAGGGGCTGGGGGCGGGGGACGGGGCGGACCTCCACCGACTCCTCCGCCGAGGGGACGTGCGAGACCGGGACCTCGGTACCGTCCACGACGAGCGAGCCGACCTCCGTCAGCGGAACCCCGAGCGATTCGACGACGTGCCCGAGCGTGGACACGCCGTCCGTAACGGCCTTGGTGGGGCCGCCCCTTCGCTCGTGCGGGACGAAGAGCCCCAGCTCGGGGGCGAAGCGGATGAGGATCTCCGGACCGTTCATGCGGTCAGGATGGCATGGGGTGCGAGCGGAAGGCCGGGGATTTACGGCGCCCCGTGTCCCCCGTGTCCGGCTCCGTGCCCGGGGGCGAAGCCGTCCGCCAGCATCGTCAGGGCCCGGTCCACCAGCTCACCCAGGTCGTCCTTGTGACCGTGCTCCGCCCAGTACGCCGCCGTCTCCGTCAGCGCGGCGATCAGGCCCATCGCGAAGACCCGTACCTCCAGCTCCCCGGCGTCGCGGCCGGTGCGTTCCGCGATGACGCGGCACAGCATCCGGCCGGTCACCGACATGCTCTCCAGGAGCCGGGAGCGCACGGCGGGGACCTCGATCATCAGGCGCGTACGCAGGCGCGAGATCTCCGGCTCCTCGGTGAAGCCGAGGCCCACAGCCCTGCGCAGCACGTGCCGCAAGGACTCCACGATCGGCTCGTCCGCCGGGCGCGCCCGCAACTCGTCCTCGAGCAGCGGGTCGTACTCGTCGGTGAGGACGATGTCCTCCTTCGTCGGGAAGTACCGGAAGACCGTCGACGCCGACACCTCCGCGGCCTCCGCGATCTGCTCGACGGTCGTCGCCTCGTACCCCTGCTCCTCGATCAGCCGGTACGTGGCGTCACGGATGGCGATGCGGGTCTTGAGCTTCTTCCGCTCGCGGAGCCCCATCTGGGGGCCGTGCGCGGAAGCGGTGGTACGTGCGGCCGTCATGGCGCTCATTGTCGGGCATCCTCCGGCCGCCGTGCCATGTCGGCACCGCCGGGCGGCGTGGGAGTCGCCTTCGGCAACAGCGCCGCGACCAGCAGCGCCGTCACCAGCGCCGCGATCCCGCTCACCAGGAGGACCGTCGCCATGCCGTCGATGTACGCCTCGTCGGCCGAGGCGATCAGCCGGGGGATGCCCAGCCGGTCGGCTACCGCGTGGGCGCCCACCACCGAGTCGCCCGCGGTCCGTGCCGCCCCGGCCGGAAGCTTCCCGGTGTCGAGGCGGTCGACGTACACACCGGCCAGGAGCGAGCCGAGCAGCGCGATCCCGACGGCGCTGCCCACCTGACGCACGGTCATCAGGAGCCCCGTGCCCGACCCCGCCCGCTCCACGGGCAGCGCGCCGAGGGCCGAGTCCATGGACGGCACAACCGCGAAGCCGAAGCCGAGGCCGGCGATGGTGAGCCACAGCGCGGTGAAGCCGTAGCCGGAGTCGATCGTCGTACGGCTGCCGAGGAGCGCCGCGAAGGCGAGGACGACGAGCCCGGCGCTGATCACCGCACGCGGGCCGAAGCGTCGTACGACGGGCTCCGCGCCCTTCGCGGCGACCAGGAGACCGCCCATCATCGGCAGCATCCGCACACCGGTGCCGAAGGCGTCATGGCCGAGCACCGCCTGCAGATACTGCGGGAGCACGAACATCAGGCCCGACAGGACGAACATGACGAGCGTCGCCGCGAGCGTATTCAGGAGGAAGCCGCGGTTGCGGAGCAGTGCCATGTCGAGCATCGGGCGCGGCACGTGCCGTTCCCGCAGGACGAGCACGGCGATCAGGACGGCCGCCCCGCCGAACATGGCGAGGACCAGCGGATCGCCCCAGCCGCGTACGGGGGCCTCGATGATCCCGTAGATGAGCGCGCCGAGCCCGGCCGCTGTGAGCGCGGTGGAGGCGACGTCGACCTTGGGGGACGACGGGTCGGTCGTCTCCGGGAGCAGGAAGACGCAGGCCGTGATCCCGATCGCGACCATCGGGACGTTGATCAGGAAGATCGAGCCCCACCAGAAGTGGTCGAGGAGCCAGCCGCCGATGATCGGTCCGAGCGGCGCGCCGAGCGCGGAGGCCGCCGAGACGATGCCGATGGCCTTGGTCCGCTCGCCGGGGGCGAAGAGCGCGGGCAGCACGGCCAGGGCCAGGGGCATGACGAGCGCGCCGCCCATGCCCATGACCGCTCGGGCCACGACGACCAGCGCGACGGAGTCGACCAGGGTGCCGAGCAGCGAGCCCACCAGGAAGATCCCGAGCCCGGTGATCAGCATCCTGCGGCGCCCGAACCGGTCGCCGAGCAGTCCGGCCGGGAGCATCAGGGCCGCGAAGACGACGATGTACGCGTCCGCCATCCACTGTTGCTCGCCCGTACTCGCGTCCAGTTGCCCGGCCATCGTCGGCAGGGCGACGTTGAGGATCGTCATGTCGAAACCGAGCACGAGCATGCTCGCGACCAGGGCGGCGAGCGCCCACCAGCGACGGGGGTCCTGCCGCTGCGCGGCAGGCGAGCTTGTGACAGCGTCCATGAAATGAGAGTAACTCTCAAAAGGTAGTTACTGTCAATCAGTGTGCAGACGCGAGCGGGTGCACGCAAATGGCCGCGGCTCGAAAGCCGCGGCCATGAACGGGGGAGGGGGTAGCCCTCCATGCTTGGCTATCCGTGCTGGTACGCCACCAGCGAGATGCCCACGTAATGCACCGCGAACGCGGCCAACGTCAGCGAGTGGAAGACCTCGTGGAAGCCGAAGAAGCGCGGAGAGGGGTTGGGCCGCTTGATCCCGTAGATCACGCCGCCCGCGCTGTAGAGCAGTCCGCCCACGATCACCAGGACCAGGACCGCGATGCCGCCCGCCCGCATGAAGTCGGGCAGGAAGAACACCGCCGCCCAGCCCATCGCGATGTAACAAGGGGTGTAGAGCCAGCGCGGCGCGCCGACCCAGAAGACCCGGAAGAGGATGCCGGCCACCGCCGCGCCCCAGACGCCCCACAGCAGCCACTGACCCTTGGAGCCGGGCAGGAGCAGCATCGTGAGCGGGGTGTACGTGCCCGCGATGATCAGGAAGATGTTCGCGTGGTCGAGTCTGCGCAGCACGCCGTCCGCGCGCGGGGTCCAGGTGCCCCGGTGGTAGATCGCGCTCACTCCGAAGAGCAGGCAGGCCGAAAGGACGTAGATCCCGACGGCGATCCGGCCGCGGGTGGAGTCCGTGAGTGCCGTGAGCACGATGCCGGAGACGAGCACCAGGGGGAACATGCCCGCGTGCAGCCAGCCGCGCATCTTCGGCTTCACTTCGGAGAGGTCCGGGAGCGGCAGGGCGTCGAGCGCGGACGAGTCGGAGTCCTTGGTCTGGGAGTCCTTGGTCTGGGAGTCCGTGATCGCGTCATGGGCGGGTCCGGTCATAAGGGGAATCGTACCTACGCAACCGTAAGTTAGGTATCAGTCGTGGGAGAACCGTGGCGTACAAGTGGCGATGCTCACGGTGATACCCGAGCGTACAAGTGACGGATTCGTGTACGGGAGGCCGCCCGAGCGAGTGGCGATGCTCACGCCGCTCAGGTGTGAGGCCCTCTGGACATATGCGCGGAAGCGTCGGATGATCAAATGAGTGCGGTCGGCACCGGATGAGCGCCAGAGGGATCAACACGTGAAGCGTCCGGGTCGCAGCCCCCACGGGGCAACAAACCTATAAACCCCTCATATAGGAGCAATCGTGGCGCGCGACATCGCGGCTCCCCTTCTCTCCGAGTCCCTGGGCACCGTTCCCACCAACCACAAGGACCTCGCCTCCTGGGTGAGCGAGATCGCCGAACTGACGCAGCCGGACAGCGTGGTCTGGTGTGACGGATCCGAGGCCGAGTACGAGCGCCTGTGCGAGGAGCTCGTCGCCAAGGGCACCTTCAAGAAACTCGACCCGATCAAGCGCCCGAACTCGTACTACGCGGCCTCCGACCCGACCGACGTCGCGCGCGTCGAGGACCGCACCTTCATCTGCTCCGAGAAGGAGGAGGACGCGGGCCCGACCAACCACTGGAAGGCCCCCGCCGAGATGCGGGAGATCTTCCGGGGCAAGGACGAGCAGGGCGGCGTCTTCCGCGGCTCGATGCGTGGCCGCACGATGTACGTGGTGCCCTTCTGCATGGGCCCGGTCGGCTCGCCGCTGTCCGCCATCGGTGTGGAGATCACCGACTCCGCGTACGTCGCCGTCTCCATGCGCACCATGACCCGCATGGGTCAGGCGGTCCTGGACGAACTCGGCGACGACGGCTTCTTCGTCAAGGCCGTCCACACGCTCGGCGCGCCGCTGGAGGAGGGCGAGGCCGACGTGCCGTGGCCCTGCAACTCCACGAAGTACATCTCGCACTTCCCCGAGGACCGCGAGATCTGGTCGTACGGTTCGGGTTACGGCGGCAACGCCCTGCTCGGCAAGAAGTGCTACGCCCTGCGCATCGCCTCCGTCATGGCGCGCGACGAGGGCTGGCTGGCCGAGCACATGCTGATCCTCAAGCTCACGCCCCCGCAGGGCGAGAGCAAGTACGTCGCGGCGGCCTTCCCGTCCGCCTGCGGCAAGACCAACCTCGCCATGCTGGAGCCGACGGTCCGCGGCTGGACCGTCGAGACCATCGGTGACGACATCGCCTGGATGCGCTTCGGCGAGGACGGCCGGCTCTACGCGATCAACCCCGAGGCCGGCTTCTTCGGCGTCGCGCCCGGCACCGGCGAGCACACCAACGCCAACGCCATGAAGACCCTGTGGGGCAACTCGGTCTTCACGAACGTCGCGCTCACCGACGACAACGACGTCTGGTGGGAGGGCATGACGGAGGAGACTCCCGCCCACCTCACCGACTGGAAGGGCAACGACTGGACGCCCGAGTCGGGCGTCCCGGCGGCCCACCCGAACGCCCGCTTCACCACGCCCGCCTCGCAGTGCCCGATCATCGCGCCCGAGTGGGAGGACCCCAAGGGCGTGCCGATCTCGGCGATCCTCTTCGGCGGCCGTCGCGCCAGCGCGGTGCCGCTGGTGACGGAGTCCTTCAACTGGCAGCACGGCGTCTTCCTCGGCGCGAACGTGGCGAGCGAGAAGACCGCCGCGGCCGAGGGCAAGGTAGGCGAGCTGCGCCGCGACCCGTTCGCGATGCTGCCGTTCTGCGGCTACAACATGGGCGACTACATGGCCCACTGGGTCAAGGTCGGCGCGGACAAGCCGGACCAGTCGAAGCTCCCGAAGATCTACTACGTGAACTGGTTCCGCAAGAACGCCGACGGCAAGTTCGTGTGGCCCGGCTTCGGTGAGAACAGCCGCGTCCTGAAGTGGATCGTCGACCGCCTCGACGGCAAGGCGGAGGGCGTCGAGACCCCCATCGGCATCCTGCCGACGGTGGACTCGCTGGACACGGAGGGCCTCGAACTGCCCACCGCCGACCTGGAGTTCCTGCTCACGGTCGACAAGGAGGTCTGGCGCGACGAGGCCTCGCTGATCCCCGAGCACCTGAACACCTTCGGCGACCACACGCCCAAGGAGCTGTGGGACGAGTACCGCGCCCTGGTGCAGCGCCTGGGCTGACGGTCCCGTCGTACGACACGGAAGGGCCCCGCACAAAGGCGTGCGGGGCCCTTCCGTGTGCGGTGTGACACGCGGCGGGTGTGTGGCACCCGGTCCACGGCCTCACCGGCCGCGGACCGGGGCCGTCTAGAGGGCGCCGACCAGCCGGGCCGCGCCTTCATGCGCATCCATACGTCGCGCGGCGAGAATCGCGGCGGCCGTGTCCGCCCGGGACGCGGCCACAACCAGCGCACGCCCGGCGAGGGCGTGGGCGCGCTGGTGCAGGGCGTTGAGATGCGGCTCGTGGATCGCGGTCACCACGGCGGAGCGGACCGGCGCCAGGCCGCCGCGCAGCCGTGCCACCTCGGCCGCCAACTGCTCGGCCGCGTCGTCCAGGTCGGTGGCGGGCGCGAGGGCACGCAGCTCGTCCGTGACGGCGAGGAGCGCGGCCAGGTGCGCGGCGAGCTGGATGTCCAGCTCCTCCTCGCGGGAGCGGTGCGGGAAGTCGCCGGGGTCGGCCATGGCGTGGACCGACTTGGTGCGGATCGGCTCGTACATGGGATGGCCTCCTGGCGGGTAGCTTGAAAGCCATCCTACATTAGATTCTGTCTAAAGTTGATTCGGGTTGCTCTTCGGGGCCTACGTCTGGCTGTAGCCGTCCAGGAAGTTGCCGATCCGGGTCACGGCCTCGGTCAGGTCCGTCGCCGTGGGCAGGGTGACGACGCGGAAGTGATCGGGCTCGGGCCAGTTGAAGCCGGTGCCGTGGACGACCATGATCTTCTCGGCGCGCAGCAGGTCGAGCACCATCTGGCGGTCGTCCTTGATCTTGAAGACCTTCGGGTCGAGCCGCGGGAAGAGGTAGAGCGAGCCCTTCGGCTTCACACAGCTCACGCCGGGGATCTGCGTGAGCAGGTCGTACGCCGTGTCGCGCTGCTCCACGAGTCGGCCGCCCGGAAGCACGAGGTCGTTGATCGTCTGCCGCCCGCTGAGCGCGGCGACCACGCCGTGCTGGCCCGGCATGTTCGCGCACAGGCGCATGTTCGCGAGGATCGTCAGGCCCTCGATGTACGAGGACGCGTGCGCCTTCGGCCCTGAGATGGCCACCCAGCCGACGCGGTAACCGGCCACCCGGTAGGCCTTCGACATGCCGTTGAAGGTGAGGGTGAGCAGGTCGGGGGCGATGGCTGCGGTGGGGGTGTGGACCGCGTCGTCGTAGAGGATCTTGTCGTAGATCTCGTCCGAGCAGACCAGGAGATTGTGGCGGCGCGCGATGTCGGTAAGGCCGCGCAGCATCTCCTCGCTGTAGACGGCGCCCGTCGGATTGTTCGGGTTGATGATCACGAGCGCCTTGGTGCGGTCGGTCACCTTGCGCTCGATGTCGGCGAGGTCAGGCATCCAGTCCGCCTGCTCGTCGCAGCGGTAGTGCACGGCCGTGCCGCCGGAGAGCGAGACCGCGGCGGTCCACAGCGGATAGTCCGGCGCCGGTACGAGGACCTCGTCGCCGTCGTCGAGCAGGCCCTGCATGGCCATGACGATCAGCTCGGAGACGCCGTTGCCGATGAAGACGTGCTCGACGTCGGTCTCGATGCCCAGGGTCTGGTTGTGCATGACCACCGCGCGGCGGGCCGCGAGCAGGCCCTTCGCGTCGCCGTAGCCGTGCGCGTCGCCGACGTTGCGGAGGACGTCCTCCAGGATCTCGGGCGGGCACTCGAACCCGAAGGCCGCGGGGTTGCCGGTGTTCAGCTTGAGGATGCGGTGGCCCGCAGCTTCCAGCCGCATCGCCTCCTCGAGCACCGGGCCCCGGATCTCGTAACAGACGTTGGCGAGCTTCGTCGACTGGATGACCTGCATGTCCGCGAGCTTACGGGCGCTTAACGAGACCCGCCTCGTGTTTTGCGCCACGTAGCGCAGAGGGGGGTGTCCTGTCAGCGGTCAGTTGTGTCCGCATGCGGTCTTGTCCTCGCGGCCGAGTACCCCAACAATGCGCATGACAAAACCGAAGCAACTTCGGTCACACAGTCATCAGAGGGGACCCCCACATGAACAAGCCTCTCGTCGGTGCGTGCCTCGCCGCTCTGCTCCTCGGAGCGACGGCGGCGCCCGCGGCGGCCGTCAGCGATGAACGGCCCGCCAAAGCCAAGGCGGTTGACTTCGCGGGCACCGTGGCGCTGAGCAACTGTTCCGGCTCCGTCGTGCGCGTGCCCGACTCGCAGCCCGGCGACCCGGCGCTCGTGATGTCCAACGGCCACTGCCTGGAGAGCGGATTCCCGGCGCCCGGTGAGGTCGTCGTCGACAAGCCGTCGTCGCGCAGCTTCAGGCTCCTGGACGCCGCGGGCGGCGAGGCGGGAACGGTCAAGGCGAGCAAGATCTCGTACGGGACCATGACGGACACCGACCTGTCGCTCTACGAACTGACCAGCACCTACAGCGAGATCGAGAGCGAATTCGGCATCAAGGCGCTGGAGCTGAACGCGGCGCGTCCGGAGCAGGGGCGGGCCATCACCGTCGCGTCCGGCTACTGGAAGAAGCTGTACAAGTGCAGCATCGACGGCTTCGCGTACCGCCTCAAGGAGGGCAACTGGACCTGGAAGGACTCGGTCCGCTACACCCCCGACTGCCAGACGATCGGCGGCACTTCGGGCTCACCGGTGATCGACGACGAGACCGGCAAGGTCGTCGCCGTCAACAACACCGGCAACGAGAGCGGCGAGGAGTGCACGGACAACAACCCGTGCGAGGTCGACGAGAACGGCAAGGTGACGGTCCGCGAGGGCATCAACTACGCCCAGCAGACGTACGGGGTCGTGCCGTGCGTGGCACCCGGCAACAAGATCGACCTGAGCCGCGAGGGCTGTGAGCTGCCCAAGCCGTAAGGCTTCTCAAGCCGTAAGGCTTCTGACGGTGGTGGGGCCGGCTCCGCAGGGGTCGGCCCCACCACCGTCCCGCCGTTTTCGTGCGCACCCGTCCCGGCGGACGCACCGAAATGCAAGAGTTCTCACCCCTTGTCCCCCATCCGTGGCCCCCGAAGAATGCCCATGACAACAACACAGGGCACAGCTACAAGGGGGGCTCCACACATGAAGAAGGCTCTCGCGGGCGGATTACTCGCCCTCACCCTCGTAGGGGTCGGATCCGCACCGGCGGTCGCGGTACCGGACAGCGCACCGAAGGAGCAGGCGGCAGGGGAGGCCGTGAAGAAGGGCGTCGACTTCGCCGGGACCGTCGCGCTCAGCAACTGCTCGGGCTCCGTCGTCCGCATGCCGCAGTCGAAGTCGGACGACCCCGCGCTCGTCCTCTCCAACGGCCACTGTCTGGAGAGCGGATTCCCCGCGGCGGGCGAAGTCATCGTCGACCAGCCGTCCACCCGCACCTTCAAGCTCCTGGACGCGAAGGGCGCGGAGAAGGCCACGCTCAAGGCGAGCAAGATCTCGTACGCGACGATGACCGACACGGACATCTCGCTGTACCAACTCACCACCAGCTACGCCGACATCAAGAAGAAGTACGGCATCAAGGCGCTGGAGATCGAGGACGACCACCCGGTCAAGAAGCGGGCCATCACCGTCGTCTCCGGGTACTGGAAAGAGACGTACACCTGCAAGATCGACGGGTTCGTGTACCGGATGAAGGAGGGCGAGTGGACCTGGAAGGACTCGGTCCGCTACACCCCCGAGTGCCAGACCATCGGCGGCACGTCCGGCTCGCCGGTGATCGACCACAAGACCGGCAAGGTCACGGCCGTCAACAACACGGGGAACGAGGACGGCGAGCGCTGCACCCTCAACAACCCGTGTGAGGTCGACCGGAAGGGCGAGGTGACGGTCCGCAAGGGCATCAACTACGCCCAGCAGACGTACGGGATCGTGCCGTGCGTCGGACACGACAGCAAGATCGACCTCGGCCGGAAGGGCTGCAAGCTGCCGCGTCCGGCCGCCGCTCAGAGGTAGCGCCCGTCCCTGCCCCTGTCCCCGTCGGTGACGGGGACAGGGACAGGGACCGAGACAGGGGCCGTTCTCAGTCGAGCAGGCTCTCGCCGAACCGCGAGCCGGTCGCGAGGCCGAACTCCGCCGAGCTGAGGGACTTGGAGCCGGAACCAGTGAGGCCGGAGGACGTGCCCGGCAGGGTCCACAGGCCACCGCTGCGGTTGTTCTCGAAGGAGGCCGTCACGGCCAGGTCGCCCTTGCCGTTCTTGTCGTAGTCGGCGATCCGGACCTGCGCGCCGAAGAGGTCCCCGGCCTCGACGGCGCCCGGAACTCCGGTGGAGTCCTGGGAAACGCGCACGACGCCGGACTGCGAGACACCGGAGGCGGAACCGCGGAACACGGTCACGTCACCGGCGTTGTCCAGGTCGCCGAGCTGTTCGCCGTTGGCGCCGACCACCAGTTCGGCCTTGCCGTCTCCGGTGACGTCACCGATCGCCACCGAGGCGCCCCAGTTGTCGCCGTCCTCGTTGACGCCGGGCACGCCACTGCTGTCCTGGTGCAGGGTCACCGGGTCGCCGAAGCCCGTCCGACTGCCGTAGCGGACGGTGACGTAGCCGGAGCCGTTGCTGGGGTCGTCGATGGAGAAGAAATCGGGCCAGGTCAGAGAGGTGGCCATATCGTCGAAGCCGTCGCCGTTGATGTCGCCGAGAGCGACGGAGGTGTCCCCGTCGTCCACGCGCTGAATCCGGTTCGGGGTCCCCTCCTGGCCCGTGAAGATGTCGGTGCCCGGACGGCCGGTGCCCGCGTCGCCGGTCACCGCCAGGTCGTCCCTGCCGTCCCCGTTGACATCGCCCACGGCGGCCTCCGTGTACCGGAGACCCGGGGACGACAGGGTGAACGCGGGAACCGGCTTGCTTCCACGTTCGAGGCCCCCCTTGTACACGACGGCCCCGTCCGGTTCGATCACCGCGAGGTCCGCGCCGCTGTCACCGGTGAAGTCCCCCACCGCGACGTCCCAGCCGTGGGCCTGCCACTGCTGCGGATTCTGCACGGTGGTCGTGGTGCTGCTGGTGAACGGCTTGGTGCCGCCCCACAGGATCGTGACGCTGCCCTGGCCCTCGTAGGCCCCCACGTCCTCGCCGTCGGCGCCCACCACTAGGTCCGCGTATCCATCACCGTCGAGGTCGCCGCCGGCGATCGAGATCCCGAAATGGTCACTGTCTTCCGGCGTACCCGGCACTCCCGCGGAACTCTGGGTGAGAGAGACCTTGCCGGTGGTCGTCAGGCCGTCGGCCGTCCCGAAAGCCACGACCACCTCACCCGCGGCCTCCGCCCCGCCGACGGTCTTGTACGGCGCGCCGATCACGATGTCCCGGTGCCCGTCGCCGTTGAAGTCATCGGCGAGCTTGGCAGGGGCAGCGGCGGCCGAAGCCACTGGACCGACGACGAACAGACCGCCGGTCAGCGCGGTGACGGCCGCGGTGGCAACAACGGTGCGGAAGGGCAGGGGCATGAAGGTTCACTCCTTGGAGCTGTGCTGGACGGTGCCAAAGACCATCCAAGGAGTCGGAGGGTTGTACGGGACGGGCGGTACGAGCGCGATTCCCTAAGCGGTAAGGCTTTTACGGCTTTTGGGTGCCGCCACTCGACGACGTACCTCGTGGGGTGACAGCGCGGCGCCGGTGGCGGGCTGTGGCCCTGCCGCATCGCCCTGCCCCCGGCTCTACTCGACCGAGATCGAGGACAAGCGGCGCTCGGCAAGGGGCAGGTCGGGGACACCGGATGGCCCCGGCACGCAGCAAGGCCGCAGGCCCAGCGAAGCCTCCCGCCTCGACGGCGCGGGATCTAGGGAGTCCGGCGTACCGACCGTCCCGCGAGGACGTCCGTGCGTCGCCCGTCCTCCATCACGAACTTGCCGTCGATCAGGACATGTGGGATGCCCGTCGGGAGCGTACGAGGGGCGTCGAAGGTGGAGCCCGCCGCCACCGTCTCCGGGTCGAAGAGGACCAGGTCGGCGCGGTAGCCCTCGCGGACGATGCCCCGGTCGGGGAGGCGGAGGCGGGCGGCCGGGCGTGCGGTGAGGTGGGCGACGCACTCTTCGAGGGTGAGGACGCCCAGCTCGCGTACGTAACGCCCCAGGTACTGCGGGAACGTGCCGTACGCGCGCGGGTGCGGTTTGAAGCCCTGGAGGATGCCGTCGCTGCCGCCCGTGTGCACGGGGTGGCGCATGATCGCCTGGACGTTCTCCTCGTGGCCGACGTGCTGGAGGATCGTCGAGCCGAGCTTGTCGTTGATGAGCAGGCGCCGGGCGGTCACCCAGGGCTCCTCGCCGCGCTGCTCGGCGGACTGGGCGACGGTCTTGCCCACGCAGGAGGCAAGACCCGGGTCGCTCACGCCGGAGATCTCGATCTTGTCCCACTCGATCGGTACGCCGTGACAGCCGTCGGCGCCGATGACCTCCATGTGGTGGCGGATCTTCTCGGCGGTCTCGTCGTCCTGGAGACGGGTGAGGATCGCGTCGGGCCCGCCCTCGCTGGCCCAACTGGGCAGCATGGCGACGAGAGTCGTGCAGCCGGGGGTGTAGGGGTAGGTGTCGAGGCTGATGTCGGCGCCACCCGCGAGCGCGGTGTCCAGGAGGGCGAGCAGGTCGGGGGCCTTGCCCTTGTTCACGCCGAAGTTCATGGTGGCGTGCGCGAGATGGAGCGGGCAGTTCGCGGTCCGCGTGAGGTTGACCATCTCCTCGTACGCCTGGAGGGCGCCGGCGCCGTAACTGCGGTGGTGGGGGCAGTAGTAGCCGTTGAACTGCGCCACGACCTTGCAGAGCTCGGTGAGTTCGGAGTCGTCGGCGTACATGCCGGGCGTGTAGGTGAGCCCGGAGGACATGCCGACGGCGCCCTGCTCCATTCCCTCCGCGACGAGCTGCTTCATGCGCTCGACCTCGGCGGGGGTGGCCGGACGGTCGTCCCAGCCGACCGCGTACATGCGGACGGTGCCCTGGGGGATGAGGTAGGCCGCGTTCACGGCGATGCCGTGGCCGCCGTGGGAGCGGTCGAGGCGGTCCAGGTACTCGCCGACCGTGCGCCAGTCGAAGTCGATGTCGCTGCCGTCGCCGTTCCAGCCGGTGATGGCCTGGCGGACCTGGGCGAGGGTGCGGTCGTCGACCGGGGCGTAGCTCAGCCCGTCCTGACCGATGACCTCCAGGGTCACGCCCTGGGCGGCCTTCGCGCTGTGGTCCGGGTCGCGGAGGAGGGCGAGGTCGCTGTGGGCATGCATGTCGATGAAACCGGGGGCGAGGGCCAGGCCGTGGGCCTCGACCGTGCGGGTCCCCGTGGGGCGGGGCCCCGCGTCCCCCTCGCGGTGGATCGTGGTGATCCTGCCCTCGTGTACGCCGACGTCGGCTCGGTAGGAGGCACCTCCGGTGCCGTCGATGACGCGTGCGTCCCGGATCACCAGGTCCATGGGGGTGCCTCTCTACTTTGCTCGACTACGGGGTATCGGGTGGGGCGGGTGGGAGACATCCGCCGCGAAGCGGCGGTGCAGGGAATCCGCCCAAGACCCAGGGGTCAGAAATAGGTACGGATGTAATCCGTGACCGTTCCGTCCGCCTCGACCAGAGGGATCAGCTGCCACTTGTCGAACGAAGTGCAGGGGTGCGAGAGGCCCAGGCCAACCCAGTCGCCCACGGCGAGATCCGCCTCCGGGGTCGTGCGGACCCACCCGTGCTGGTCGGAGAGGCCCGTCACCGTGACCCCCGTCGCGGGCCGGTCCACCCCGTCCCGGTGCACGACCTGCGCCTCGGGCAGGTCGATGTCGTACGCTGCGTCCCGCTTGCCCGCGTTCGTGAACGCCTGCTCGGACGTCGGCCGGGACACCACCTGCGTCCAGAGGCGGAAGGCGGGGTGCAGCGTGCCCTCGTCCGGGACGCGGTTGAAGGGCGTCAAGTGGCGGTAGTGGCCGTCGTCATGAGAGACGTACGCGCCTGAGCGGAGCAACTTCAGGACCGGCACCGACAGTTCGGGGATCTCCGCGAACACGTCCGCCACCGCGTCGAACCACGCGCTGCCGCCCGCGCTGACGACGACCTCGTCCAGGTCCGCGAACCGGTTCGCCTTGTCGAACTCGACCGCGAGCGAGGTGAGCCGCTCGAGCCAGGCCCGCACGCGCTCGGGCGTGGCCTCCGGCACCTCGCCCTCGTACCCGGCGACACCCACCAGACGCAGTGTGTCCGCCGCAGCGACCGCGTTGGCGATGTCGACGCACTCGGACTCGGTACGCACACCCGTGCGCGCACCCTCGCCCGCGCCGAGCTCCACCACGACGTCCACGGGACGCGTCGCGCCCGCCTCGCGCAGAGCGGCGTCCATCAGGGCGACGCCGGGCACGGAATCGACGTAGCAGATGAAGCGGAAGGCGGGGTCCGCGTCCAGCTCGGCCGCGATCCAGCGCAGCGCCGACGCATCCACCAGCTCGTTGGCGAGGAAGATCCGCTCCACGCCGTAGGCCCGCGCCACCCGCACCTGGTGCGGCACGGCGAGGGTGATGCCCCACGCGCCGTGCTCCATCTGACGCGCGAAGAGCTGCGGTGCCATCGACGTCTTGCCGTGCGGGGCGAAGGCGAGGCCGTGCCGCGTGGAGTACGACTCCATCAGCGCGAGGTTGTGCTCGAGGCGCTCGGCGGAGAGCGCGAGGACCGGGGTGGTGAAGCCGTCCGTGAAGAGGTTCCGGCGCTGGGCCGCGAGCTCGCCGACCGTCAGGCCCTCCGCGTCCGGCGGCAGGCCCTTGAAGCGGTGGTCGACCCGCTCCTGGGCGAGCCGGTCGAGCTCCCGGGCTGCACGTCCGGCGGAGTGGTCTGCGGCGTTGTCGGCGGCCATGGCGCCTCCTCCAAAAGGTGCGTTGCATGATATGCAACGGTCATTGCGTATGTCGCTTACTGCTGTCTAACATCCGAGCCAACGCCGGGTCAACGGATCCGGACAGTCGGTTGAGGGGCAGGAAGATCGTGACCGCAGAGGCCGCAAACGCCGCAGAGGCCGCGCAGGCAGCAGTGGACGTCGTCGCGCTCGGCGAGTCCATGGTCACGTTCCTGCCCTCCCGCGCCGGCCGCCTCGCCGACGTACCCTCCTTCGATCGCGGGATCGGCGGCGCCGAGTCGAACGTCGTCTGCGCGCTCGCCGCGGCCGGACACCGCACCCGCTGGGTCAGCCGCGTCGGCGCCGACGGCTTCGGGGACCACCTCGTCGAGACGATCGCCCGCTACGGCGTCGACACCCGCTGCGTCGGCCGCGACCCGCACCGCCCCACCGGCATCTACTTCCGCACCGCCGACGACCGCGACACCGACGCCCACGAGGTCCTCTACTACCGCGCGGGCTCGGCCGCCTCCGCGATGTCCACGGCCAACATCGACCAGGCCGCACTGCGCTCCGGGTACCTCCTGCACCTGTCCGGGATCACCGCCGCGCTCTCCACGGACTGCCTGGACCTGCTGCGCGCGCTCACGGACACCGCGAAGGGAGCGGACGGCGTCTCCTTCGACGTCAACTACCGGCCGGGCCTGTGGCCGGACGGCGGCCAGGAAGTCCTCCTCGACCTCGCCCGCGGCGCCGACCTCGTCTTCGTCGGCGAGGACGAGGCCGCCGAAGCCTGGGGCGTCACCGGCGGCCCGGACGCCATCCGCGCCGCCCTGCCCGAGCCTCAGCTCCTCGTCGTCAAGCGGGGAGCGGACGGCGCCGTCGCCTACGGCAGCGGCGGCGTGCGGTACGAGGAGCCCGCACCCCGCGTCGATGTCGTCGCGGCCGTCGGCGCCGGTGACGCCTTCGCCGCCGGGTTCCTGTCCGCGACTCTGCGGAAGCTCCCCGTGAGGCAGCGCCTTCGCCACGGCCACCTCATGGCCGCCGCAGCCCTCACCGTCCCCGGCGACCTCGCCACGCCGCCGTCCCGCGACCACGCCGACCGTCTCGCCGCCCTCGACGCGACCGCCTGGGGGAGACTGCACCTCGGCCCCGGCTGGACGGACGGCGTCCCCATGAACACTGAGGCCAAGGAGGAGGCACGTACATGAGCCAGACCGTCGACCGCGCCCTGTCCATCCTGCCGCTGCTCGCCGAAGGCCCCGCGGACCTCGGCCAGGTCGCCGAGCGCCTCGAAGTGCACAAGTCCACCGCCCTGCGTCTCTTGCGCACGCTGCACGAACACGGCCTGGTCTACCGCCAGTCCGACCAGCGCTACCGCCTGGGGGCCCGCCTCTTCGCGCTCGCCCAAGAGGCCGTCGAGAACCTCGACGTACGCGAGATCGCGCACCCCCACCTCCTCGCGCTCAACGAGAAGTGCGGCCACACCGTGCACCTCGCGGTCTACGAGGAGCAGGAAGTCCTCTACATCGACAAGGTCGAGAGCCGCTACCCGGTGCGGATGTACTCGCGCATCGGGAAGCCGGTGGCGATCACGGTCGCCGCCGTGGCCAAGCTGCTGCTCTCCGACTTTCCCGAGGCCGAGCGCCGCGCCATCGCGGAGAAGCTCGACTACCCCACGTACACGTCCCGTTCGACGCCCAACGCCGCCGCGTTCCTCAAGGAACTCAGCGCCGTGCGCGAGCAGGGATGGGCCACCGACCTCGGTGGTCACGAGGAGTCCATCAACTGCATCGGGGCCCCCATCCGCGGTGCGGACGGCCGGGTCGTCGCCGCCATGTCGGTCTCCGCGCCGAATGTCGTCGTCACCGCCGACGAACTCCTCACGCTGCTCCCGCTGGTGCGCCGTACGGCGGACTCCATCAGCCGGGAGTACTCCGGCAAGTCACCCCTCAAGGAAGCCTGAACGACCATGACCGAGAAGACCGCGCTCACCCCGGCCACCCACACCACCCCGCCCGCGAAGTTCTCCCACGGCGTGAAGAAGGGCAACATCCTTCAGGTCGCCGGTCAGGTCGGCTTCCTCCCGGCCGAGGAGGGCAAGGCCCCCACCCCCGCGGGCCCGACCCTGCGCGAGCAGACCCTCCAGACGTTCGCCAACGTCAAGGCGATCCTCGAAGAGGGCGGCGCGAGCTGGGACGACGTGATGATGATGCGCGTCTACCTCACGGACGTGGACCACTTCGCCGAGATGAACGAGATCTACAACGCGTACTTCGAGGAGCAGGGCCTCAAGGCCCCCGCCTCGGCCCGCACCACGGTCTACGTGGGCCTGCCCAAGGGGCTGCTCATCGAGATCGACGCGCTCGCCGTCCTCGGCTGACGCCGCGCGCCTCCTGAACTGAACAACCTCCCGCAAGCCGTACGTCTTCACGGCGCGGCGCCAACTCCCCTGGTGGCGCCGCGCCGTGATCCCCCCTGCCCCGAAAGCCCCATGCACTTACGAGGTCAAAGATGTCCCCGTCTCCGTCCCCCTTCGCCGCGCTCGCGGCCGCCGCCCCCGCCGATACACCACCCCACACCGGCGGCATCCTCGCCCTGATCGACGGCACGGCCGGTCTGCTGACCGTCGCCGCGCTCGGCATCCTGCTTCTCCTCTTCCTGATCATCAAGGTCAGGCTGCAGCCCTTCGTGGCGCTGCTCGCGGTCTCCATAGTCGTCGGCCTCTCGGCCGGTCTCTCCGTCACCGAACTCTTCGGCACGGTCCAGAAGTCCGACGTGGTCTCCGTCATCGAGTCCGGCATGGGCGGCATCCTCGGCCATGTGGCGATCATCATCGGCCTGGGTACGATGCTCGGCGCGATCCTCGAGGTCTCGGGCGGAGCCGAGGTGTTGGCATCCCGCCTCCTCGGCCTCTTCGGCGAGAAGCGTGCGCCCCTCGCGATGGGCCTCACGGGCCTGATCTTCGGTATCCCGGTCTTCTTCGACGTCGGCATCTTCGTCCTCGCGCCGATCGTGTACGCCGCCGCCAAGCGCAGCGGCAAGTCGATCCTGATCTACTGCCTGCCCCTGCTCGCGGGTCTGTCGATGACCCACGCGTTCCTGCCCCCGCACCCCGGCCCGGTGGCCGCCGCGGGACTGCTCAAGGTGGACCTCGGCTGGGTCATCCTGATGGGCATCGTCTGCGGTATCCCGGCCGTCATCGCCGCGTGGGTCTACTCCGCGTGGATCGGCAAGCGCATCTTCGTGCCCGTCCCGCAGGACATGGTCGAGGCCGCCGAAGAGGCGAAGGCGGCGGTCGTCGCCGAGCAGCGTGCGGCGGGCGTGGAGCCGCGCGAGAAGCCGGTGCCGCTCGGCATGGTCTTCGCGATCATCGGAACGCCGCTGTTCCTGATCCTCCTCGCGACCTTCTCGTCGATCGCCTTCGACCCCTCGACCCTCCGAAGCGTCATCGAGTTCTTCGGCAGCCCGTTCGTGGCCCTGACGATCGCCCTGCTCATGGCGTACTACCTGCTCGGCATCCGCCGCGGCTGGTCGCGCAAGTCTCTGGAGACGGTGTCGACGTCGTCCCTGAAGCCGGTCGGCAACATCCTGCTCGTGGTCGGCGCCGGCGGCATCTTCGGCGCGGTCCTCAAGGCGAGCGGTGTGGCGACGGCCCTCTCGGACACCTTCCAGGACGTCGGCCTGCCGATCATCGTCCTCGCCTACCTGCTCTCCCTGGTCCTGCGCGTCGCCCAGGGCTCGGCGACGGTCGCGATCGTGACGACGGCGGGCATCGTGGCCCCGCTGCTCACCGAGGGGAACCACTCGCAGGCCTTCGTCGCCCTGGTGATCATGGCGATCTCGGCGGGCTCGATCTTCGCCTCGCACGTCAACGACGGCGGCTTCTGGATGGTGGCGAAGTACTTCGGCATCTCGGAGCGGGACACGCTGAAGACGTGGACGGTCCTGGAGTCGGTGCTCTCCGTCGCCGGGTTCGCGGTGGCGGCCGTGGTGAGTCTGTTCGTCTAGCCGCACCATTCCTTCTCGTACGTCAGTCTCGTACGACGTCAGCTTCGTACGGCGTCACTCTCGTACGTCACCGAAGGCGCCCCGGGCCGCGACGGTCCGGGGCGCCCTCGTCATGTCGCGACCGGGTGCCCGCCCGCGGGCTCGAAGCCGGCCAGCATCTGCTTCAGCGCCGCCTGGTCGGGACCCACGAACGGCGAGGCCCCGGGCGCCGAGCCCAGCGTGTCCATCATCGTCCCGGTGATGCCGAGGGCCGGCGGCAGATGCGTGCAGAGGACGACCTCGGGCGCACCGTCCCGCAGCGGCTGGAAGCTGTCCAGGAACTTCCCTTGGTCCACGATCTGCACCCAGGGGCTGTCGACCGTCGCCCACAGCAGCTGCGCGGCCCGCAGATCCGCCACGGGCACGTCGCGGACGTCGTCCGCCTCTGCCAGATCGGCGGTGGGCATCGGCCCTCCGAAGCAGTCGGAGCTGAAACAGGCCCCCGACTTGTCGTCGAAGAAGCCGACCGTGGCCGGATTGTCGAACAGGGGCGGCCGGAACCCGGTGAGGGTGCGGTCGCCGACGTCCAGGGTCTGCCCCGGGTTGAGCAGATAGACGCGGTCGAGCGGCAGCGGGCGCTCACAGGACATGATCCCCGCGCCCGCGAACGTGGTCACGACCCGCGCCTTGGGCGCCGCGACCAGCAGATCGAAGATCCCGCCGGTGTGGTCCCGGTCCGGGTGGGTGAGCCAGATCCAGCGCACGTCGGCGGGGTCGATGACGGTGGCGAGAGACTCCAGGAAGTTGCGGTCGGGCAGCCCGAGACCGGTGTCGACGACGACGGGCTGGGTGGCGTGCAGCACAAAGGCGTTGACCGGAATGTGCCCGATCCCCGGGACCTCCAGGCTGTCGCTCAGGGCGCTGATGTCGGGGCGTACCTTGTGGACGCGCATGACACATCTCCATCCCCCCTCTGGGACGGTGATCGTGCCGCGGCCTCTATGTGTCCATCGTCGTCCTGTTCGGGCGCCGCCGCACCTGCGCGAAGGGCCGCCGCCGCACGGCGACAGCCCTTCGGACCGCCCGGTCCGGTCAACCGGTGCAGTACTGCTGCTCCTTGCCGATGGAGCGGTACATGCAGTCCGAGTTCTCCATGAGCTGCAGGACCGCGTCCCTGTTGCGGTTCGTCTCCCGCTCGATCACCTCGTCGGGCGGGTAGAAGCCGCCGCCGCCCGCGGAGGACGGGTACATCTCGAACGTGTAGCTGAAGATCTTCTGGTTGCCCCAGAGCCAGTCGTTGATCGACCCGTCCGTGATGTACAGGTCACTGGACTGCTGCGGCGTGTAGCCGTTGCTCGCGGCCATCTTCCGGCCGACGGCGGCGTGCGCGTCGCGGTCGTCCTGGGTGAGGCCGGGGCCCGTGTCGCTGTACGTGTAGCCGTACGGCCACAGGACCAGCTCGCTGTACGTGTGGAAGTCGATGGAGGCTCTGATCTGCTGCTTGCCGCCGACGATGCGGCTGCGCACGAAGTTGGACACGACCTTCACCTCGGGGGCCGACTCGGCGCTCGGACCGCGGTAGGTCTCGGAGCCCGTGGAGCCGGACGAGCCGCCGCAGCAGCCCCACCGGTAGGCCCAGTTGCGGTTCAGGTCGGTGCCGACGTTCGACGAACCGCTGTTGGGCTGGCGGTTCTTGCGCCAGCTGCGGTAGGAGCCGGTCGCGATGTCGTACTCGCCGCCGTCCGGGTTCAGGTCCGGCACGATCCAGATCTCGCGCTCGTCGACCATCTTCTTGATGCGCGCGTCCGTGCCGTAGTCGTCGCCGAGTTCGCGCAGCAGATAGAGCGCCATCTCGACGGTCAGGTGCTCGCGGGCGTGCTGGTGGTGGGTGAAGAGGACCTCGGGCTCGGCCTCGTCGGTGGCGACGTTGTCGCTGATCTTGATGGCGACGATGTCCCGGCCCGCGTAGGACTTGCCGATGACCTTCTTGCTCATCAGGTTCGGATGGGCCGCGATGCGCTGGTCGATCTCCGCGTTCATCTCCGCGTAGTTGTGGTATCTCGCGTCCGCGGGCGGGAAGTCCTTGGCCTCCACGGGCAGGCCGTTCGTACGCTTCGGGGGGCCGGCCAGGGCCTTGAGCTCGTAGCCCGCGCCCCTCAGCCGTGCCGCCTCGCGGGTGTCGGCCGAGACGACCACCGCGCGGGCGTGGACCTCGTCGATGGCGACGCCGGTGCGGGCGAGCGCGGTGCGCTCGGCGCGGTCGTCGCCGAGGGGGATCTCGTACTGGCGCGTTTCGTCGCTGTCGGCCGCCGTGCTGCGTGCGGTCCGGTCGGTGGAGTCCGGTGAGGCGTTGGCGGTGATGGGAGCCGCCACTGCGAGGGCGAGTAGGACCGCGAGTGCGGCGGATCTTCTGCCGCGTATGCGGAGTCGCATGAAGTCTCCTGGGGGTGGGGGGGTGGTTCAGTGCGACGCGTGCGAGGTGTGCGGTGCGGGTTGCGCGGCCCCATCGTGGAGCTCTGGCATGCTCAGGTCAACGCTGTCTTCGGCCAACCCCTTGTGCCGTGGGCCGCCATGCGGTTTCTTGATCGGCATGGCTGAAACGACAGGCAGTGGCACTGCCACGGGAGATGCGGCTCCCCAGCCGCGCAAGTCCAGTTGGAAATACATCGGACCCGGCATCGTCGTCGCCGCGACCGGCGTCGGCGCGGGCGACCTCGTCGCCACGCTCATCGCGGGCAGCAACTTCGGCTACACCCTGCTCTGGGCCGCCGTCATCGGCTGCGTCGTGAAGATCTCGCTCGCCGAGGCCTGCGGACGCTGGCACCTGGCGACCGGGCGCACCCTCTTCGACGGCTGGGCGAGCCTGGGCAGCTGGACGTCGTGGTACTTCGGGATCTACGTCGTGATCTGGGGCTTCGTGTACGGGGCGGCGGCCATGTCGTCGTCCGGGCTGCCGCTTCAGGCCCTCTTCCCCGACGTCATGGACCTCAAGTGGTGGGCGATCCTGACCGGCCTCGTCGGCCTGGTCTTCGTCTGGTTCAACAAGTACGCCGTCTTCGAGAAGGTCATGACGGTGCTCGTCGGCATCATGTTCGTCGTCACCCTCTATCTCGCCATCCGCGTCACCCCGAACCTGGGCGACGCGTTCGCGGGCCTGCTGCCGGTGCTGCCCGACGAGAAGGACTCCATCCTCAACACGCTCGGCCTGATCGGCGGCGTCGGCGGCACCATCACCCTTGCCGCGTACGGCTACTGGGTCAACGCCAAGGGCTGGACGAACACGGGCTGGATGAAGGTGATGCGGCTCGACAACCGCGTCGCGTACATCACCACCGGCATCTTCGTCGTCTCCATGCTCTTCGTCGGCGCCGAGCTGCTGCACTCCGCGAACATCGCGATCGCCGGCGGCGACAAGGGTCTGGTGCAGCTCTCCGACATCCTGGAGAAGGAGTACGGAGGCGCCACCGCCAAGCTCTTCCTGATCGGCTTCCTCGCCACGTCCTTCACCTCGCTGATCGGCGTCTGGCACGGCGTGAGCCTGATGTTCGCGGACTTCGTCGAGCGCTACCGCAAGCTGCGGGCGGGCGCCGACGACAAGGCGCTCTCCGGCACCGAGGTGGCGTCCGGGGCCCGCGAGAAGTCGGTGCCGTTCCGTGCGTACCTGCTGTGGCTCACGTTCCCGCCGATGGTTCTCCTCTTCCAGGGAGAGCCCTTCCGCCTGATCATCATCTACGGCGTTCTCGGCGCGGCCTTCATGCCGTTCCTGGCGCTGACCCTGGTCTGGCTGCTCAACTCCTCGCGCACGCCCGGCGAGTGGCGCAACGGCTGGCTCAGCAACGGCATGCTGACGATCGCGGGCCTGCTGTTCCTGGTGCTGTGCGTCAAGCAGATCTACGACCAGGACTGGGGGAACTTCTTCTGACGGTCGGCGCGCATGCCGCAGCGCCGCCGGGGGAGCGGCGGCGCTGCAGGTGTGAGGGCGTGCCCGCCGGCTACGGCAGGCCGTGGACGTGCGGTCCCACCGCCTTGGACCAGGAACTGCCGTCCGCGGCATCCCAGTTCGTCGACCAGGTCATCGCGCCCCGGATGTCGGGGTACGTCTTGGACGGCTTGAAGGAACCGCAGCTGGTGCCCTTCGCCAGGCAGTCCAGGGCCTGGTTCACGACGGACGGCGAGACGTAGCCGCCGCCGGCCGCCTTCGCGGACGCCGGGACGCCTATGCCGACCTGCGAGGGGGCGAGGCCGCCCTCCAGCTGGATGCAGGCGAGCGCGGTGAGGAAGTCGACCGAGCCCTGGCTGTAGACCTTGCCGTCACAGCCCAGCATCGAACCGCTGTTGTAGTACTGCATGTTGACGACGGTGAGGATGTCCTTCACGGCGAGCGCCGTCTTGAAGTACTCGTTCGACGTCGACTGCATGTCGATCGTCTGCGGGGCCATGGTCAGGACGAACCCCGAACCGGCCTTCCCGGACAGGGACTTCAGGGCCTGCGACATATAGGTCGAATTGAGCCCGTTCTCCAGGTCGATGTCGACGCCGTCGAAACCGTACTCCTGCATGAGTTTGTACGCGGAGTCGGCGAAGGCGGTCGCGGACGCCGAGTCGTTGACCGACACCGCGCCCTTCTCGCCGCCGACCGAGAGGATCACTGACTTCCCGGCCGTTTGCTTGGCCTTGATGTCGGCCTTGAACTGGTCGACGGTGTACCCGCCGAGCCCGGCCGAGTCGAGGTTGAAGGCCAGCTCGCCCGGTGTGCCGGTCGCGTCCGCGAACGAGACCGCGATGATGTCGTACTCGTCCTGCACGTCGCTCAGCTTCTGGACCGTGGCGCCGTTGTTGAAGTTCTGCCAGTAGCCGGTCACCGCGTGCTTGGGCACCGCGCGGGTCTCGGCGTCGGCTTCGTCGGCGCCGCCGGTGAGCAGGCCGGTGAGCGCGAGGGCGAGTGCCGTTGCCATCCCGATGACGGAACCTGCCTTCCTGCGTGTCCTGCCGCGTGCGTGGTCCACTTCTGCCTCCGGTGGGGGGAGTTGGGGCATTCGGAGAGCTCTCACTTGGTCGTACAAGCTGGTCCAGACCAATTGAGTTGTCAAGACCTCTGACACCACCGGGACCTCGCCAGTCCGGCCAACCTCAATGTGAACAGTGGGAAGTTGGGTGTTGAGGTGGCGATGACCTGGATAAGGTGCTGAGGCAGAAGTGCAGAAGTGCACGGAGACCGGGCCGAAGTGCGCAGAGTCCGGTGCGAAGTGCACGAAGACCGGGGGGTGTGCATATGCCGACCGCCATAGCCGTCACCGGCCCTGACCTGGTGCTGCCATCACCCGACCGGCACACCCCGTCGGCGGCCGTCCTCCAGAGCGCCGTCCAGTCACCGCGGACGTACTCCCTGGACCAGGCGCTCACCGAGATGCACACGCTCGTCGAGCACCACGGCTATGTGATCGTCCTGTGCCCCGCCTCCGCGCCGTCCGCCGTGGTCCAGCGCATGTACGCGATCCGCTCCGTCCTGGAGAGCGACCGCATCTCGATCCTCCGCCCCGACCTGCCGCCGCTCGGCATGGCGGTCCTCGCGCTCCAGCTCCGCCAGCTGTCGATCTGCGACTTCAGCCCCGGCGTACTCGCCTCGGCCGCCCGTCTCCTGTCGCACTACATCTACGCGGGCGCGCTGCTCGGATCGGTGGCGAAGCTGGACCGGGTACCCGTCACCCTGCAGTCGCACGCCAAGTCATGGGTGCCCGGCACCCAGTTCGCCGTCCTCGCGACGCCGCGCCCCGAGCTGATCAAGGTGACGGGGGACGCGACGCTCCCCGGCCCCGGATTCAGTACGAAGATGCTGTACGCCACCGGCCAACTGACATCCGACTGGGTCACCGAGACACTCGCCCCCGCGTGGCGGACCCAGGGGGTGTCGGAGGCGCGCCTTCCGGGCGAGTCCGCGCGTTGGTGGGCGACGGGCAAGCTCGTCGAGTTCGCCGCGGCGATCCCCGACATCTCCGTGCTCTACCAACTGGTGTCGTCCGTCCGGCGGGACGACTGCCACTGGTGCGGCCTCGAACTCATCGGCGACCGCTGCGGCTTCTGCGCCGCGCCACTGCCGCCGCCCCCTGAACGCTCGGCGCCCGCATCCGCCCCCGCCCCCGCTCTACGAGCGCTGCCGCGAGGCGCGACATAGGGACCAGGTCCCCTGTGCGTACGAACCCGATACGAACCCGATACGACCCGAACTGAACGCGCCCCACACCGATCACTGTCCGTAGCCATCCGCTCCCGATCGAGGTAGTCCGGTTCATGAACTCACGCCAGCGCCGCGGCGTCATCCTGCTGGTCCTGTCGGTCCTGGCCGCGTTCGGCGCGTTCGCGGGCGTCCTCTCGGTGATCCGGGACGTGAACTCGAAGGTGGGGCCGGAGGTGGCCGCGTACAAGCTCAAGGGGGACATCGCCCCCTACAAGGAGCTGAGCGCCGACCAGTTCGAGAAGGTCGAGATGCCCGAGCGGTGGCTCTCGGAGAACGCGGTCACCGATCTCCGCCAGGTGCGCGGCAAGATCGCGGTGACGGAGCTGCGCAAGGGCTCGCTGCTCCAGACGGACATGATCGTGAACCGCCCCGAACTCCAGCCGGGGCAGCAGGAGATCGCCATCATGATCGACGCGGCGACGGGCGTGGCGGGCAAGATCACGCCCGGCTCTACGGTCAACATCTACGCCACCTTCAAGGGCGAGACGGACAACGCCAAGGACCAGTCGAAGGTCATCGTCGAGTCCGCGAAGGTGATCGACGTCGGCAGGCTGACGGCGCTCGACCCCGACCAGGACGATCGCGCCTCCAACAGCCGTCGTACGGCGACGGAGGCGGTGCCCATCACCTTCGCCCTGGACACGGCGGACGCACAGCGCGTGGCCTACGCGGAGTCGTTCGCCACGCATGTGCGGCTCGCCCTGGTGGGGCAGGGCGGGGAGAGCGCCATCCCGCGGGGCGACCGGACTTACACACTCGACGAGGACAAGTAGGGGGCCTGCGGATGTTGCTTCGGGGCGATCGGTCGGGTGGGCGGGAGAGGTCTGATCGTCAGCGCCTGCTGGCGGGAGGTGATCCCGCATGACGGTCCGCATCCTGCCCGCCGTGGGGGACATGGACGCAGCCCGAGCGCTCTCGACGCTGACGGGACAACTGCCGGACGCGGAACCCGCGCTGCCGGTCGCGGACTCGACCGCGCTGCTCGACACCCTGGCGCGCCTCGCCGCGGAGTCGCTCGACGAGCTTCCCGAGGTCGTGCTCATCCACGAGCGCATCGGCCCCGTCCCCGCCCTCGACCTCATCCGCGACCTCGTCCTGCGCTTCCCCGCGGTCGGCGTCGTCCTCATCACCGCCGACACCAGCCCCACCCTCCTCACCGCCGCCATGGACTCCGGCGCCCGCGGCATCGTCGGCTTCCCGCTCGCCTACGACGCGCTCGCCGAGCGGGTGCACGCGGCGGCGGCCTGGTCCGCCGGGATGCGCAGGCACCTGGGCGGCTCGGGCCTCGAGCTCTACACCGGTACAGGGGAGTCCCCGGGCGGCGGGCACGTGGTCGCGGTGAGCGGGGCCAAGGGAGGCGTGGGCACGACCCTCGCCGCGGTCCAACTCGCCCTTGCGGCAAGGGCGTCCGGCCGTACGGTCGCCCTCCTCGACCTGGACCTGCAGTCCGGTGACGTCTCGTCCTACCTGGACGTCCAGTTCCGCCGCTCCATCGCGGACCTCGCGGCGATCACCGACATCACGCCCCGCGTCCTCCAGGATGCCGTCTACACCCACGAGACCGGCATCGGCCTCCTCCTGGCCCCCGGCGACGGCGAGCGGGGCGAGGAGATCACCGACCGGGTGGCCCGCCAGACGCTCGGCGCCCTGCGCAGCCGCTACGACGTCGTGCTCGTCGACTGCGGTACGTACGTCACCGGGGCGAGCGCGGCGGCCATCGAACTAGCCGATCAAGCCCTCCTGCTGGTCACCCCGGACGTCGTCTCCGTACGCGCCGCCAAGCGCATGGTGCGCCTGTGGGACCGCCTCCAGATCCGCAAGGCGGAGGAGACGCTCACCGTCGTCAACCGCCACGGCAAGGGCGCGGAGATCCAGCCCTCCCTGGTGGAACGGGTGACGGGGACACGGGCGGCCCGCACCACCGTCCCCGCGAACTTCAAGGAGCTGCAGGGCGCGGTCGACGCGGGCCGCATGCAGGACCTGGACAGCAAGTCCACGGTGAAGCAGGCGCTGTGGGCCCTCGCGGGCGAACTGGGCCTGGTGGACCCGGAGGCGGCGTCCGCCGGAGCCAAGCGGCTCACCCTGCGGAAGCGCGTCGGGGGCGACCGGGGCGCGGTCACGCTGGAGTTCGCCGGAATGTTCCCGCTCCTGCTCGCCGTGATGGGCCTCCTGTGGCAGTGCGCGCTGTACGGCTACACGTTCTCCCTCGCGGGAAACGCAGCGGACGAGGCGGCGCGGGCGGCGACGGCCGCGTACGCGGTGGGCGAGGGCGGGGCCGCGGCGTGCGAGTCCGCGGCGAAGGAGCATCTGCCGTCGGCATGGCAGGGCGCGGAGGTGTCCTGCACGGACGACGGGGCGGTGTGGAAGGCCCACGTGGACGCGGACGTCCCGCTGTTCTTCCCCGGGATCGACGCGGGGTGGAGCGTGAGCGGGGAGGCGGGGGCGGCGAAGGAGGGTGAGGACGGGTGACAGGTTGCCGCCGGCCTTTGCGCACCGTCGATCACCGGCTCCGCCGAGTTCGTCCTCGAACGCCGGACGGGCTGGATCACCGGCGGCTTCGACTGGATCACCGGCGGCTTCGGCTGAAGAGAGCGCGCCTCGACGACCGAGGCGTATCCATGCTGGAATTCGCCGGCTTCCTGCCCATCCTGCTCCTCATCGGCCTGGCCACCATCCAGCTGGGCCTCGTCGGCTACGCCGTCAACCAAGCAGGCTCGGGCGCCCGCGCGGCAGCACGCGTCGCCTCCCAGGGCGAGGGCGGCGAAGCGGCGGGCCTGGCGGCGATGGACGGCAACCTCGACGCTCAGGTCGCCCTCGGTGGAGGCGGCGCCACGACCACGGCTGATGTCACCGTCCAAGTCCCCACCCTGCTGCCCTTCGTGGACGCGGGGTGGTCCGTCACGAAGTCGGCCACCATGCCCAACGACGAAGACGAAGACGGGAGCTGAGAGAGAAGCGATGAGCCTCCGCGACCGCATAGCGACCCCGCAGGACCACGGCAAGGGCAGCGACCCCAGCCGCGACGACGGCCTCGTGGCCGTCTACCGGGCCAAGCTCCTGGAAGAGATCGACCTCGCCGAGATGTCGTCCCTCACGACGGCGGACCGCCGGGTGCGCCTGGAACGCGTCATGGGCCACATCATCAGCCGCGAGGGCCCTGTCCTCTCGACCTCGGAGCGCTCCCAGCTCATCCGCCGCGTCGTGGACGAGGCCCTGGGACTCGGCGTACTGGAACCGCTCCTCGCCGACGCCTCCATCACGGAGATCATGGTCAACGGCCCCGACTCGATCTTCGTGGAGCGAGCGGGCCGAGTCGAACAACTCCCCCTGCGCTTCGCGTCGAACGAGCAGCTCATGCAGACCATCGAACGCATCGTCTCCACGGTCAACCGCCGCGTCGACGAGTCGAACCCGATGGTCGACGCGCGCCTGCCCACGGGCGAGCGAGTGAACGTGATCATCCCGCCCCTGGCCCTCACCGGCGCGACGCTCACGATCCGCCGCTTCCCCCGCGCGTACACGCTGCACGAGCTCATCGGGCTCGGCTCGCTCGACGAGCACATGCTGCTCCTGCTCTCCGCCTTCGTACGCGCCCGCTTCAACATCATCGTGAGCGGCGGCACAGGCTCCGGGAAAACAACGCTCCTCAACGCGCTCTCGGGCCTGCTCCCCGCCCACGAACGCATCATCACCATCGAGGACTCGGCGGAGCTCCAGCTCCAGCAGGACCACGTCATCCGCCTCGAATCGCGCCCCCCGAACGTCGAGGGCAAGGGCCAGATCACCATTCGCGACCTGGTCCGCAACAGCCTCCGTATGCGCCCGGACCGCATCATCGTCGGCGAGGTACGAGGCGGCGAGACCCTGGACATGCTCCAGGCGATGTCGACGGGCCACGACGGATCATTGGCGACCGTCCACGCGAACACGGCGGAGGACGCCCTGATGCGCCTGCAGACCCTCGGCTCGATGTCGGAGGTCCAGATCCCCTTCGAGGCGCTGAAGGACCAGATCAACTCGGCGGTGGACGTGGTCGTCCAGCTCGCCCGGCACGCGGACGGCTCCCGCAAGATCGCCGAGATAGTCCTGCTCGTCTCGCACGGCCGCGAACAGTTCCGCATCGCCCCGGCGACCCGCTTCGTCCCGCACCAACCGGGCGGCGGCGGCTTCGACCGCCGGGTGCACGGCTACTTCGAGCACCTGCCGCTGCCGCGCTCCGTCGCCGAGCGGCTGTACGTGGCGGGGGAGCCGGTGCCGCCCGGTTTCGGGGTGGCGCAGGCGATCGACGTACTGAACACGAGAGAGGCGATCGGATGAGCGCGGGGGAGCGTACTTGGGAGGTCGTGGCATGAACGCGAGGGAGCGTACGAGAATGGCGAGCGGCTGATGGAGAACCAAGCCGCTCTCCTGGCACTCGGCGCGACGATCCTGACCGGCACGCTCGCCGTCGCGGGAATCCACGCGTACGCGTCGGGGCGTGCCCAGCGCCAGGCGCTGGTGGACCGCCTCTCGATCGGCCCCGGCACGGGCGACACCGCCGGCCGAGGCCGCCGCTTCTCTGCCGTGGACCGCCGCCTGCGCCGCACGCGCCTGGGCCGCTCCATCCACCTGCGCCTCTCGGCGACGGGACTCGACCTGACGGCGGGCGAGTTCTTCGTCTACGTCGTGGCGGTGGTCGCCGCGCTCTGGCTGATGGCGGCGGCGACGCTGGCGCCGTTCTTCGGCCCGATCGCGGGAGTGGTGGCGGTCTGGAGCGCGGTGGTGTTCCTCAACTGGCAACGCCAGAAGCGGATCGAGGCCTTCATCAACCAACTCCCGGACGTGGCCCGCATCCTGGCCAACGCGACGGCGGCGGGTCTGGCCCTGCGCACATCGCTGGCAATGGCGGCGGAGGAGCTGGAGGCCCCCGCAGGCGAGGAACTGTCGATGGTGGCAGATCAGTTGACGCTGGGCCGCTCGGTCGACGACACGTTGGGGGAGTTGGCGGAACGCCTCCCGTCCCGCGAACTGATCGTCCTCGTCACGACCTTGGTGCTCTCCAACAAGGCGGGCGGGTCGGTGGTGAACTCCCTCCGGAACCTCACCCAGACCCTGGAGGACCGCAAGGAGACCCGCCGCGAGGTCCGCACGATGCTCTCGGAGGTCCACGCGACGGCGTTCACGGTGCCGCTCCTGGGCCTCGGCTCCCTGCTGCTCATCAATTCTTCCAATGAGGGAGCGCTGGCGAGGGTGACGGGCTCACCGATGGGCCAGATGCTGATCCTGATCGCGCTGGGCCTGTACGCGGTGGGCTTCTTCGTGATCAGACGCCTGGGCAAGATCGAAGTCTGAGAACCGATTCGAGTGGGAGGGGGAGTCACGTTGCTGGCACTGGCTCTGGCGGTGGTGATGGGACTCGCCGTGGCGGGCGTCTGCCAAGGCGTGCGCATGTACCGCGCGGAGGCGAAGCTCCCCACGGACCTGGCCATCGCCCTGGAGGTCGGCGCCACCCGCGTCTCGACGGCGGGCTCGGCGGTGGACCGCCTGGGCATGCGGTTCGCACCGCTGGTCCTGCGCCTGATGGGCCCGAAACGGGTGGACGCCAAGCGCCGCAAGATCGACATGGCGGGCAACCCAGGCGGCCTGACGATCGACCGCTACGCGGCGAGGCGTGCGGTGTACGGACTGTTCGGCTTCGTGATGGGCCTGGTCTTCTTCTCCAACGGCTCATCGCTCTTCGGCCTCCTGACCTTCGCCTTCGGCGTGACGGCGGCGGACGCGCTGATCTGGCAGGCGATACGGGAGCGGCGCGAGGTCATCGACCGCACGCTGCCGGACTTCCTGGACGTACTGGCGGTGGTGGTGTCGGCGGGCCTGGGCTTCCGCCAGGCGCTTGACCGCGTGGCGGAGCGCTACGAGGGCCCGTGGGCAGACGAATTGAGAATCACCCTGCGCCAGATGGACATGGGAGTCAGCCGCCGCCAGGCGTTCGACGAACTGCGCCGCAGGAACGCCTCGGAGCAGGTGTCGCAGTTCGTCTCGGCACTCCAACAGGGCGAGGAGCTGGGCTCGCCCATCGCGGACACGCTCATCCAACTGGCGACGGACATGCGCCGCACGGACGCGCAGAACTCGCGCCGCAGGGCGGCCAAGACGATCCCCAAGGCCACGATGGTGACCCTGGTCTTCATGCTTCCGGCCACGATGATTCTGATCGCGGCGGGAATGTTCCTCGGCTCGGGGTCGGACTTCGGCTCGATCCTGGGGAAGTGAGGGTGCTGTGACCGGTGCGGCGGGCCCTGCGGTGGGAGCTGGTATCAAGCCACTCGGCGAAACCTCTTCGCGGCTGCAACCCGATGTGGGACAGTCGCCCGGAGGGCGGGAAGGGCGCGGTGACTCCGGGGGTGGCCCCTGCCGGGGTCGGATTCCCCGACTGGCCTTTGCAAAAGACGAGTTCACGGGATTCGCGGGAGGGGAAGTCGTGAGACGGATGGAATCACCACCGGCCCGGTCGCGGACCTCTGCCACATGCCTCCGGGGTGCGTGATGACCTCACCGCCGGGGAAGGGAACTCGCCAACTTCCACAACTTCCGCGTATCAAACGACATTGGTTGCGGAGAGTGGCTGTTGGGTCACAAGATCTCGCGTACGTTGCCTATGGCGACAGCGGCGTCGGAATGGGTTGCGCCGGCGGTGCGGGTTCTTGTGCTTGTGCTTATGCGTGTATCGGGTGGGAGAGAAGGGGCCGTCGTGCTGAAGGATCGCGTACTCAGAGTCTGGGTGGACTGGACCGTGACCGTGGCTTCCCGGGTTCGGGGGAGGGGGCGGGATGCGGGGGCTGGGTTTGTGGAGTATGCGGGGCTCATGATCTTGATTGCCGGGATCTATACGTTGATCGACAGCCTGGCCCTGGACAACAAGATTTCCACGGCAATCGGCAACGCGGTGGGCGACGTCATCGGCGGCGGGTGACGGAGCGCCTCTCACTGCGAAGCGACCGAGGGCAGACTCTCCCCATCTACATCTGGATGACGGGGATTCTGCTTTTCGTTGCGTTCGCCTTCTTTGCGTTTGCCCAAGCGGCATCTGCGCGCAACGGCGCCCAGTCGGCAGCGGACGCCGCAGCGTTGGCCGCTGCACAGGACTCCAGGGATGAGCTGGTCGAAGGGTTGGGCAAATCCATTGGGGATGGCGATGCCTGGCTCGACTGGCTGGACGGTGACAAGTTCACCGGCGACGGGGCCCAGGCTGCGGCTGATGAACTGGCCGCCGACAACGACTCGGCCGTAACTGGCTTTGGCCCGGACGAAGTGAACGGATACCCGGGCTACCGGGTGGAGATCGAGACCAACTACACCGTTGGCGACTCGATCATTCCCGGCACGGAGTCCCAGCACGCCAAGGCCGGGGCAACCGCCATCATCAAGCCGCGCTGCGGGATCGCTCCATCTTCCGACCCGGAGAAGAAAGTGGAGTTCGAGTGTGACGGCGGCGATTCCTTCGAGCTCGATCCGGAGGAATTCGATCTCGAGGATCTCCCGGATGCATCCGTCCTCTTCTCCGTGCACCTGGCCGACTGATTAGTGATCGACGAAAGAAGGAAGCCGTAGCGATGAACATTCGGCGCACCATGATGACTCGCAGAGCAATGACCGCTGTGGCGATCACGACTGGGCTGGTCCTCACGGTCGCTGGCTGCGGCGGCGGTGGGGGCGACGACAAGTCCGACAAGGACTCCAAGCCCTCCGCGCCGGCAAAGGACGACGATGGGGGCGACGAGAAGGAGTCGCAGCCACCCGCTGCCGACCAGACTCTCGCTGAGTCCAAGGGGGACGGGGTGACTCTGGTCATCAACTCGGCCAAACGCGATGAGGGTGGCTTCCTTACCGTTTCAGGCAAGGTGACGAACACCTCTGGCGGTCTTTGGACCGGTGGTCAATGGCGCGGAGACGAACAGGAGTTGCAGAAGAACGGCGGGTCCGTTGCTGGTGCAAGTCTTGTGGATGAACAGGGGAAGAAGCGGTACTTGGTCCTGCGTGACACCACCGGGCGCTGCCTCTGCACCAAGTTCGAGGGTGGCATCGATTCGGGGAACACGGCCGACTGGTTCGCGCAGTTCCCCGCCCCGCCGGAGGGGACGAAGAAGGTGTCGTTCCAGGTAGGCGGGATGCCCCCCGCCTCCATCGAACTCGCCGAGGGTGAGTGACCATGTCCCACCCCCGACCACGCCCCCGCACCCTGGCGACAGCCACCGCCACCGCCACCCTCACGGCCGCCCTGCTCCTCCTGACAGGCACTGCCACCCCCGCCTCCGCCGACGACGAAGACCCCAGCGCACCCCCCGGCAGCACAACTTCCACCCCGCCCCAGGAGGTCGACTCCAACAGCCCCGGCCTGAAGCTTGCCGACGGCGCGACCCTCGCGCCCGCGAAGGTCCTGGACATCAAGTCCGTGGTCGAAGACCTCGGGGGCGAGGAGCGGCGCGAGGACACCAACACGGACGTGAAGTTCGCGCTGCAGGCGGAGGTGTTGTTCCCGAAGGACAGCCCGAAGCTGAACCCCGAGGCGAACGCCCGTATCAAGGCGATCGCCGAGGAGGCGAAGGCTCAAAAGGCCACGAATGTCCGGGTGTTCGGTTTCACGGACGACCTCGGCTCGTACAACCACGGCAAGAAACTGTCCCGCGAACGCGCGGAGGCGGTGCACGACAAGATGGCCGCTTACCTGGGCCCCGAGGTCACGTACTCCGTACGCGGCTACAGCGAGGACTATCCGATCGCGGACAACGGCTCCGAGGAGGGCCGCAAGAAGAACCGCCGCGTCGAGGTGTCCTTCCCACGGGGTTCTACCGGGTCGGACACAGGGACAGCCCCCTCCGGGAGCCAGGAGTGACATCTCCCGGCAGCCCTTGGCCCCAGTAGGCCGGCTTCAGCTTCTTGCCGTAGGGCTCGGAAGCGCGTTCCCGGTAGACGATCGGGGCGGGGTCCGTGAAAAGGGTCCACCGAGGACGGCGAGACGATCTCCACGGCCTCCACGGCGAGTTCGTATCGACGTCCTCGGCCAGCTCGATCAGATGGGGAAGGCCGCGGGTGCTTCGCTCGTTGGTCCCGCACGGTGAGAGCGCCGGAGGCCGGGCTTCGGCGGGCCTGCGGCCTTGCTGCGTGCCGGGGCCGCCCGGTTGTCGCGAGGTTGGCGGTTGCGGGCCGGGTGTAAAGGGCGCTCCCTTCGGTCGCGTCGGCTGCTCCGATTCCGCTGCGCTCCACCCTTGACACCCGCCCCTCCACCGCGCGAGGGGAAGACGACCGGACGGCCCAGGAGGCGGGGCTATCGGGGAGCGAGCTGGGTCGTCCGGTCTCGCTGCCGGGCGCGGACCGGATCTTCTGGGGTGACCGTCAGGGGACGGGGCACGCGGTCGCTCCAGGGGTGGGCACCGGTCTCGTCAAGCGTCGGCCGACCGGCTTTTCTGGGGGCGGGGGCGCCGGGCATGGCTCAGTAGGCTGCGGCCCTATGGGGCGGATACGAACACCCGGTCTTCTGTTCGGCGTTGGCGTCTTGGCGCTGATCACCGCGTGTGGGAGCGGTGGGGCTGTTGAGCCGCGTTCCGCCGGGGAGTCCCGAGGCGGGGAGGGAGGGATGTTCTGCGTCCGGCCGGGCACAGAACCGCCGCCGAGCCACCGGACGCCCACCGGCTGCCCGGAGCAGCCGTCCCCCAGCCCACTGCCCACGGTGACCATGGCTCCGGAGGAGGATGCGAAGTGGGGCTGGCACAACCCCAGTTGTCGGGCGGAGGAGCGGGGTAGGGCTGGTGTGACCCGACACGGTACGCGGGTGTGGTGCGAGCAGATCAGCGGACGATGGCGCTGGCGTACCCCTCCTCAGGGGAAGGAGCCCTGTGTGGACGAGGGCGCATGGGACGTCAGCGGCAAGGCCCGGTCCTACGTGTGCCGAGACGGCAGCTGGCGCGAGGAGGACTTCAAGGACCGAGCCGCCCCGTCCCCGAGCGACTGGCCCCGCCAGGGCCCCGGCAAGGTCCCGAACCCCATGGGCTAGCGGGTCAGCAGCCGCCCGCTGTTGGGGCGGGTGCTAGGGGGGTGGCCGGCACCAAATCCCGAGAAGGCGCATCACGGAACGCGTGCGCCCCCTGTCTGCCAGAACACAACTTTCCCAAAGTAGGTGAGCCACACCCCACGGCTTGCAAGAAAGTCGCACCAAGCCAGCCCCATACGCGTGGCGGAGTGAGACTTTCCTGCAACGGAGGTCACAACTCCCACCCACTGACAACGAGCTGCGCCGCCACCAGCGCACACCTGCCCCGCGACGCCCACCGCCCACCGCCCACCCTGGAAGGTCCGGTCGGCCGGCCGCTTACCGAGCGCCACCCGCCCCCGGGCCCGCCGCGCGCACCTCTCCCGCCTTGCGCCGCCCCGGGAGATCCGGTCGGTAGACGCTTGACGAGACCGGCACCCATCCCCGGACCGGCCGCGCGCCCGGCGGTGAGGGGCCCGTGACGGTCACGCCGGAAGATCCGGTCCGCACCCGGCAGGCAAGCCGCACAGCCACCGGGAGTGGTCGAGAGTCCCGCTCCTCGGGCCGTCCGGTCGTCTTCCCTCGCGCGGTGGAGGGACGGGTGTCAAGGGTGGAGCGCAGCGGAATCGGCGCAGCCG